>NZ_JAPDCL010000016.1:0-108671 GCF_027706025.1 Aeromonas sp. Y311-2 | reverse complement strand
ACCACCGGCGAAGTGACCCTGGCCCTGCTGGACAACGTCTGGCACGGCGACACCACCAATGCGGATGACAGCGTGGCGCTGACGCTGGGTCAGGGTGTGCTGACCCTGGTGCAGACCGTGACCGATGCCGACGGCGATAGCGCCAGCGCGTCTGTGGACCTGGGCGCCAACGGTGTGTTCCGCTTCGAGGATGACGGTCCCAAAGCAAACAATGTCCAGGCTGCCTTGGTACTTGACGATGAAGGCCTTGTTGGCGGGATCAATGGTGGTTCTGGTGATGTGGCAGGGGCCAACACCAGCGTCACGGGCAATCTGGTTTATCAGGCCGGGGCTGATGGCCTCAAATCGCTTGAACTCTCCGGGCCTAATGCGTTGGGAAGTGAAAGTGTGACCTCAACGTGGGATGCCCAAAGTGGAACCTTGTCTATCAGTTCCACTCGTGGTGTCTTGATGACGGTCACCATTACCGACCCGAGCACTGGTGCCTACTCGGTGAAACTTCTGCAGCCATTGATGCACACAGGGGTTGATACCGAAGACACTCTCACCCTCAATGTGGGCTACAAGGTGACAGATGGTGACGGGGATAGTGCCAGTGGCGTACTTGCAGTCACAATTAACGATGATACGCCGACAATCCAGGTGGGTGAGCTGTCCCTGACTTCTTCAGTCACTTTCCTGGGTAGCAACGCCGGTTATTCAAATAGCTATGGCTATTACATCAAAGGTGATGATGGCACCCCGTTGTCCGGCAAAGTCATCTGGGCAAATGTTCACAGTCAGAGTGTGGGAAGCCAGACAGATATCAGTTCGTTGGATCCTGCTCATACCGGATTCTTTGTTATCCCCAATGGAGGTGCCAATCCCGGTCTTGGCGATGGTGCCGCCGTCACATTCCAGTTTATTAATGGCAAGTGGCAGGCATTCGTTGGCAGCACTGCGTTGAGTGGGGCCGATGGTGCCAACATCGTGTTCAGCGATGCGAGCCTCAACCCTGGCGGTTCACATTTGCAGGATACTGGTAGCGCAGGCAACCAAAATTGGGAGGATATGACCCTCAACTCGGATTATGACTACAACGATGTCAGTACCACTGTGACTTGGGGCGGTGCTGTGCAGTTGCAGGTCGATGAGTCCAACCTCAATCATGATGCAACAGCTGACTTTAGTGGTGTGTTCAACGTACAGCCGGGGGCAGATGGTCTGGGATCCAAGAGCTACAGCTTGAGCATACAAAATGTAAATTCAGGCTTGATTGATACAACAACAGGTGAACAGATCAGACTAGTTATGAATGGCTCAACGATTGAAGGGCGTACTATAACCACCGGTCAGTTGGTGTTTAACCTTAGCGTTGACGGCAGCGGTAAAGTAACTCTTGATCAATTACGAGCTATTGAACATCCGACTTCTGATCCCGATGAAGTCAAATTCCTCGGCTCTGGCCATATAAGTTTGACACTGACCGTTACCGATAAGGATGGTGACCACACTAGCGGTCGACTAGATATCGGTAAAGTTATCAGCTTCAAAGACGATGGCCCGAGTATCAGCGCCAACGCAGTAGTGCAACTGGACGATGATGCCCTAGCGGGCGGCATAGCTGGCGGCACGGGCGACGACCCGAACGCGGTCAACGTCAGCGGAATTCTGGGCCACAGCTTCGGTGCCGACGGCGCTGGCAGCATCCAGTGGCTGACCAGTGGCGCACCGGGCGGTTACACCTATGAAGCGGGGTCTGGTGGTTCACTGCTGGTCAAACAGGCTGGCGTGACCGTGCTGACGGTGACGCTGAACAGCGCCACGGGTGCCTACAGCGTGACGCAGAATGCGCCGATCAAGCATGCCGACGGTAATGACGAGAATAACGCCACCTTCACGCTGAACTACCGTGTTACCGATGCCGACAAAGACAGCGTGGATGGCAGCCTGACCATCAACGTCGACGACGACATCCCGACGGTCAGCGCTAACGCAGCAGTGCAACTGGACGATGATGCCCTGGCGGGCGGCATAGCTGGCGGCACGGGCGACGACCCGAACGCGGTCAACGTCAGCGGAATTCTGGGCCACAGCTTCGGTGCCGACGGCGCTGGCAGCATCCAGTGGCTGACCAGTGGCGCACCGGGCGGTTACACCTATGAAGCGGGGTCTGGTGGTTCACTGCTGGTCAAACAGGCTGGCGTGACCGTGCTGACGGTGACGCTGAACAGCGCCACGGGTGCCTACAGCGTGACGCAGAATGCGCCGATCAAGCATGCCGACGGTAATGACGAGAATAACGCCACCTTCACGCTGAACTACCGTGTTACCGATGCCGACAAAGACAGCGTGGATGGCAGCCTGACCATCAACGTCGATGACGACATCCCGACGGCGAATGCAGTAACCAACTCGGGTCAGGCCACTCAGGTGCAAAATACCAACCTGATGTTGATCCTCGATATTTCCGGCAGTATGGGTGATCCATCGGGCTATCAAGGCATGACCCGGATGCAGGTGATGCAAAAATCTGCCTTGGAGTTGCTCGACAAGTACAGTGCCTATGGCACCGTTATGGTCAATATCATCACATTTGCATCCTCTGCTACTAACCCAACCAGTATCTGGGTCAATGTGGATGTGGCCAAGTCGACCATATTGGGGCTGCAACCATCAGGTGGTACTAACTATGACGATGCTCTAAATGAGGCGATCAAGGCCTTTGGCGATACAGGCAGGCAGACTAATGCACAAAATGTCTCCTATTTCATGTCAGATGGTCAGCCCACTGCGAATGCATTGAGTGGCTCAGCCGCTTCTGTCCCGGATGGCAATAACGCCCTTGGTGGTGGTAATGGCATAGATGGTGACGGCCCAACACTGAGTGGAGAAACCAAAGATTGGGCTGATTTCCTTACAGCAAACAATATCAACTCGTTTGCGCTAGGGATGGGCTCAGGCTCTACACAGTCTGCACTTGACCCCATCGCTTACAATGGCGTCAGTGGCGCCAGCCCGGCGAATACAACCGCTGTGGTTGTGACTGATTTCAGCCAATTGGCCGCTACGCTTTTGAGTACTGTTATTGCGCCACCGCTGGCGGGTCAAATGATCAACGGCATAGTGGCCAGTGCCGGGGCGGATGGTGGCTGGCTCAGCTCCATTACTGTGGGGGGGGTAACCTATACCTACAACCAGAACACGGATACATCGGGTGTTTCTGGCGGTACGTCGGTTGGGACCTTTAACCAATCAACAAACGAATGGACTATTGCGCTGGCTGGCGGCACCCTCAAGGTAGATATGGACAACGGGGCGTATACCTATACTCCGCCGTCTTCTATACCGGCAGGGGGCATAAACCAGGTCGTGGGCTATGGCATTACCGATAAGGACGGGGACACAGCGTCCAGCACTCTGGCCATCGTGATCAAGCCAGCGGTTGGTCCGACGGTGGTACGCGATGATTTCATCATCACCAACCAGGACCCTGCAACCGTTCCGGATTGGGCGTTGCTTGTCAATGATACCGGGCCGCTGGCTGCGACCCAGATTATTACGGGCGTCTCTGGGGCCGTTGGTGGGACAGTGACAGATAACGCGGGTTCGGTGACGTTCGATGATACCTCTGGCAGCGCAACCCCCAGTAGCTACGAAGGGTCATTCAACTACACCAATAGCTCGACCACAGATACGGCCAAGGTCTTCGTGGATGTTCAAAGCGGGGCAACGCTCACAGGAGGATATCTGGACGAGATCCTCATCGGCGGGACGGGGGCGGATACGCTCAACGGCAATGCTGGAAATGATATTCTGCTGGGCGGTGCCGGTAACGACGCTTTGAATGGTGGCGAGGGTAACGACATTCTTGTTGGCGGTGCAGGCAACGATACCTTGAACGGTGGTGCTGGCAACGACACGGCCAGTTACATCGATAGTACGGCCGGTGTCACTGTTAAGGTCAATGGTAATAATCAGGCGACCGGTGGTGCGGGTACTGACAGTCTGAGCAATATGGAAAATCTGGTGGGTTCCATGTTCAACGACAGTCTGACGGGGGATGGCAATGCCAACGTACTGAGCGGTTTGGTTGGAAGCGACATCTTGAGCGGTGGTGGCGGCGATGACTTGCTCCTTGGTGGTGCTGATGGCGACACCCTGACAGGTGGAGGCGGTAAAGACACCTTTAAGTGGGGGGCGGGTGATATCGGTGGTGTGGATGTCATCAAAGACTTCACCACCGGCACTGGCGGAGATGTACTGGATATAAGCGAGTTGCTCACTGGCGAACATGCCAACTCTGGTTCGCTTGATGCGTACCTCAATTTCAGTAGTGATGGGCCAGGCACAAACAAATCAACATTGACTATTGATTTGGATGGTACGAATGGAGGAACCACCCACGTCATAAAATTTGACAGTATTGACTTGACGACCCTGGGTAACAGTGACTTGCAGATTATTCAGAAGTTGCTGGATGACGGTAACTTGAAGGTTGATCCGTAACCTTGTCTTGGGGCCGGGCTTGCCTGGCCCCTGTTTTTTCCTCAAGGGGATGGATAAGATAGCGGCAGTAGAGGAGAGGGTTAATCATGCAGTCATTCAACTGGGTCGACATTGATGGCATCCGTTATAGCTGGGATGGGCAGGGGAACATTACCTGCGCAGGCCAGTTTGGCTATCAGGCCTCGATCGCGGGGGATCGGCTGGATGGGATGGAGATTGAGAATGAGGCCGGTGATGTAGCGGGCTCGCTCTATGTTGACTTCGCTACTGCCTCTATCACTTATGTGCCGGTCATGGATACCGAGTCTGCCCATAACATGATTCTGGTTGGCCATCATCAGGGGCAGCAGGAATATCCGCTGGCCAGTTTTCACTCTCCGTTGTTGCAAGATTTGCTAGGACCATCTGATACCATCCCTTGGTCTGCGATGGAGGAGGATAGTGGTGGCACCAATATCGGACAGGCGGTGCAAGGACACGTTCTGTCGTGGGACTCGTTCCATTTCGATGATGAGGTGTTGGTCTGTGGCGCGGCTCCTGCGCTGGATATGGCAAACCAGAGCCAGGATCCCGGCAGCATGGTCACCATTAGTCTCGATCTGACCAATCAGATACTGGATCAGCTCCCCCCCTTGCACGATATATGAATCCCGCAGCTGCACGGGCATAATGGCCTCAATCTTTCCGATTGAGGTTTTTTTCTATGTGGCGTCCCCTTCTTACTCTTTCCGCTCTGGTTGTCAGTGCTCCGCTGCTGGCGATTGAAGTGCCGCAAGCGCCCCATCTGGTGGTGAGCGGTTATGCCGAGCAGAAGACCGAACCCGATATGCTCACCCTCAATGTGGCGGTGAGTGCACTGGATAAGCAGGGCCTCAAGGCCAAGCAGCAGGTCGATACCAAGGTCGCAGCCTTTTTCAGCCAACTGGAAGGGTTGGGGATCAAGCGCAGCGATGTTGAGGCTGGCAACCTGATGGTCTCTCCGGAATATCAGTATGGCGAGAACAAGAAGCCGGTATTGTTGGGGTATCGTGCCCAACGGCAATTGGCGGTCAAACTCTATCAACTGGATAAATTGAGCCCCCTGATGGATACCGCCCTCAAAGCCGGGCTGGAGTCTGTATCCCAGATTGAGTACGGGTTGAAGTCGCCGCAGGTCATCAAGGAGCAGGCCCGTTTGAAAGCAGTTGAGGATGCCAAAACCAAGGCTGAATCTCTGGCCAAGGCGTTCGGTATGAAGCTTGGCAAGGTCTACAGTGTGGAGTACCGCAATGCTTCGCCCATTACCGCCTACAGCCGCAACCTGAAGGTGGTGCAGGCCATGGCGATGGCTGCTCCCGCGCCGGATATGGCGGACAACAGCTATCAACAACAGCAGATCACGGTAAGTGATAATATCGAGGCTGTTTTCTTGCTGGAGTGATGCCCGTCGTTTAAGTCCAGTCATGAACAACCCCGCCATTTGCTGCGGGGTTTTTATTGCACATCGATGCAGATATAAAAAAGCCGACGCTCGTGTTTACTTAATCGCGCGTCGGCTTTTTGTTGGCGGGGTTTATCAGGCGGTTACAGCATCAGCCTTGGTCGATTCAGGAGCAGGGTTGCGGATGAGGTAATCAAATGCACCCAGTGCGGCGGTGGCGCCAGCGCCCATGGAGATGATGATCTGCTTGAACGGTACCGTGGTGGCATCCCCTGCGGCGTAGACGCCGGGCAGGGAGGTCGCGCCCTTGGTATCGATCTCGATCTCGCCAAAGCGGGTCAGGGCAATCTCGCTCCCTTTCAGGAACTCGGTGTTCGGTACCAGGCCGATCTGGACGAAGATACCCGCCACCGCCAGGTGTTTGATCTCACCTGTGGTGCGATCTTCGTAGTCCATACCGACCACCTTGGTGCCATCACCGATCACTTCGGTGGTGCGCGCGCTCATGATGATGTCGATATTGCCCATGGAGCGAGCCTTCTTCTGCAGCACTTCATCGGCACGCAGGGTGTCGGCGAACTCCACCACAGTCACATGCTCGACGATGCCAGCCAGATCGATGGCCGCCTCGATACCGGAGTTACCGCCACCGATCACAGCTACTCGCTTGCCCTTGAAGAAGGGACCATCGCAGTGCGGGCAGTAGGCCACGCCCTTGGTGCGGTACTCAAGCTCGCCCGGTACGTTCAGATCGCGCCAGCGGGCACCGGTAGCCAGGATCACGGCGCGGCTCTTCAAGGTGGCACCAGAGGCGAGATCCACGTTCACATATCCATCTTTGCTGATGGCGGCGGCGCGCTGTTCGGTGATCACTTCCACGCCGTACTCTTTGACGTGCTGCTCCAGGCTGGCGGCCAGCTTGGGGCCTTCGGTGTAGGGCACTGAGATAAAGTTCTCGATGCCGACGGTGTCCATCACCTGACCACCGAAACGTTCGGCAACGATGGCGGTGCGAATGCCTTTACGAGCGGCATAGATGGCCGCTGCGGCGCCAGCCGGGCCACCGCCCACGACCAGCACATCGTAGGGATCTTTCTCATTCAGCTCGGCTGCCTTGCGCTCGGCAGCACCTGTGTCAAGTTTGGCGACGATCTCTTCCAGCGAGATCCGCCCTTGGCTGAACGGTTGGCCGTTCAGGTAGACATTCGGTACCGCCATGATTTGACGCTCATTGACCTCTTCCTGGAACAGGGCGCCGTCGATCATGGTGTGAGTGATGCCGGGGTTCAGGGTCGCCATCAGGTTGAGGGCCTGTACTACGTCCGGGCAGTTGTGGCAGGAGAGGGAGATATAGGTCTCGAAGTGGAACTCACCCTTGAGATTGCGGATCTGCTCCTGCACGGCCGCATCGGCCTTGGAGGGGTGGCCGCCGCTTTGCAGCAGGGCGAGCACCAGAGAGGTAAATTCATGACCCATGGGGATGCCGGCAAAGTGAACGCGCGGGGCTTGGCCCTGCGGCGCGACACTCATGGAAGGCTTGCGAGCGGCAGTGCCAGAGGTCTGGGTGATCTTGGGGGACATCTCGGCGATCTCGCTGGCCAGTGCCAGCAGCTCTGCAGATTTGTCGCTGTCGTTGCCGGACACGCTGATCTCGATGGGATTGACGATGTACTGCAGATAGGTGTTCAGCTGTTGTTTGAGGTTGGTATCCAACATGGTCGAATTCCTTCTTGTAATGGCGAGTTGGCATTAAATGTGAGTCGGTCTGCTTTCAGGCCTATTTGGCAATGCCGGAAAGCAGACCGGCCCTTATGCGGGCCGGTCTTGGAAGCGGGAGGCTTAGATCTTGCCTACCAGATCCAGGGACGGGGCCAGAGTGGCTTCGCCTTCTTTCCATTTAGCCGGGCACACTTCACCCGGGTGGGAGGCAACGTACTGGGCTGCTTTGACTTTGCGCAGCAGTTCCAGTGCGTCACGGCCGATGCCGCCGGCGTTGATCTCGACGATCTGGATGATGCCCTGCGGGTCAATTACGAAGGTACCGCGGTCAGCCAGACCAGCTTCTTCGATCATCACGCCGAAGTTGCGGGTGATGGTACCAGTCGGGTCACCAATCATCGGGTACTGGATCTTCTGAATGGTGTCAGAAGTGTCGTGCCATGCTTTGTGAGTGAAGTGGGTATCGGTAGAGACAGAGTAGATCTCGACGCCCAGCTTCTGGAATTCAGCGTAGTTGTCAGCCAGGTCGCCCAGCTCGGTCGGGCAAACGAAGGTGAAGTCAGCCGGGTAGAAGAAGACCACGGACCACTTGCCTTTCAGGTCAGCGTCAGACACCTGAACGAATTTGCCATTGTGGTAGGCGGTAGCATTGAACGGCTTGATTTCAGTGTTGATGTAGGTAGACATGTAATTGCTCCTTGGTGATGTACATATGCCGGTCTGGTGTTGAAGAGTCTTGCCAGACGAGGCGCTTAACTTTCGATGGATTCATCATAGGGGCTTCCGTTAATCGATAAAAGCCGCAATTTTGAATCGCTTAAATCTACTTATTAGATAGCTCACTATGGCTGTACCTAACATGAATATCTCTGACCTACTGAGATAACTCCTTGTCGTGGTTCAATGTCTGTGCGCTGCATCGCCTTTTCAAGGCATAAGAAGGGGTGTGCAGAGCCACGATGACGCGATGAGATAAACGGTGGTGCAAACAGGTGGCGAGGAGGTTGAGGCCGTTGGTCGCAGCGATGGGGATGTGCTGGCAAGGGGAGGCCGAAAGGCGCAGATAAAAAAAATCCCGGCGCTATCGCAACGACAGGGCCGGGTCATCAAACAAGGAATGGCTATATAAACAAATGCTTTACAGCAAAGACTAACTACGGGGTGTGCAAACTTGCAGACATATGAGAGGAAGATAATGGGTGCACAATCCCTCGTCTCCCCCTCGGCAACTATTGCATGAGAGGATGATAGTGTGACGCAGATCACAAGGCAAGCATTTGGTGTAATTTTTCAATCAAAATGAAAGTGTTTCATCATTTCAGCTTGTTTTGACGGCTGAAAACGCTTTTATTGTAATTTAATTACAACCAAATCTATCAGAAGTCGGTAGGTGGTTCCTGCTCTTCCATCAATTCCAGCAGGTTGATGGCCACGGCAATGAAGTCCGACTCGGTGACAATGCCGATCAGCTTGCGTCCTTTGAGTACCGGCAGGCAGCCATATCTGTGTCGCTGCAGGTAAAGTGCCGCCTCCTTGATGCCGGCGTGAGGATCTACGCTCGCCACTTGCCGTGTCATGATCTCGTCGAGTTGCACGCTGTCGGTAAATTCGGCTTCCCGCTCCGGGCTGATGAGCAGCAGCTTGGATTCCCGGGTGGCCAGGATATCGGTGAGGGTCACCAGCCCCAGCAGGTGGTGCTGCTCGTCGACGATGGGAATGTGGCGGATCCGCTCCTGCTGCATCAGGTCCATCGCTTGTTTGACACTGTTTGACGGACCCAGAGTGAAGGGGTGTTCGGTCATGATTTCGGATAGGGTCATCATGGTGGGCCTCCTTGTGTATCTGCTTTCACCCTAGCCCAGCGCCCATTGGCAAAACATGATCAGGGTCAATACAGAACATTAAAGAATCATTAACCGGAGGTGTGTCTCAATATTGCTCGCTACCCCTTGTCTCTCTTGGGTTTTTGGTCTTTTGGGTTGCCTTGGAAGATGGGGATAACTAGACTAGCCGCCGATTCCCCCCGAGGTGAAAGATGCAAGTATCCGATTTTCATTTTGATCTGCCAGACGAGCTGATTGCCCGCTATCCGATGGCAGAGCGTACCGCCAGCCGCCTGTTGCAGCTCGATGGTCAAACTGGCGCCCTGCGCCACGGTCAATTTGTGGATGTGCTGGATCAGCTCAATCCGGGTGACCTGCTGGTATTCAATAACACCCGTGTCATTCCGGCGCGCATGTTTGGCCAGAAGGCCAGCGGCGGCAAGCTGGAGGTACTGGTCGAGCGCATTCTGGACGAGCACAGCGTGCTGGCCCATGTCCGTGCCTCCAAGGCGCCCAAGCCCGGCACCCGGATGATCATGGATGGTGGTGTGGAGGCAGAGATGCGTGCCCGCCACGACGCCCTGTTCGAGATCCACTTCCTCGACCCGCGTCCGGTGCTGGAGATTTTGGAGGCCATTGGCCACATGCCGCTGCCCCCCTATATCGACCGTCCCGACGAGGATGCCGACAAGGAGCGCTACCAGACCGTTTACAATCAAAAGCCGGGCGCCGTCGCCGCGCCGACCGCCGGCCTGCACTTTGATGAGCCGCTGCTTGAGAAAATTCGGGCCAAAGGGGTTGAAACGGCCTTCGTCACCCTGCATGTAGGGGCGGGGACCTTCCAGCCGGTGCGGGTTGAGAAGATTGAAGATCACCACATGCACTCCGAGTATGCGGAAGTGCCGCAAGAGGTGGTAGATGCCATCGCGGCCACCCGTGCCCGTGGTGGTCGGGTGATTGCCGTTGGCACCACCTCGGTCCGTTCGCTGGAGAGCGCGGCCAAGGTCACCCTGGCGCAGGGCAAACCGCTGGCGCCCTTCTTTAGTGACACCGATATCTTCATCTTCCCCGGTTACAAGTTCCAGATTGTCGATGCCATGGTCACCAACTTCCATCTGCCGGAGTCGACCCTGATCATGCTGGTCAGCGCCTTTGCCGGTTATGACAACGTGATGGCGGCCTATCAGGCAGCCGTGGCCGGGCAGTACCGTTTCTTCAGCTACGGGGACGCCATGTTCGTCACCCGTCGCCAGGTTGAAGCATAAGCTTCAGCTTATTTACCGGGCCGTGCGCGGCCCTCCTATTGTCAGACTGTTTATCTGACGCAGCCGAGGTAGCAATGAAATTTGAACTGAAAACCACCGACGGCCGTGCCCGTCGCGGTCAACTGGTCTTTGAACGTGGTGTGGTACAAACGCCGGCCTTTATGCCGGTCGGGACTTACGGCACCGTCAAGGGGATGACCCCGGAAGAAGTGCGTGAAACCGGCGCCCAGATCCTGCTGGGTAACACCTTCCACCTCTGGCTGCGTCCGGGTCAGGAAGTGATGCGTGCCCACGGCGATCTGCATGACTTCATGAACTGGCAGGGCCCGATCCTGACCGACTCCGGTGGTTTCCAGGTGTTCAGCCTGGGCCATATTCGCAAGATCACCGAAGCGGGCGTCCACTTCCGTCACCCAATCAATGGCGAGAAGATCTTCCTCGACCCCGAGAAGTCCATGGAGATCCAGTACGATCTGGGCTCCGACATCGTGATGATCTTCGACGAGTGCACCCCGTACCCGGCCACTTATGAAGAAGCGCGCAAGTCCATGGAGATGTCCCTGCGCTGGGGCAAGCGCTCCCGCGACAAGTTTGATGCGCTGGGCAACAAGAACGCCCTGTTCGGCATCATTCAGGGCTCGGTCTACGAAGATCTGCGGGATGTCTCCCTCAAGGGGCTGCTGGAGATCGGTTTCGACGGTTATGCGGTCGGTGGTCTGGCCGTGGGCGAACCCAAAGAGGACATGCATCGCATCCTCGAGCACGTCTGCCCGAAAATTCCGGCCGACAAGCCGCGCTACCTGATGGGGGTCGGCAAGCCGGAAGATCTGGTGGAAGGGGTGCGCCGTGGTATCGACATGTTCGACTGCGTCATGCCGACCCGCAACGCCCGCAACGGCCACCTGTTCACCACCGATGGCGTGGTGAAGATCCGCAATGCCCAGCACCGCAACGACACCAGCACCCTGGATGCCGAATGCGATTGCTACACCTGCAAGAACTACAGCCGTAGCTACCTGCACCATCTGGACAAGTGCAACGAGATCCTCGGTGCCCGTCTGAATACGATTCATAACCTGCGTTACTACCAGCGTGTGATGCAGGGTTTGCGGGACGCGATCGAGCAGGGTAAATTAGACGACTTTGTAACAGAGTTTTACCGTCGGCAAGGGAAGCCTGTGCCTCCGTTAGCTGAAAATGACGTTAAATAACAACAACATATAATTTTGTTTTTTTAAATCTACATCAATAAGAGGTTGTTAAATGAGCATTATCTCCAAGGCGTATGCAGAAGGCGCAGCACCGGGTGCACAGGGTGGTGGTATGGAAATGATCATCATGCTGGCCGTATTCGGCCTGATCTTCTACTTCATGATCTATCGTCCCCAGGCCAAACGTGCCAAGGATCACCGCAATCTGATGAGCTCCTTGTCAAAGGGTGATGAAGTGCTCACTTCCGGTGGCCTGGTTGGCAAAATTGCCAAAGTGGCTGCAGACAGCGATTACCTGGTGATCGCCCTGAACGACCAGACTCAAGTCACCATCAAAAAGGACTTCGTCTCTGCCGTTCTGCCCAAGGGTTCTATCCAGTCCCTTTAATCTCCCAAGGAGCACAGCGTGTTGAATCGCTATCCGCTGTGGAAATACCTGATGGTGATCCTGGTGATCGCCATCGGTTTTCTATATGCAGCCCCCAATCTTTACGGCGAAGATCCGGCTTTGCAGGTTTCTGCCAGCCGTGGTGCCGAAGTCAAGCTAGATACTCTTGATCTGGTGAAAGAGACCCTTGAAGCGGCCAAGATCCCGGTCAAACATGCTGCATTCGAGCACGGTTTTATCCTGATCCGTTTCAAGAACACCGAAGACCAGCTGAAGGCGCGCGATATCGTTGCCAACAAGCTGGGCGACAACTTCATTACCGCACTCAACCTGGCACCTTCCACTCC
Source organism: Aeromonas sp. Y311-2 (assembly GCF_027706025.1). Classification (NCBI taxonomy): domain Bacteria; kingdom Pseudomonadati; phylum Pseudomonadota; class Gammaproteobacteria; order Aeromonadales; family Aeromonadaceae; genus Aeromonas; species Aeromonas sp. Y311-2. The sequence goes on along the minus strand of NZ_JAPDCL010000016.1, from coordinate 96,010 downwards.
CGCCTGGCTCGAAGCCATCGGTGCGGCGCCTCTGAAGCTGGGTCTTGATCTGCGCGGTGGTGTGCACTTCCTGATGGAAGTGGACATGGCCGAAGCACTGACCAAGCAGCAAGAGCAGATGGTGCAGGATTTCCGCTCCGAGCTGCGCACCCAGAAGATCCGTTACTCCGGCGTGCGCCGGGTCGGTGATCAGGTGCAGGTGATCTTCCGTGACGAAGCCGATCAGGAACGCGCCGTTTCTCATCTGCGTCGTCAGAACCCTGATTTGACCTTCACTACCGAGCAGAAAGGGGATGAGTTCATCCTGCTGGCTGGTCTGAGCGAAGCCAAGATAAAGGAAGTGAAGAAGTACGCCCTCGAGCAGAACATCACCATCATCCGTAACCGGGTCAACGAACTGGGCGTGGCCGAGCCGCTGGTACAACAGCAAGGCGCCGAGCGCATTGTCGTTGAACTGCCCGGTATTCAGGATACCGCCCGCGCCAAGGAGATCCTGGGTGCAACCGCGACCCTGGAATTCCACATGGTCGATGAGACTGCCGACATCCAGGCTGCGGCCGATGGCCGTGTCCCGCCCAGCTCCAAGGTCTACAACGATCGCAATGGTCGTCCCGTGGTGCTGCAAAAGCGGGTGATCCTGACCGGTGACCACATCGTGGGTGCCCAGTCCGGTTTCGACGAGTACAGCCGTCCCCAGGTCAACATCAAGCTGGATGGCCAGGGTGGCAACAAGATGGCCAACTTTACCAAGGATAACGTCGGTAAAGGGATGGCGACCGTCTTCATCGAGTACAAGCCGGTCGGTCAACCGGGTCCGGATGGCAAGCGCAAGTTCCGCAAGCAGGAGGAGGTGATCAACGTCGCCACCATCCAGTCGCGTCTTGGCAGCCAGTTCCGTATCACAGGTATCGACAACGCCAACGAAGCCCACAACCTGGCGCTGCTGCTGCGTGCCGGTGCCCTGATCGCCCCGATCCAGATCGTGGAAGAGCGCACCATTGGCCCGAGCCTGGGTCAACAGAACATCGACAGCGGTATGGAAGCCATCGGCTGGGCCATGCTGGTGATCGTGCTGTTCATGGGGATCTACTACCGCGCGTTCGGCTGGGTTGCCAACCTGGCGCTCTGTATGAACCTGGTGTTGATTGTCGGCATCATGTCGATGATCCCTGGTGCCACCATGACCCTGCCGGGTATCGCCGGTATCGTCCTGACGCTGGGTATGGCGGTGGATGCCAACGTGCTGATCTACGAGCGTATTCGTGAAGAGATCCGCAACGGTCGCGGTGTTCAGCAAGCCATCCATCTGGGCTTTGATCGGGCATTCTCCACCATCGCCGACTCCAACGTGACCTCGCTGATCACCTGTGTGATCCTGTTCGGTATCGGTACTGGCGCCATCAAGGGCTTTGCTCTGACGCTGGGCATTGGTCTGACCGCCTCCATGTTTACTGCCATCACAGTTTCCCGTGCCATTATCAACCTGGCTTGGGGTGGACGGCGTATCGACAAGCTGCCCATCTGAGGATAGAGAGATGTTTCAGATTCTACATTTTGAAAAACCGATCCCGTTTATGCGCTATGCCAAGCCGGGTGTGGTTTTCTCTTCCGTGCTGATGGTGGTAGCCCTGTTCTTCCTGTTTGATCGGGGTCTGAACTGGGGTCTGGACTTTACCGGTGGTACCACCATCGAGGTGGGGTTCCAGCAGTCGGTGAGCCTGGACAAGATCCACGACGCTCTGGAAGAGCAGAAGATTGAAGGGGCAACCCTGCAACACTTTGGCTCCAGCCGTGACGTGCTGTTCCGCCTGACCCCGAAAGAGGGGGTCAAGGTAGAACAACAGGGTAACGAAGTGCTGGCGGCGGCCAAGCAGCTCGACGAGGGCGCAGTGCTCAAACGCGTTGAGTTCGTCGGCCCTTCCGTGGGTGATGAACTGGCGACAGACGGTGCGCTGGCCATGCTGGCCTCCATCCTCTGTATCCTGGCCTACGTGGCAGTGCGTTTCGAATGGCGTCTGGCGCTGGGGGGCATTCTCTCCCTGGTGCACGACGTGGTGATCACGCTAGGTGTCTTTGCCTACTTCCAGTACGAGTTCGACCTGACCGTACTGGCGGCGCTGATGACCCTGGTGGGTTACTCCCTTAACGATACCATCGTGGTGTTCGACCGCTTGCGGGAGAACTTCCGCAAGGTGCGTAAAGGGGATACCGAGTACATTCTGGATCTCTCCATGACCGAGACCCTGAGTCGTACCATCATCACCTCCGGCCTTACCTTTATCGTGGTGCTGGCGCTGCTGCTCAAGGGCGGTGCGCTGATCCACGGTTTTGCCGTGGCCATGGTGATCGGTGTGGCGTTCGGTACCTACTCCTCCATCTATGTGGCGAGTGCGTTTGCCATGTTCCTCGGCGTCAAGCGCGAGCACATGCTGCCAACCCAGGTAGAGAAAGAGGGTGCGGACCAACAGGAAATCCTGCCGTAACAGTGAAGAGCGCCTCATGGCGCTCTTTTCTTATCTCTGCGTGTCGTTTGCTGACGCACATGATTTAAACAACAGGAGTTTGTCATGCATCACAATCCCCGTTTTTTGGCGCTGGTTGACGGGATCCGCTCCCGCATCACCGAAACCGATGTTCACCAGATCAAGCGCTGGCAGGATGAAGGGCGCACGTTTCACCTAATCGACGTGCGGGAAGAGAGCGAGTGGGCCAAAGGCCATCTGCCCGGTGCCCGATATCTGGGTCGTGGCGTGATTGAGCGGGATATCGAGACCCAGTTCCCGGATCTTGAGACCGAGCTCTACCTCTATTGTGGTGGTGGTTTTCGCTCAATTCTGGCGGCGGACAACCTGCAACAGATGGGTTATCGCAAGGTGATCAGCGTCGACGGCGGCTTTCGCGGTTGGTGCGATGCCGGATACCCTGTCGAATCCTGATTTATTTGAGGTAGAGGGGCACAGCTACATGACAAAGCGGCAGTTGACCTTTACCATATGCGGGGTCAAGCGTAAGCGTCGGAGTGTTCATTGAACGTCAGGAAAGGGATTGGATACCTCCTCGGTATCCTGTTGTTGCTTCCCATGTGGGGTTGCAGCAGTAGCAGTCAGGTTAACACCCCCAAGGTTCCCAAGCCGCAGCCTGCTTCACTGGTGTTGGCGACCCCCCTGCAGGTCTCCTACCAGAGTGAGCTGGCGCTCGCCCGACTCGGGCAGATGCTCAGTGAAATGGAACTGACCACCGAGCAACGGGCAGAGTTGTTCTATGAGCGTGCCGTGGTGTTTGATCGGGTTGGTCTGCGTTCCCTCGCGCGGCTCGATTTCAACCGTGCCCTGCGGGAGAAACCGGATTTCGCCGAAGCCTACAACTTCATCGGCGTCTATCTGGTACAGCAGCAGAATTACGACGAAGCCTATGATGCGTTCGATTCCGCCCTCGAACTGGCGCCGGACTATGACTATGCCTATCTCAACCGTGGCATCGCCCTCTATTACGGTAACCGTCCCGAGCTGGCCGCGGCCGATATGAAGCGTTTCTACGAGGCGCAGCCGGAAGACCCCTATCGGGTGATCTGGCTCTATCTGGCCGAGCAGAAACTCGACCCTTCGGCCGCCATGAGCCGGATGCGCGAGCGTCTCAACAAGTACGATGACGATGCCTGGAACTGGGATCTGGTTCGCCTCTATACCGGCGAGATCAACGCTTCCCAGCTGATGGGCAACGTGGTGAAAGGAGTGAAGGATAACCGGGAGCTTGCCGAGCGCCTGTGTGAAACCTACTTCTATCTGGGCAAGTTCGAGCTGGGCAAAGGCAACCGCAAGGAAGCCATCAGCTACTTCAAGCTGGCCTTATCCAACAACGTCTATGACTTCATTGAGCACCGCTATGCGCTGTTGGAGCTGGAGTTGATGGCGCGCAAACCCTTGCCGCCAGGTGCCCAGAGCGCTCGTAACAAGAGTGATCAGCCCTCCTGATCCACTGCCAGATAGTGGTAAAAAAGGCCTCGCGATGAGGCCTTTTTGTTGGGCGAATGGCGGGTTTACTCCACCAGGCTCATGCCGGGGATCTGGCGCCAGTAGCCGTTACAGTCGCTTCCTTGCTGCAAGGGGAGGGGAGCCTGGCCCTGCCGATTGGCTTTGAAGCGGGCCACCATCTCCAGCGTCTCCATCCCTTGCGGTGAAAGTCTGACCACATCCACCAGACCTTCCATACCAGCCAGCTCGTTACCCAAGTTGTAGCAGTAACCGGACTGGGTCTGGATCCCGTTGAGATTGAACACCCGTTGTCCCTCGCGGCTGTTGGCCAGTCGTCCGGTGGGGTAGTTGATGCAGGCGAGCTCGCAGTTGTCTTTCGGTTTGTCGAGGGAGCGGGCGGTGAAGCAGCGCGCCGAGTAGGCGAGCGGCAGATGGCCGTAGGCAAACACCTCCACCTCAAATTGGTCGCGCAGGGAGCCCAGATCCTGATTGAGCTGGATCAGCCAGTCACGGGAGAGCTCCACCGGCATGACCCAGCGTTTCATCCCCTGTTTGAGCAGCATGCGCAGCACATCGGCGTTATAGGCGTTGATGGCGGGGCCACAGACGAAGGGGATCCCAGCCTCCCAGGCGAGTTGCACCGTACCGAGATCGTTGGCTTCGACCATAAGATCGCCATTGTCGACCAGCCGCTTCACCTCCTTGAGCTCGGAAGGGGCGGAGATAAGGGCGAGGGTCGAGAGCACCGCCTGCTTGCCGGAGTTGGCGACCTGACGGGCCAGCGCAATCCAGTCATCGACTTTGAGTTCGCGCCGCTTGCTGCACACCGTCTCGCCCAGATAGATGATGTCGGCCTGACTGTCGGCAGCGGCATGGTAAAAGGATTCGGTATCGGCTTTGGGCCAGTAGAAGAGCAGAGGCCCGAGAGAAAATTGCATAGGTGGACTCCTTATTGCCACTGACGATGGTAGGCGCCGAGGGTAGTTTGGCTACCTTCGGAGACGCGGGCTAGCTGGGCATCCCACTCAGCTTTAACCTGATAGGCCTCGGGATTGGCCTGATAGGCATCGATGGCTGCACGCCAGACCCGGGTCACTTGCTCCACATAAGCGGGGCTGCGCTGGCGCCCTTCAATCTTGACCGACTGGATCCCAGTCTTGAACAGCTCTGGCAGGAGACCCAGGGTATTGAGACTGGTGGGCTCTTCCAGCGCGTGGTAGGTCTGGCCATCCACGTCGAAACGCCCCTTGCACAGGGTCGGATAGCCAGCATTTTCGCCCGGGCCATAGCGGTCGATCAGCACCTCGTTGAGCCGCGACTCGAGACCATTCGGGGTCTCTTCCCAACGGACGAACTTGGCCGGTGAGCAGGCGCCGACGGTGTTGGGACTCTCGCCAGTCATGTAGGAGGAGAGATAGCAGCGCCCCTCGGCCATGATGCAGAGGCTGCCAAAGGCGAATACCTCAAGGCCAACATCGGTTTCGCGGGCCAGTTGCTTGACCTGATGCATGGAGAGCACCCGGGGCAGCACCACCCGTGTGACATTGAATTGCTGCTGATAGAAGCGAATGGCGGCGGCATTGGTGGCGCTGGCCTGCACCGAGACATGGAGTTCCATCTCGGGGTAGTGGCGGCTGGCATATTCCAGCACGGCGAGATCGGCGATGATTAACGCATCGGCGCCGAGGGCCACTCCGCGATCAACCGCCTGTTTCCATCGAGTATCGGCCCCGGGATGCGCAAAGGTATTGATAGCAATATGCAGCTTGCGACCATGTTGATGCACATAATCCACCGCCTTCTCCAGTTTGCTGTCGGTAAAGTTGAGACCGGCAAAGTGGCGGGCATTGGTGTCATCCTTGAAACCGATATAAACGGCATCGGCCCCGTTATCCACGGCGGTTTTCAGTGCCGGCAAACTGCCTGCCGGACAGAGTAATTCCATTGGTACGCTCCGAGAGTGCATATGAAGGGCAAACGAGCCCTGATTGTATGCAGCCATGCACTCCCGCTTTTTGACCTGAGGCAGCTTTGTGTGGCTTTACCCTTCTTGAGGTAACCCTGCACAAGTTTGATTTCCAACATGATCTTGCCACTCTCCCTGTGTTTGAATGCGCAAAAAAGGGAGTCTATCGTGTTTCAACAACTGCAACGCCGCCTGGTCGAACAGGCTCCGCGCTTCTTGCGCCATCCCCTCAAGCTGGTTCCGTTCAATCTGCAAAAGCAGCTGATGGAGAGTTTGCTGGCCCGGGTTTTCAAAGAGGCTATCGAAGATGGCGATTTCGAGTTTCTGGCAGACAAGTGGCTGAAAGTCGAAGTCTCTGATCTGGAGCTGTGCTGGTTTATCAGTGAGCAGAATGGCCAGCTGGTGGTAGCTCGCGAGTGTGACAAGGCCGATGTCTGCTTCAGCGGTACGGCCAACGACCTGATCCTGATTGCCGGTCGCAAAGAGGATCCGGACTCGCTCTTTTTCCAGCGCAAGCTGAAGATAGAAGGGGATACCGAACTGGGCCTTGAGGTGAAAAACCTGATGGACAGTCTGGATCTCGATGGCTTGCCAAGCCTGATGAAGTATCCCCTGATGGATCTGGCGACGTTTATCGAACGCGCCCGCACAGAGTCAGCGCAGGCTCCGGTGCAGACGGCGCCGGGCGGGATCCCGTCTTAAGTGGACAATCACCCCATGGGCATGGCGACGATAATGGTGCCGTGCCCAGAGGCAGCGACAGGCCCACAGACAGGGCACCAAGGCGATGAGTGCCGCAGGGGCGGGCAGCTGTGACATGGCCAGCCCCGCAGCCAGCCAGATAAAGGGTTGCGCTTCATACAGCCACTCCGGCTGTAGCCAGCGTTTGCTCGGAAAGATAATCAGATCGGTACGTCGGTAGCTGGAGCGCATCATCCAGGTCACCGCTCCGGCGATAAACAGCAAGGTGCCTGCAAACCAGAGCAGGGGCCGTTCACTCAACGTAATAATGGCAATGGCTGCCAGCAGGTAGAGGCTGGGCAATCTCTCATAGATAAAGGGAGGAAGCATGGCGTGGTGTCTCCTGTGCCGTTTATCGGATATCCATCAAGTTTAGCCCCCCCTCTCACTTCCCTCATGCTGGTTTGTTATACAAACGGGTAGTTTTGTTCTGAAATGGCTCGGCTTTTACGGTGCCAACATGGTGTTCTCTTATGTTACAATTGCGCGCCATTTTTGACTGAAGATTGACTGGGCATGTTGGATCAGATTCGTATCGTTTTGGTAAACACCTCTCATACCGGCAACATGGGGTCTGCGGCACGCGCCATGAAGACCATGGGGTTGACCCAGCTGGTATTGGTTGATCCGCAAGCCTTGCCGGATGACAATGCCTTCGCCCTGGCGGCTGGTGCCAGCGATGTGCTTGCCAATGCCCGTATCGTCCCGACACTGGACGACGCGATCGCCGATTGTGGTCTGGTCATTGGCACCAGCGCCCGCTCTCGAACCCTGAGCTGGCCCATGCTCGATCCCCGTGAAGCCGGCGAAAAGTCGGTGGTTGAGGGGATGCTGCACCCGGTCGCGTTGGTGTTTGGTCGTGAGCGCACCGGTCTCACCAACGACGAATTGCAAAAGTGCCACTACCACGTGGCCATTCCGGCCAATCCCGATTACAGCTCCCTCAATCTGGCCATGGCGGTGCAGACTCTCTGCTACGAAGTGCGGATGCGCTGGCTGCAGGGGCAGGCCGCCGAGCCTGAAGATGAGATGGTCTATCCGAGTGCCGCCCAGCTGGAAGGGTTCTATCAGCACCTGGAACAAACCCTGATGAAGACCGGTTTTATTGCCGATGACCATCCGGGTCATGTGATGAGCAAGCTGCGTCGCCTGTTCAATCGGGCTCGGCCGGAAGCGGCAGAGCTCAACATTCTGCGCGGAATTCTGACCTCGGTACAGAAAGCGCGCGTACCGGATTAATCCGACTGATTTACTCAACCATATACTTGACTGTTTTGGTCGGGTATGTGACCATGTGCCCCATTAAATTGCTTCGCAAGACGGTAAGGCACATGAGACTGACTTCAAAAGGACGTTACGCTGTAACCGCCATGCTAGACGTGGCGCTGCATGCAGAGCAGGGGCCCGTCCCCCTTGCCGATATTTCCGAGCGCCAGGGCATCTCGTTGTCCTATCTCGAGCAGCTCTTTGCCCGCCTGCGCAAACATGGTCTGGTGAGCAGCGTGCGTGGCCCGGGTGGTGGTTATCGCCTCGGGTTGGCCCCAGGCGAGATTTCGGTTGGTCAGGTGATCACCGCGGTCGATGAGTCGGTCGATGCCACCAAGTGTCTCGGCAAGGGCGGCTGCCACGGTGGTACCCAGTGTCTGACGCACTCCCTGTGGCGCGACCTGAGTGAGCGGATCTCCAGTTTCCTCGGGGATATCACCTTGGCCGAGCTGGTACGGCAGGCCGATGTGCGCCGCATTGCCGGCAAGCAAGATGAACAAATGAAGACCGTGTTGTCCCTGGTTGATCGGGCAGAACACGGCGATGTGAGCTTGAAAGTCCAACTATAAACGTGCTTTCCACAGCGGGACTCTGTATGACCCGGACTGTGACGGAGAAAAACATGAAACTGCCTATTTACCTTGATTATTCGGCAACCTGTCCGGTGGACCCGCGTGTCGCAGAAAAAATGATGCAGTGTCTCACCATGGATGGCCTGTTCGGCAATCCGGCTTCCCGTTCTCACCGCTTTGGCTGGCAAGCCGAAGAGGCGGTGGATCTGGCCCGTAATCAAGTGGCAGAGCTGATCGGTGCCGATCCCCGCGAGATCGTCTTCACTTCCGGTGCGACCGAATCCAATAACCTGGCCATCAAGGGTGTTGCCCACTTCTATGCCAGCAAGGGCAAGCACATCATCACCTCCAAGACCGAACACAAGGCGGTGCTCGATACCTGTCGCCAGCTGGAGCGTGAAGGGTTCGAGGTGACCTATCTTGAGCCGATGCCAAACGGCCTGTTCACTATCGAGATGATCGAGAATGCCATGCGTGATGACACCATCCTGGTCAGCATCATGCATGTGAACAACGAAATCGGCGTGGTTCAGAACATTGCCGCCATCGGCGAGTTGTGCCGTTCCCGCAAGATCCTGCTGCACGTGGATGCCGTTCAGAGTGTGGGCAAGATCCCGGTAGATGTGGAAGCACTGAAAGTGGACCTGCTCTCCGTCTCAGCGCACAAGGTGTATGGTCCGAAAGGGATCGGTGCACTGTTTGTTCGCCGCAAACCCCGCGTTCGTCTGGAAGCCCAGATGCACGGTGGCGGCCACGAGCGCGGCATGCGTTCCGGTACTCTGCCTACCCACCAGATCGTCGGGATGGGCGAAGCTTTCCGCATCGCCAAAGAAGAGATGGTGAGTGAAGGCGAGCGCATCTTGGCTCTGCGCCAGCGTCTGTGGAATGGCATCAAGGATATTGAAGCCGTCTACATCAATGGCGATCTGGATCAGCGTGTTCCGGGTAACCTCAACGTCAGCTTTGCCTATGTGGAAGGGGAATCCCTCATCATGGCGCTGAAAGATTTGGCGGTCTCTTCCGGTTCGGCCTGCACCTCCGCCAGCCTGGAACCTTCCTATGTGCTGCGCGCACTGGGTCTGAACGACGAGCTGGCACACAGCTCCATCCGTTTCAGCATGGGTCGCTTCACCACCGAGGAAGAGATTGACTACGCGGTCAAGCTTATTCGTGACTCCATCGGTCGTCTGCGCGAGATGTCCCCCCTGTGGGAGATGTACAAAGACGGCGTCGATCTGAACACGGTCGAATGGGCTCATCACTGATTACTTCAGTGAGCAACAGAATTAGCAGGAGTGAGATATGGCTTACAGTGAAAAAGTAATCGACCACTACGAGAATCCTCGCAACGTCGGTGGTTTCGACAAGAATGATCCCAGCGTTGCAACCGGCATGGTCGGTGCGCCCGCTTGTGGCGACGTGATGAAGCTGCAACTGAAGATCAGCGACGAAGGCATCATCGAAGATGCCAAGTTCAAGACCTACGGCTGCGGTTCTGCCATCGCCTCCAGCTCCCTGGTGACCGAATGGGTCAAGGGCAAGACCCTGGACGAAGCGGCTGGCATCAAGAACACAGATATCGCCGAAGAGCTGGCCCTGCCACCGGTGAAGATCCACTGCTCCATTCTGGCCGAGGACGCCATCAAGGCCGCCATCGCCGATTACAAGCAGAAGAAAGGTCTCTAAGCGCCGGAGAGCAGTATGGCTATTACCATGACAGATGCCGCCGCGGCACGGGTTTCCTCTTTTCTGGCTAACCGGGGCAAGGGCATTGGCCTGCGCCTCGGCGTCAAAACCACCGGCTGCTCCGGTCTGGCCTACGTGCTTGAGTTCGTTGATGAACTGACCGATGAGGATCAGGTGTTCGAGCAGCAGGGCGTCAAGATTATTGTCGATGCCAAGAGCCTGATCCATCTGGATGGCACCGAGCTGGATTTCGTCAAGGAGGGCCTCAACGAGGGCTTCCAGTTCAACAATCCCAATGCCAAAGGCGAGTGTGGTTGCGGCGAAAGCTTCAGTGTCTGAGCTGTTTGACGTCAATGATCCTTCGTCTGTGGTTGAGCGGGTTGTCCATGACCCGTTCAACCACATCTCATTTGCCAGGGGCGAGTGAGGTAGTGGCGAACGTTTCCAAGAGGTTTGCATGAATCATTTCGAGCTGTTTGGGCTGGTTGAAGGCTTTGAGCTCGATACCCGTCAGTTGGCTGATACCTACCGCCAGCTGCAAACCCAATTCCATCCTGATCGTTTTGCCACCGCCCCCGAACGGGAGCAGCTGGCTGCTGTGCAACGTGCCGCCCAGATCAACGAAGCATTCACCACCCTCAAGGCGCCGCTGCGCCGTGCAGAATATCTGCTCTCCCTGCGTGGCACTGATATCCGTGGTGAACAGCAGACCCTGCAAGATACCGCATTTCTGATGCAGCAGCTGGAGTGGCGCGAGCGTCTGGCCGACTTGAAAGATGACGCCGACCCTGAGCGCGCCATCAAGGATTTTCGCAGCGAGATCAGGCATGATCACCAGATGTTGATGCAGCAGCTGACCGAGTCTCTTGCCGCCGGCAAAGATCTCGTTGCCGCTGATTGCGTTCGCAAACTCAAGTTTGTCGACAAGCTCCTCGAAGAGCTGGAACGATTCGAAGACTCGCTTCTCGAGTCTTGATCCTTTAACGCTGGAAGTTTCATTACCCATGGCATTACTGCAAATCGCCGAACCCGGCCAGAGCGCTGTTCCTCATCAGCACAAACGTGCCGTCGGCATCGATCTCGGCACCACCAACTCTCTCGTCGCTGCGGTTCGCAGTGGTCACGCCGATACCCTTTGCGATGAGCAAGGGCGCGACCTGCTCCCGTCAGTGGTGCACTATCAAAGCGACGCCATTCGAGTCGGAATTGATGCCAAGCGCGAAGCGGCGCTCGATCCTCACAACACCATCGTCTCGGTCAAACGGATGATGGGCAAGGCGCTGGCCGATATCGATACCCGCCAGCAGCCTTACCAGTTTGTTGCCGCCGACAATGGCATGCCGCAACTGCAAACCCGTCAGGGGCTGGTCAATCCGGTGCAGGTATCGGCCGAAATTCTCAAAAAGCTGGCCGAGCGTGGCGCCCAGACACTCGGGGGCGATCTAGATGGCGTGGTCATTACCGTGCCCGCCTATTTCGATGATGCCCAGCGTCAGGGGACCAAGGATGCGGCCCGTCTGGCCGGTCTGCACGTACTGCGTCTGCTCAACGAGCCGACCGCGGCCGCGATTGCCTATGGCCTTGACTCCGGTCAGGAAGGGGTGATCGCGGTTTACGATCTGGGGGGCGGTACCTTCGATATCTCTATCCTGCGTCTGCATCGCGGTGTGTTTGAAGTAATGGCGACCGGCGGCGATTCCGCCCTCGGCGGCGATGATTTTGATCACCTGCTGGCGGACTGGATCAAGGAGCAGGCGGGCCTCTCCGGCGAGCTGGATGCCCATCTGCAGCGCGAGCTGCTGGATGTGGCCGCGGCCGTCAAACACGGTCTGACCGATGCCGAGCAGGTGGCGTGCACCTTTGCTGGCTGGCAGGGTTCAGTGAGCCGTAGCCAGTTTGATGAACTCATCACCCCGCTGGTGAAACGGACCTTGCTGGCTTGTCGCCGCGCCCTGCGCGATGCCGGTCTCGAGCAGGTGGAAGTGCTGGAAGTGGTAATGGTCGGTGGCTCCACCCGGGTGCCGCTGGTGCGTGAACTGGTGGGCGAGTTCTTCCAGCGTACGCCGCTGACCAGCATCGATCCTGACAAGGTGGTCGCCATTGGCGCCGCCATCCAGGCCGATATTCTGGTGGGCAACAAGCCCGATGCCGAGATGCTGCTGCTGGACGTTATCCCGCTATCGCTGGGTCTGGAGACCATGGGTGGTCTCGCCGAGAAAGTGATCCCGCGCAACACTACCATTCCGGTTGCCCGCGCCCAGGAGTTCACCACCTTCAAGGATGGTCAGACCGCCATGGCCATTCACGTGGTACAGGGTGAGCGCGAGTTGGTGGCCGATTGCCGCTCCCTGGCCCGCTTTACCCTGACTGGTATTCCGCCGATGGCAGCCGGCGCCGCCCATATTCGCGTCACCTTCCAGGTGGATGCGGATGGTCTGCTCTCGGTCAGCGCCATGGAGAAATCCTCCGGCGTGCAGGCCGAGATCCAGGTCAAGCCCTCTTACGGGCTGGCGGAGCAGGATATCCTCAACATGCTGAGTGCCTCCATCGAGAATGCCCAGCAGGATATGGATGCCCGCATGCTGGCCGAGCAGCAGGTTGAAGCCGACCGGGTGGTCGAGAGTCTCAATGCGGCGCTGGCCGCCGATGGCGATGCCCTGCTCAATGCTGCCGAGCGTGCCGAGATTGATGCCGCCATCGCCCATCTGCTGACCATGCGCAACAGCGGCGCAACCCATCAAATCAAAGAAGCCATTGAGGCAGCCGACGCTGTCAGTGGCGAGTTTGCAGCCCGCCGGATGGACGCCTCCATCCGCAAGGTGCTGACCGGACAAAACGTCAACAAGGTGTAATATGCCAAAACTGATCATTCTTCCTCATCCCGTACTCTGTCCGGATGGCGCCGCCCTCGAGGGGCAAAGCGGCGAGACCATTCTGGATGTGGCGCTGCGCAACGGTATCGAAATCGAGCATGCCTGCGAGAAATCCTGTGCCTGCACCACCTGCCACTGCGTGGTGCGCGAGGGCTTTGACTCGCTCGAGCCAAGTGACGAGCTGGAAGACGACATGCTGGACAAGGCGTGGGGGTTGGAGCCGGAATCGCGCCTCAGCTGCCAGGCAAAACTGGCAGACGAGGATCTGGTGGTGGAACTGCCCAAGTACACCCTGAACCTTGCCTCTGAACGCCATTAATTACACATGAGTGAATTGCACGTGCAGCATCCTGTGGTGCTTCAGTGATATGGTGGAAGGCCGTGACCCTAGGGGGCACGGCCTTTTTTGTATTCGTTATTCTCTCTTTGCCAATAAGCTCTTTCCCATAAAGAGTGCTTATACATAGTGCCAGTAAAAAGGAAGCAAACACGATGGCTGACATGATGAAGGTAGCGTTATCCACCCAGGCTGCGGCCGCCTATTGGGGCGAGGGCGCCCAGCTCAGTTTCAATGGCGACGAGGCACTGATCCATCTTGGTGCCGCGGGTCAGGAGAAGGATGTTCTGCGCACCGTTCAGCGCGCCGCCCGTCGCCTCGAATCGAGCGGGATCAAGCGGGTGATGCTGGTCGGTGAAGGCTGGGATCTGGAGCGTCGCTACGCGTTCGCCCAGGGTTTCTACGCCGCCAAGGGTGCGCGTGAACTGGATTTCGGCCAGCAGAGCGACGCGGAAGCCCGTGAACTGGATGCGCTGCTCAAGGCGGCTCGCTGGGTACGTGACATCACCAATGGCTGTCCGGAAGAGATCTACCCCATGAGTCTGGCGGAATCGGCCCTGTTGCTCATTCGTGGTCTGGCCGGGGATCAGGTTACAGCTCGCATCACCGCCGGTGAAGCGCTGCGCGAGTCCGGCCATATCGGGATCTGGTCGGTTGGCCGTGGCAGCGAGCGCGAGCCTGTGCTGCTGGAGCTTGACTACAACCCGACCGGTGATCGCAATGCACCCGTGGTGGCGGCGCTGGTGGGCAAGGGGATCACTTTCGATTCCGGTGGCTACTCCATGAAGTCCTCTGACAACATGCTGCCGATGAAGTCCGATATGGGCGGTGCCGCCATGGTGACCGGCGCGTTGGCGCTTGCTATCAGCCGCGGTCTGAACCAGCGGGTGAAGCTCATTCTCTGCTGCGCCGAGAACCTGGTCTCCGGCCACGCCTTCAAGCTGGGCGACATCCTCACTTACAAGAATGGGGTTTCGGTCGAGATCCAGAACACCGATGCGGAAGGTCGTCTGGTGCTGGCCGATGGCCTGATGGCGGCCTCCGACAGTGGTGCGGCTTATATCCTTGACGCAGCCACCCTGACCGGCGCCGCCAAGATGGCGCTGGGGCGCGATTATAATGCGGTGTTTGCCCTCGATGAGACCGAACAGCAGCGTGCGCTGGCCGCCGCCAAGGTGGAAAACGAGCAGGCGTGGGCGCTGCCGCTGGAGCCCTGGCATGCCAGCCAGCTCACCTCGGCCTTTGCCGATCTGGGCAACGTCGCCTCGGCAGAGGGCACAGCCGGTGCCACCACGGCTGCTGCGTTTCTCTCCCGCTTCGTGCGCGATGAGGGCAAGGGCTGGGTGCACCTGGATCTGGCGGCCTCCTATCAGAAATCGGGCAACGATCTCTGGGCGACCGGCGCCAAAGGGCACGGTCTGCGCACCATCGCACGCTGGCTGCAGGAGGTGACCGCATGAATGTCTGGTTAAGTCGTGAATTTGCACCGGCCGAGTGGGGGGAGGGGGCGCTGCTCTCTCACCGTGCCGACGGCATGGTGATCCATCTGGTGACGGCCAATCCACTGCTCGATATCCAGCAGGCGGCCCGTCGCCTCTGCCAGCAAGGGATCCAGAAAGTGACCCTGGCTGGTCACTGGGAGCGTGAACAGCAGTGGGCTTTTGCCCAAGGGCTGCAAACCCCCAAGGCGGAGGTGCAACTGCAGTGGGCCATGTCCTCGGAAGAGGACAGAGAGGAGCTGGAAGCGCGTTGGCTCTGCGGCCGCTGGGTGCGCGAGATGACCAATGCCACCCCGGAGCAGTTGGGCCCGCTGGAGCTGGCGGTGGAAGCTGCCTCCTTTATTACCGAGGTGGCGCCGGACAAGGTGAGTCATCGCATTTTGAAAGGCGAAGCGCTGCAACAGGCGGGCTGGGTCGGCCTCTATCAGGTGGGCCGCGGCAGTGCGCGCGAACCGGTATTGCTGGAGCTCGACTTCAACCCGGGGCGTGACCCCAAGGCGCCGGTAGCGGCAGCGCTGGTGGGCAAGGGGATCACCTTTGACTCCGGCGGCTACTCCATGAAGAGCTCCGAGGGGATGCTCACCATGAAGTGCGACATGGGTGGTGCGGCGATTGTCACCGGTGCGCTGGCGCTGGCTATGCTGCGCGGGCTCGATAAGCGGGTGAAGCTGATCCTCTGCTGCGCTGAGAACCTGGTCTCCGGCAACGCCTACAAGCTGGGCGACATCCTCACCTACAAGAACGGCACCACGGTCGAGATTGTGAATACCGATGCCGAGGGGCGGCTGGTGCTGGCCGACGGCCTGCAACTGGCGAGCGAGTCCGGCGCACCGCTGATCATCGATGCCGCGACCCTGACCGGCGCAGCCGTGATGGCGCTGGGTGGGCGCTACAATGCTCTGTTCGGCCTCGACAAAGGGTTGGTAAGCCGCGCAATGACCTATGCCGATGCTGAGCATGAGCCTGCCTGGCCGCTGCCGCTGGAGCCCTGGCACCGCCAGCAGTGCCCTTCCCATTACGCCGACACGGCCAACAGCCGTCCGGTGAAGGGGGGCGGGCCGGGTGGCGCCTCCAACGCTGCGGGTTTCCTCTCCCGTTTCGTTGCCAACGAAGGGATGGGCTGGTTGCATATCGATCTGGCCGCCTGCTTCAGTGACAACGGCGATGCCCTCTGGGCGCCGGGAGCTAATACTCTGGGGATGCGCACCATAGCGCGGGCCCTGCTGGCGGAAGCCAAATAGGCGAGACAAGGCACCTTAGGGTGCCTTTTTCATGCTGTTCGAATTGTGAACAAAAGATGGGGTTTTGGCGGCTTAAGGTAACTATCGTGCGCAAGCGCACATATTTTCCGGCTCTGCTCGGTCAAGATGAGTGTGGATGTTGATTGCAAGGGAGTGATGTTTAATAAAAAGTTGCTTGTTTGTGTGTTTTTCCGGTTTTTGTTTACGTATAATCGCCAGCGAACATGGATTCTAACAATAAAACTCTGTAGTTAAGGAAAGATATCAATGGCCATCGAACGTACCTTCTCTATCGTCAAACCGGATGCTGTCAGCAAGAACCTGATCGGTGCCATCTATAGCCGTTTCGAAAGCGCAGGCTTGAAAGTGGTGGCATCCAAAATGCTGCACATGAGCAGTGAACAGGCTGCCGGTTTCTATGCCGAGCATCAGGGCAAGCCTTTTTATGACAATCTGGTCAGCTTCATGACCTCTGGCCCTGTCATGGTGCAGGTGCTGGAAGGGGAAGACGCCATCCGTCGCAATCGCGAGATCATGGGGGCTACCAACCCGAAAGAGGCGCTGGCTGGTACTTTGCGTGCCTGTTATGCCGAGAGCATCGATCGCAACGCAGTGCATGGCTCTGATGCACCTGCATCCGCTGCCCGCGAAATTGCCTACTTCTTCTCTGACAACGAGATCTGCCCGCGCGGCTGATTTTTGTGGATGATGACCCAAGGGAGCCTCGGCTCCCTTTGTTGTTTTCGCCGTTTACGCAATATCCCTCTATTCTCCAGGTGGAAAGCCAGACCCATTATTTGTACAATGCCGCCCCCTGACGTCGTCAGCCAATAATTGATGAAGTGTTTGAACTGAGGCCATTGATGAGCGAAACAAAAATCAACCTGCTGGATCTTGATCGGGATGCCATGCGTGCCTTTTTCGTCGAACTGGGCGAGAAGCCATTCCGGGCAGATCAGGTCATGAAGTGGATCTATCACTTTGGGTGTGATGATTTCGATCAGATGACCAACGTCAACAAGGTGCTCAAAGAGCGCCTCAAGGCAATCGCCGAGATCAAGGCGCCCGAGATCAGCCGCGAGCAGCGCTCTGCCGATGGCACCATCAAGTGGGCCTTGCAGGTGGGCGATCAGGAGGTCGAGACCGTCTACATCCCGGAAGATGACCGCGCGACCCTCTGCGTCTCCTCTCAAGTTGGCTGTGCGCTGGAGTGCAAGTTCTGCTCCACGGCTCAACAAGGCTTCAACCGCAATCTGAAAGTCTCCGAGATCATCGGTCAGGTGTGGCGTGCGGCCCGCGTGGTCGGTGGCAAGCGTCCCATCACCAACGTGGTGATGATGGGGATGGGCGAGCCGCTGCTTAACCTCGCCAATGTGGTGCCCGCCATGCGTCTGATGATGGATGACTACGGCTTTGGCATCTCCAAGCGCCGGGTGACCATCTCCACCTCTGGCGTGGTACCTGCGCTGGACAAGCTGGGTGACCAGATCGACGTGGCGCTGGCTATCTCCCTGCACGCCCCGAACGACAAGCTGCGTTCAGAGATCATGCCGATCAACGACAAGTACAACATCGAGGAGTTCCTCGCCGGTGTCCGTCGTTACCTGGCCAAATCCAATGCCAACGGTGGTCGGGTGACCGTCGAGTATGTGCTGCTCGATCATATCAATGACGATATGCAGCATGCGCACGAGCTGGCCAAGGTGCTCAAGGACACGCCGAGCAAGATCAACCTGATCCCGTTCAACCCCTTCCCGGGCAACCCTTACGGCAAGCCGAGCAACAGCCGTATCGATCGCTTCTCCAAGGTGCTGATGGAGTACGGTTTCACCGTGATTGTCCGCAAGACCCGTGGTGATGACATCGATGCCGCCTGTGGTCAGCTGGTGGGTGACGTGATTGACCGTACCAAGCGAACTATCAAAAATCGGATGCAACAGGATGGGATTTCCGTCAAAATGGTTTAAATGCTAAGCCATTGTATAGACAGGGAATGGATACACGTACATTGATCGTAGTGGCAGCGCTCTGCGCGCTGCCAGGCTGTGTGACCGAGACCACTTACGCTGGCCAGAACTCGACCCAGCGTGAAGTGGGTCCTGACCTCAAGGCGGCTGCCCAAACCCGCCTAGACCTGGGTATCCAGTACCTGCGTCAGGGCAATGCCGAGCAGGCCAAGTTCAATCTTGACCGCGCCCTCCAGTATGACCCCTCCAACCCCCAGATCCAGATCGGTTTTGCCTACTTCTACCAGAAGGTAGGAGATTTCAAGGCAGCCGAGACCCATTACAAGAACGCCCTTGCCATGGATCCGTCCAATGCTGACGCAATGAACAACTATGGTGCCTTCCTCTGTGATCGCGGCAGGTATGCCGAGGCAGATCAGGCGTTCAACCAGGCTGTTATTCAGCCAGGTTACGTAAAAATTGCCGATACCTATGAAAATGCGGCACTTTGTGCGCTGCAAAATCGCAGAAATGATAAAGCAGGCGAGTACTATCGCCTGGCCTTGGGGTATAATCCCCGCAATCCAGGGTTATTGCTGGACTTGGCCGAGCTTTCCATGAAAGATGGCAAGCTGCCTGATGTGCAGTCCTACCTCGCCCGTTTTGCCGATGTGTCAGACGAGAACGAGGAGAGTCTCTGGTTGAGACTTCGGCTGGCACAGGCGATGGACAAGCCGGCATTACTTCACCAATTCGGGACTGAGCTGGTAAGGCAATATCCCACTTCGCAACAAGCCAAGCGTTATTTAGCCAATGACTATTGAACAGCAACACGATTTCCAAGACGACTCCCAGGCAGTAGGCCCAGGCCAATTGCTGCGCAACGCCCGTGAACAGCTTGGCTGGACACGAGAACAGGTTGCGTCCCGCATTCACCTTCGTCTGACCCTGATCGCCGCTATCGAATCGGATACCTACGACAAGCACACCTCCCATACCTTTATTCGGGGCTATCTGCGTACCTATGCCAAGCTGGTCGGGATCCCCGACGAGACCATTCTGGCTGCTTACGACAAGCTGGGTCTGACTCCTCCCGACAATATCGACATGCAGAGCTTCTCCCGTCGCTCCCGCCAGCAAGCCAACGACAGTCGGCTCAAGGTGGTGACCTGGCTGGTGATCCTGGTGTTGATTGCGCTCTCGGTCGCCTGGTGGTGGCAGAGTACTTCCCGTCGCTCCGCCGGTGATGAAGCGCTGGCAGCCACCGAGATGAGTGCAACCGGTTCGACTCCGGCTGAACCTGCTATCACGCCGCCCGATGCGATCAACACAGCTCCGGCCGAAGGCGCTGCCATCGCACCGGCCGCCACGGACGTGGCTGCCCCTGCGGTGGTCTCCGATGCGACGGCTACCCTGGCGCCTGCTTCTGCGGCTGTTGCCCCGACCGATGTCAGCGCGGCTGTCGGCACTGCGACCGATGCAGCGGTATCCGGCGCCAATGGCACCGAATCTGAAGAGGCTGTCGTTGATCCGGCGACGGCGCCGCAACTGAAGATGAGCTTCACCGCCGATTGCTGGCTGGATGTGAAGGATGCCAACGGCAAGACCCTGTTCAGTGGTCTGAAGAAGGCCAACGACGAGCTGGTGCTGGAAGGCGCCGAGCCCCTGAAGTTCATCATTGGCGCGCCCATGGCCGTCAAGCTTGACTACAAGGGTCAGTCGTTTGATATGAGCCGTTACAACAACGGCCGTACAGCCCGCTTCTCACTGCCGCAGGAGTAATCTGTTTCCCATGTCTTCTCACGAATCACCCATCATTCGTCGTAAATCCAGACAGATCATGGTTGGTAATGTACCGGTTGGGGGCGATGCCCCCATTACCGTGCAGACCATGAC
Organism: Aeromonas sp. Y311-2; assembly: GCF_027706025.1. Classification (NCBI taxonomy): domain Bacteria; kingdom Pseudomonadati; phylum Pseudomonadota; class Gammaproteobacteria; order Aeromonadales; family Aeromonadaceae; genus Aeromonas; species Aeromonas sp. Y311-2. Next base: position 76,016 of record NZ_JAPDCL010000016.1, on the reverse strand, counting down.
CAACACCAAGACCACAGATGTCGCCGCCACCATCGAGCAGATCCAGCGGATCGAGCGGGTCGGTGCCGATATCGTCCGTGTCTCCGTGCCCACCATGGAAGCGGCGGAAGCCTTCCGGCTCATCAAACAGCAAACCCGCATCCCCATCGTTGCCGATATCCATTTTGACTATCGCATCGCCCTGAAAGTGGCCGAGTACGGTGCCGACTGCCTGCGTATCAACCCGGGCAACATCGGCAACGAGCAGCGGGTGCGCTCGGTGGTCGATTGTGCACGCGACCTCAATATCCCGATCCGTATCGGGGTCAATGGCGGGTCGCTGGAGAAAGATATCCAGGAGAAGTACGGCGAGCCGACCCCAGAGGCGCTGGTGGAGTCCGCCATGCGTCACGTGGACTATCTCGATCGTCTCGATTTCCAGGACTTCAAGGTGAGCGTCAAGGCCTCCGATGTGTTCCTGGCAGTCGGTGCCTATCGCCTGCTGGCCAAGCAGATTGAACAGCCGCTGCACCTTGGCATCACCGAAGCGGGCGGTTTCCGTGCCGGCGCGGTGAAGTCTGCCATCGGTCTGGGGATGCTGCTTACCGACGGCATCGGCGATACCCTGCGTATCTCGCTGGCGGCGGATCCGGTGGAGGAGGTAAAGGTCGGTTTCGATATCCTCAAATCCCTCCGTATTCGCTCCCGTGGCATCAACTTTATCGCTTGCCCATCCTGCTCACGGCAGGAGTTCGATGTGATCGCCACTGTCAACGCGCTGGAAGAGCGGCTCGAAGACATCATCACCCCGATGGATGTTTCCATCATCGGCTGTGTGGTCAATGGCCCGGGCGAAGCGCTGGTCTCCGACCTTGGTCTGGCGGGTGCCGCCAACAAGAGTGCCTTCTATGAGGGAGGCCAGCGGGTCGATCGGCTCGACAACAAGGATCTCATTCCAACTCTGGAGCGCCGCATTCGCGCCCGCGCCGCCATGCTGGATCCCGCCAACCGGATCCCGATGGACAAGGAGTGAGCGAAACAGGGCCACATTGGGTGGCCCTTTTTCCAGGTGACTGATTTTAAATCCCGCATCCGGATTCCCTGATTTTACCTTGGGGGGGAAAATCCCTATAATGCGGCCAAATTTTACCTCTTTTTCTCGAGTATCAACGTGGCAAAACAGATCCAAGCTATTCGCGGTATGAATGATTGCCTGCCGGAGCAGAGCCCGGTATGGCAGAAGGTTGAACAGATCCTGCGCCAGGTCGTTGCAAGCTATGGCTACAGCGAAGTGCGCATGCCGATTGTCGAGCAGACTCATCTGTTCAAGCGCGCCATCGGTGAAGTGACCGACGTGGTCGAAAAAGAGATGTACACCTTTGAAGACCGTAACGGCGACAGCCTGAGCCTGCGTCCGGAAGGGACCGCCAGCTGCGTCCGTGCCGGTATCGAACACGGTCTGCTCTACAACCAGGAACGCCGGATGTGGTACATGGGCCCCATGTTCCGTCACGAGCGTCCCCAGAAGGGCCGTTATCGCCAGTTCCACCAGTTCGGTGTCGAGCTGTTTGGCATCAACGGGCCGGACATTGACGCTGAGCTGATCATGCTGACCCACCGTCTGTGGCGTCTGTTTGGCATCAGCGAGCATGTCACCCTGCAGCTCAACACCCTGGGTCAGAGCGCCGAGCGTGCCGCTTACCGCGATGCGCTGGTGGCCTATCTGGAGCAGTACAAGGAGCAGCTGGACGAAGAGAGCCAGCGCCGCATGTACAGCAACCCGCTGCGGGTGCTCGACTCCAAGGATGAAAAGGTGCAGGCCATTTTGGCGGGTGCCCCGCGTCTGTTCGACCATCTGGGCGAAGAGAGCCTGGCCCACTTCGAGGGGCTCAAGCGCCTGCTCGAGTCTGCCGGTATCAAATACGAAGTGAACGAGCGTCTGGTGCGTGGTCTTGACTACTACAACCTGACCGTGTTCGAGTGGGTCACCAGCAGTCTGGGTGCCCAGGGCACCGTCTGTGCCGGTGGCCGCTACGATGGTCTGGTAGAGCAGCTGGGCGGTCAACCGACCCCGGCCGTGGGCTTTGCCATGGGCATGGAGCGTCTGGTGCTGATGCTGGAAACTCTCGAGCTCAACGCCGATATCCGCCCGGCGGTGGATGTCTATCTGGCGATGGTGGGCGAGGGGACCGAACAGGCTGGCTTCCAGCTGGCCGAGCGTCTGCGCGATGCCCTGCCGGACCTGCGCCTGATGAGCCACTGCGGTGGTGGCAACTTCAAGAAACAACTCAAACGTGCCGACAAGAGCGGCGCGGCAATCGCCCTGATCCTTGGTGAGACCGAGGTGCAAAACGGGGAGATCACTATCAAATATCTGCGTGGTCAGGCCGAGCAACAGACCGTCAAGGTTGACGCCGCCATTGCCCTGCTGGCAGCCAAAGGAGAGTAAGCTGTGGAAGTCTATACCACCGAAGAACAACAGGTTGAGGTTATCAAGGAGTGGTGGAAAGAGAACGGAAACTCGGTGATTGCCGGGACCGTGATCGGTCTGGTCGGTCTGTTCGGCTGGCGCTATTACAACCAGCACCAGCAAGAGACCATGGAGGCCTCCTCCCACTCTTACAACCAGGTGATTGAGCAGCTGGCCAAGGGCGATGCCGCCGGTTTCGAGCAGGCACAGCAGTTTGTTACCGCCAACAAGGGTGACTCCTACGGTGAACTGGCCGCGTTGCAACTGGCTGCCGCTGCCGTCAAGGCGGGCAAGCTGGATCTGGCTGCCGAGCAGCTGGAGCTGGTGGCGACCACGGGTGACGAGAGCATTCGTCCCATCGCGGCGCTGCGTCTGGCCCGGGTGCTGAATGATCAGGGCAAGGCAGATGAAGCGCTGGCCAAGCTGGCAACCATCCAGAATGAGGCCTTCAAGGCGCAGGTAGCCGAAGCCCGTGGTGATGTGCTGCAAAAGCAGGGCAAGACCGAAGAGGCTCGTGATGCCTATCAGGCAGCGGCCGATTCCGGCGGCCTGCAGGGTAGCGCTGAGCTCAAGCTGAAAATGGACGATCTGGCCCTGCCGGCCGTAGCGACTGGTGAGGCACCGGATGCGTAATTTATTCAAGATGGTGGCGCTGGGGGCTGCGGTCTCCTTCGCTCTGCAGGGTTGCTCCCTGTTCAGTTCCGAAGAGGATCTCAATCCGATGGCGCCGCTGCCCAAGGTTGAATCTGCCTTCACTGCCGACACCGCATGGTCATCTACTGTGGGTGATGGCATCGGTGACTTCTACTCCCAGCTCAAGCCGGTGGTGGAAGAGGATCGCATCTACGCGGCTGCCCGCGACGGCGATGTAAGCGCCTTTGACCGTGCCAGTGGCGATCGCCTCTGGACCGTCGATCTGGCCGATCTGCCGGTCAACGCCGACAAGCGTAGCGCTCGTCTCTCCGGTGGCCTGGTTTCCCGTTACGGCAAGCTGTTCCTCGGCTCCGAGAACGGGGTGGTCTACGCCCTGAACGAAGAGAACGGTGAAGTGCTGTGGCAGACCAATGTGCCCGGCGAAGTGGTGGCAAGCCCCGCGGTGGAAGATGGCCGCGTGGTGGTGTTGACCACCTCCGGTCGCCTGATCGCCCTCGACACTGATGAAGGCAAGATGCAGTGGTCGCTCTCCGAAGAGCAGCCGCCGCTGACCCTGCGCAGTGCCGGTGCACCGGTGATCACCAACGGCGCCGTGATTTACGGTCGTGCCGATGGCAAGGTGGGCATCGCCCTGCTGAGCAACGGCCAGCCGGTGCGCCAGTCCAAGGTGGCTGATCCGCGCGGTGCCACCGAGCTGGACCGTATGGTTGACGTCGATGCCAGCCCGCTGATTGCCGGTGATGAGCTCTACGCCATCGCCTACAACGGTCAGCTGATGGCGCGCAAGCTGATGACCGGCGATGAAGTGTGGAAGCGCAAGTATTCCGGCTATCGCGATCTGGCGATGACCGGTAATGCCATCGTGCTGACCGACAGTCGCAGCCACCTGTTTGCCATCGACCGTCGCAACGGTCTGGAGCTGTGGTCCAACACCCAGCTGGAAAATCGTACCGTCACTGCACCTGTCATCTTCGGTGACTATGTGGTGGTGGGTGATGTGGAAGGATACCTGTATTGGCTTGATCGTACCGACGGTACCATCAAGGCGATGCAGCAGCTCGATAGCAGTGGTCTCTATGCCGCCCCGCTGGTGGATGGCGAGACCCTGTATGTGCAGAGCCGTGACGGCAAGTTGTACGCCCTCAAGCGTCCTTGATCGTCCGATAATGTGAATATCCGGCTCCTGGTCTTCGGACCCGGAGCCTTTGTCGTCTTGAGAATGAGGCTTTTATGACTCCTGTAGTAGCCCTGGTGGGCCGCCCCAACGTGGGGAAATCCACCCTGTTTAACCGCTTGACCCGTACTCGGGATGCCCTGGTTGCCGATTTTCCCGGTCTGACCCGGGACCGTAAATACGGTCAGGCGAAGTTGGGCGAGCTGGAATTTATCGTGGTCGATACCGGCGGTATCGATGGCACCGAAGAGGGGATCGAGCTGAAGATGGCCGAGCAATCCCTGCTGGCCATCGAAGAAGCGGACGTCGTGCTGTTCATGGTGGATGCCCGTGCCGGTCTGACCGCGGCGGATCAAGCCATTGCCGAGCACCTGCGCAAGGCCCACAAGAAGGTATTTCTGGTGGCCAACAAGACCGACGGTATCGACGGTGATTCCGCTGTCTCCGAGTTCTACGGTCTGGCGCTGGGCGAGGTCTACCAGATCGCGGCCGCACACGGTCGTGGCGTGCTGAGCCTGCTGGAACTGGCCCTGGCTCCCCATCTGGAGACCCTGGTCGACTCCGCTACCGATGAAGATGCGCAGGATGAGGAAGAGGAGGACTTCGACGAAGAAGCCCTGCTGCGCATGGTGGCTGCCGGTGAACTCGATACCAAAGAGGACACCAAGGAGACCCCGTTCGCTGACCTGCCCATCAAGTTCGCCATCGTTGGTCGTCCCAACGTCGGTAAATCTACCCTGACCAACCGTATGCTGGGTGAAGATCGGGTCATCGTCTATGACATGCCCGGCACCACCCGTGACTCCGTTTACATTCCGATGGAGCGTGACGAGCAGAAGTATGTGGTTATCGACACAGCCGGTGTGCGTCGTCGTGGCAAGGTGCACGAGACGGTTGAGAAGTTCTCCGTTATCAAGACCCTGAAAGCCATCGAAGATGCCAACGTCTGCCTGCTGGTGATCGACGCCCAGGAGACCATCACCGATCAGGACTTGAGCATCCTTGGCTATGTGCTCCACGCCGGTCGCTCCGTGGTGCTGGTGGTGAACAAGTGGGATGGTCTGGATCAGAAGGTGAAAGAGGATGTGAAGAACGAGCTGGATCGTCGCTTGGGCTTCATCGACTTCGCTCGCGTCCACTTCATCTCCGCCCTGCACGGCAGCGGTGTCGGCCATCTGTTTGAATCCATTCAGGAGGCTTACCAGTCCGCCACCCGTCGTACCAGCACGGCCATGCTGACCCGCATCATGCAGATGGCGCAGGAAGATCACCAGCCGCCGATGGTCAATGGTCGCCGCGTCAAGCTCAAGTATGCCCACGCCGGTGGCTACAACCCACCGCGCATCGTGATCCACGGCAACCAGCTGAACGACTTGCCGGACTCCTACAAGCGGTATCTGATCAACTACTTCCGCAAGTCCCTCAAGATCATGGGCTCGCCGATCCGGGTCGAGTTCCAGGAGTCGGTCAACCCGTTTGAAGGCAAGAAAAACACCATGACCCTGAGTCAGGAACGTCAGCGCAAACGCCTGCTGAAAATGAAGAAGAAATAAGTCCTTGCGGCTGCCCTCACCGGCAGCCGCTTTGTTATCCTCGCCATGTTAAGGTGAGGAATAAGGTGAGGGGGATCTGCCATGGAACAAGACCATGGCAGATCCACTTTTCGAGGAGTTGATTATGGAAGCCCTGCTTTGTCCATCATGCCAGGCTGAACTGGATACCCGCAGCAAGGAGCAAACCTGTGGCCAGTGCCAGGCCCCTGTTCGGGTTACTGCCATCTGCCCCACCTGCCAGCAGGAGCTGGAGCGTCTCAAGGCGTGCGGCGCGGTGGATTACTTCTGCAACCACTGCAACTCGCTGATCTCCAAGCGGTCGGTACAGTTCAAGGCGGCACTGGTGTAAAACAGCATTCAGGTGAGAAAGAAGATAAAAAAACCCGGCGAATGCCGGGTTTATGCTGTGTGCTCTGCAATAAGCAGGGTATAGGATCGATTTCTGCGCCACAGGTTGCGCTTGATGTCATTAAGCTTGAGTTTGCGTCTGGGGCTCCAGCTGCACTTCGCTTTTCTGACCAGACTGATTTTTCTACGTTTTTGCATCTTGGTCTCCTCCCAACTCAGGTGGCCATCCCGGCCTTGGGTCATTGATGGAGCCCATCCGAAATTGCTGTTATTTAATCTCTCAACATAATGAAAACAATGCGATTTCGGATAGGCTCCGATGTGAATCGATGGTAACAGAGAAGTTTGCGTGAAAACAGCCGAATAATGGCTGGTTAGCGCATGGTGATTTGATTGACCACTTCGGCGATGGCGGTGGGGCGCTCGGCCAGCTCGGGCTCGCTGTCGTTGTCGAGACTCTCCCGCTGATGTGCCTTCTGCTGCTCGTTGTCGAGCCAGAGCAGACTCTGGTAATACTGGCGCACGTTGTTGACATAGTTGCGCGCCTCGCTGCCACGGGCATAGCCGTAACGTACCTTGCGGTGCCAGCGCGCTTGCTGCAGCAGCGGCAGCACCTCTTTCACGTCGCTCCAGGCGTCAGGATTCTTGCCGAGCTCTTTGGTCAGGCGGCGGGCGTCCATCATGTGGCCGTAACCGATGTTGTAGGCGGTGAGGGCAAACCACACCTTCTCGTCATCGGGCACCGAATCCGGCACCTTCTCCATCATCTGTTGCAGATAGAGGGAGCCACCTTTGATGCTCTCTTCCGGATGAAGCCGGTCGTTGACTCCCATCGCCTTGGCTGTGGGCTCGGTCAGCATCATCATGCCGCGCACGCCGGTGTAGGAGCGGGCCTGCGGGTCCCAGTGGGACTCCTGATAGCTGATGGCGGCGAGCAGACGCCAGTCGATATTCTTGGCGTGAGTCTGGAACAGCGGCTGGTACTTGGGCAGCAGGCTCTTGGCGCGTTTGAGAAAGGTACGGGTATCGACAAAGTCGAAGTTCTGCACGTGGCCGAAGTACTTCTCGTCCAGCTTGGCGATGGCACCATCCATAAAGCGCTGACCGAAGAAGTCGATCACGCTGGCATAGAGGCTGTCATCGGGCAGCTTGCTCATGGCCCAGGCAACGGTCTGCTTCTGGGCCAGGGTCAGCCCCTCGGTGAGCTCCGGGTAGTAGCGCTGGGTACGGGCCAGCACGGTATCCTGCACCACCGTGTAGTCAATCTTGCCATCCACCACCTGCTTGAGCAGCTCCTCCACATCGGCGTTGTCGCTGGTGCTCCAGGCTAGTTTCGGATTCTCTTTGCTCATCTCTTTGAGCAGATCTTCACCGGTGGAGCCGGCGGCCACCACCAGCTTGCCCTTGATATCGTTCAATGAGGCCGGCTTGGGTTTGCCGTTGCGGTAGACCAGTTTGGGAGAGACCTGATAGAAGCCCGGGCCGAAGCGAAACAGCTCGCGCCGTTCGGGGGTGACCATGATGGCGGCAGCCGCCAGATCGAGTTTGCCCTTTTTCAGCAGGGTGACCAGTTGGTCAGTGGTGTCGACCGGGATGATGGTGAGTTTCACCCCCAACCAGTCGGCATAATTTTGCGCCAGCTCGTAATCGAACCCCTGGGCGAGGTCGTCACGCTGGTAATAGGAGGTGGGACCATAGATGGTGCCAACCCGGATCTCGCCTCGCTGGCGGATCTGCTCCAGCTGGCTGGAGGGGCTATAGAAGTCGCAGCCAACCAGTGTCAGCGTCAACAACAGCCCGATAAACAGTCGAAAAATGCAGCGCAAGTAGGTGAGTACCTTTGTTGAAAAAATCGGCATTTGTCAAAAAAGAGGCACCTTTATACCAGAGAGTGTGCGCAGAGTCACACTGCACGAAGTGAGAAAAACGTTTGTCCGCTGTGAGCCAGATCCCTATAATACGCGCGTCTCAATTCCCCCCCACTTTAAAACTTGGTGAGAAAGGTCATATGGATATCTTGCGTGGTGCCCCAGCACTGTCTGATTTTCGTGTCCAAAAACTGCTGCAACGCTTCGCACAGATGAGAAACGAGAGTGGAGTAGAGAGCGGAGTAGAGATAGAGGATGTCTATGCCGAGTATGTGCACTTTGCCGAGCTGACAAGCCCCCTCTCTCCCCCCGAGCGAGCGACCTTGGGCCAGCTCTTGCGCTACGGCCCGACCATCCCCGAACACACCCCCAGCGGTCAGCTGTTTCTTGTTACCCCCCGCCCCGGCACTATCTCCCCCTGGTCTTCCAAAGCAACCGACATCGCCCACAACTGCGGCCTGAAACAGGTCAAGCGGCTGGAGCGTGGTATTGCCTATTACTTGACCATCAAGGGGCCGGGTGAGCTGAGTGCCGCCCAGCGCGCCGATGTGGCGGCCGTGCTGCACGATCGCATGATGGAGACGGTGTTTGCCGACATGGAAGCGGCGAGCGCCCTGTTTGCCCACCACGAACCGCGCCCCTTCACCCAGGTGGATGTGCTGGGCGGTGGTCGCGCAGCCCTGGCCGAAGCCAACGTGGCGCTCGGTCTGGCGCTGGCCGACGACGAAATCGACTATCTGGTGGAGAATTTCACCAAGTTGGGTCGCAACCCCAACGACATCGAGCTCTACATGTTCGCCCAGGCGAACTCCGAACACTGCCGTCACAAGATCTTCAATGCCGACTGGACCATTGATGGCGAACAGCAGCCCAAGTCGCTGTTCAAGATGATCAAGAACACCTTTGAGCAGACGCCGGATCATGTCCTCTCTGCCTATAAAGACAACGCCGCCGTGATGGAAGGGAGCCAGGGGGGCCGCTTCTTCCCGAGCCCGGCCAACGGCGAATACCAGTATCACCAGGAACAGGTCGACATCCTGATGAAGGTGGAGACCCACAACCACCCGACCGCGATCTCCCCGTTCCCGGGCGCAGCCACCGGCTCCGGCGGCGAAATCCGCGACGAGGGAGCCACCGGTCGCGGTGCCAAGCCCAAGGCGGGTCTGGTCGGTTTCTCCGTCTCCAACCTGCGCATTCCCGGCTTCGAGCAGCCCTGGGAGCAGGATTTCGGCAAGCCGAGCCGTATCGTCAGTGCCTTCGACATCATGCAGGAGGGGCCGCTCGGCGGCGCCGCGTTTAACAACGAGTTCGGCCGTCCGGCCATTCTCGGCTACTTCCGTACCTTCGAAGAGGAGGTGCCGAGCCACAACGGCGTCGAGGTGCGTGGCTACCACAAGCCCATCATGCTGGCGGGCGGCATCGGCAACATCCGCACCGAGCATGTCCAGAAAGGGGATATCCCGGTTGGCGCGGCGCTGATCGTGCTGGGCGGCCCGGCGATGAACATCGGTCTGGGCGGTGGTGCCGCATCCTCCATGGCCTCCGGCCAGTCAGCCGAAGATCTCGACTTTGCCTCGGTGCAGCGTGATAACCCCGAGATGGAGCGCCGTTGCCAGGAGGTGATCGATCGCTGCTGGCAGCTGGGTGACGACAACCCTATCGTCTTTATCCACGACGTGGGGGCGGGTGGTCTCTCCAACGCCATGCCGGAGCTGGTCAACGACGGTGAGCGTGGCGGTCGTTTCGATCTGCGCGCCATCCAGAGCGACGAGCCGGGCATGAGCCCGCTGGAGATCTGGTGCAACGAATCCCAGGAGCGTTACGTGCTGGCGGTAGCGCAGGACAAGCTGCCGCTGTTCAAGGCGCTGTGCGAGCGCGAGCGCGCACCCTATGCCGTCATCGGTACCGCGACCGAAGAGAAGCATCTGACCCTCTCTGACAGCCACTTTGACAATCAGCCCATCGATCTGCCGCTGGACGTGCTGCTGGGCAAGGCGCCCAAGATGCACCGCGACGTGGTGACCCTGCCTGCCCAAGGCAAAGCGCTCCAGCTTGATGGCATCACTTTGAGTGACGCGGCCGAGCGGGTACTGCGCCTGCCGACCGTGGCGGAGAAGTCCTTCCTTATCACCATCGGCGATCGCAGCGTGACTGGCTTGGTCAATCGCGACCAGATGGTTGGCCCCTGGCAGATCCCGGTGGCCGATTGCGCCGTCACCGCTGCCACCTATGACAGCTATCACGGCGAAGCCATGTCCATGGGCGAGCGTACCCCGGTGGCGCTGCTCTCCCACGCCGCCTCCGCTCGTATGGCGGTGGCGGAAGCGCTCACCAACCTGGCGCCGGCTCATATCGGGTCGCTGAAGCGGGTCAAGCTCTCCGCCAACTGGATGGCCGCTGCCGGTCATCCGGGTGAAGATGCCGGTCTCTATGAGGCGGTCAAAGCGGTAGGTGAGGAGCTCTGCCCGGCCTTGGGCATCACCATTCCGGTGGGCAAGGACTCCATGTCCATGAAGACCCGCTGGCAGCAGGATGGCAAGGAGCACAGCGTCACCTCGCCGCTCTCCCTGCTCATCTCCGCCTTTGCCCGGGTCGAGGATGTGCGCAACACGGTTACTCCGCAGCTGCGTACCGATCTCGGTGAAACCGACCTTATCCTCATCGACCTTGGCAATGGCAAGCAGCGCCTCGGCGCCTCGGCGCTGGCGCAGGTCTATCGCCAGCTGGGTGACAAGGCGCCGGATCTCGACAATCCGGTCCAGCTCAAGGGCTTCTTCAACGCCATTCAGGCGCTGGTGGCCGATCGCAAACTGATCGCCTACCACGACCGCTCCGACGGCGGCCTGTTCGTCACCCTGACCGAAATGGCGTTTGCCGGCCACTGCGGCCTCGACATCCAGCTTGATCGCATCGGCGGCGAGCTGCTGCCGGCGCTGTTCAACGAAGAGCTGGGCGCCGTCATTCAGGTGCGTCGTGAAGACAAAGAGACGGTGATGACCCTGCTGGCCGGTCACGGTCTGGCGGCCTGCTCCCATGTGCTCGGTACCGTGCGCGAAGGGGACCTCATCACCCTGCAGCGGGGCGGTCAGGAGGTCTATCGTGCCAGCCGTACCGCACTTCGCACCATCTGGGGTGAGACCAGCTGGCAGATGCAGCGCCTGCGCGACAATCCCGAGTGCGCCGACAGTGAGCACGCGGCCCGTCAGGACGCCACCGATCCGGGTCTGCATGCCAAGCTGACTTACAACCCGTCCGAGGATGTGGCAGCCCCTTACATTGCCCGCGGGGTCTCCCCCCGTCTGGCGGTGCTGCGCGAGCAGGGGGTCAACTCCCATGTGGAGATGGCGGCGGCGTTCGATCGTGCCGGTTTCACGGCAGTGGACGTGCACATGAGCGACATTCTCTCCGGTCGCATCAAGCTGGAGGAGTTCCAGACCCTGGTGGCCTGTGGCGGTTTCTCCTACGGTGACGTGCTGGGGGCGGGGGAAGGCTGGGCCAAGTCCATCCTGTTCAATGACAACGCCCGCGAGCAGTTCCAGCGCTTCTTCGAGCGCGGCGATACCCTCTCTCTGGGTGTCTGCAACGGTTGCCAGATGATGTCCAACCTGCGAGAACTCATCCCGGGTGCCGATCTCTGGCCGCGCTTTGTGCGCAACCGCTCCGAGCGCTTCGAGGCCCGCTTCAGTCTGGTTGAGGTGCAGGAGTCCCCATCGGCCTTCTTCGCCGGCATGGCAGGCTCGGTGATGCCCATTGCCGTTTCCCACGGGGAAGGGCGTGTCGAGGTGCGCGATGCCGCTCACCTGAGCGCACTGCAGCAGAGCGGTCTGGTAGGGCTGCGTTTTGTCGACAACCGCGGCAGCGTGACCGAGCAGTACCCGGCCAACCCGAATGGCTCGCCGGATGGTATCACCGCCGTGACCACCACCGACGGTCGCGCCACCATCATGATGCCGCACCCGGAGCGGGTGTTCCGCACCGTGGCCAACTCCTGGCACCCCGACAACTGGGGCGAGGACGGCGCTTGGATGCGGATGTTCCGCAACGCCCGGGTTCGTCTGGGTTAATAGAGACAGCACCAGCGCATAAAAACAGAAACCGGCCAATTGGCCGGTTTTTTAATCCGTGTCGTTACGGCTTGCCGAGCGGTTGGGGGATAAAGTCTCCCCGGTCGAGGATCCGCAGACAGGCATCCACCACATCCGCATCGAGCTGATGGCCGCGCATCTGGATGATCTGCTCCCTGGCCTGGGGAATGCCGAGGGCGGCGCGATAGGGGCGATCCGAGGACATGGATTCGACGATATCGGCGACGGTGAGGATGCGGGCCTCCAGCAGGATCTCATCCCTCTTGAGTCCCAGCGGATAGCCGGAGCCATCGAGATACTCGTGGTGCTGGTGGATCATCCGGGCGATGGGCCAGGGGAAGTCGATATCCTTGAGCACCAGATAGCCGATGGCGGGGTGTTCCTTGACCAGCTCGAACTCCAGCGGCGTGAGGCGCTCCGGTTTGGTGAGAATTTCGGCCGGTACCTGGATCTTGCCGATATCGTGCACCATGGCGCCCAGATAGATCCCCCGCAGCCGCTTCTCTTCCAGCCTGAGCTCCCGGCCGATGGCTTGGGCCAGCTTGGCCACATGTTTCTGATGGCCAGCGGTATAGGGATCGCGCTGCTCCAGCACGGCAGCGATGGCACCCAGCGCATCTTCCAGTGCCAGCTCCAGCTGGCGGGCATGAAAGATCTTCTCCTGTTGCGAGCGCAGATAAGCCTGCTGGGTATGGCGCGCCTGCAGGCCATAGGTGAGGTAGTCGGTCAGCTGGATGAAGAGCTGCTCCTCCTCCTGGCTGAACAACCGTGGCTGGTCGCTGTGAATGATCAGCGCACCAGCCAGATCCTCCTGCAGTGGCAAGGGGATCAGCAGGCGGGAGCGCAACGGGTGGTGGCCGGTATGGGGCCGCTCGTGGAAGATCACCTGATTGAGACGCCGCTGGTGGAGGATGGCTTGGGTGAGGGCCTCATCGTTCAACCACAGCGTTTGTTCCGAGGCATCGGCACTGCCTGCCTGCGCCACGATCCTCGGCGGTTGGGCGAGTTCGGGCTGGCCTTGCAGCACTGCGACCAGCGGAAAACGGTCATCGACGGCGATGGCATCGCAGATATCCTGCAGCAGTTGTGGCTCATCGCCCGGTTTGAGCAGGGCGTGGTGGGCGCGGCTGATCGCCTGCTGGGTCCAGGTGTACTGTTGCAGTTTCTCCTGCTGCCACTTCTGCTCGGTAATGTCTTCGAAGAAGACGCCGACCCCCACGATGACCCCCGCCTCATCACGCAGGGGAAATTTGGTGGTGCTGAGCCAGCGGGCTTCTCCCCCCTTCAGATAGGGCTCTTCGATGTGCTGGTGTATCCCCTCGCGCATGACTCGGGCGTCATCCTCCCGATAGCGCTGTACCAGTTCGGGGGGAAAAAAGTCGCAGTCATTCTTGCCCACCAGTGCCTCTGGGGAGAGGGCGAGATCCGCCGCCAGCAGGCGGTTGCCCGCAATGTAGCTGAATCGGGTGTCTTTGAGCAGCACCCGATAGGGAAGCTGATCCATCACCTGGGTCAGCAACAGCGCCGAGGAGGGGAGAGCATCGGTCAGTGGGTGGGGGAGTGCACAGGAGGTGAGGAGTTCGGACATCTTATCCCGCCTTGTCTGCAAGTTGACTGATGGGAGGGCCGAAGTGGTAGCCGGTCTGCCAGAGCACGATACAGCTGTTGACCACTTTTTCATCGTAATGGATCCCGGCATAGCGGGTCAGTTCGGCAAAGGCGTCACTCAGGGGCATGGCCCGGCGGAACGGGCGATGGGAGGTCATGGCGATCAGCGAGTCGGCCACCCGGATAATGCGCGCCTCCAGGGAAATGGCGTTGCCCGCCAGCCCCTGCGGATAGCCGCTGCCATCGAGGTTTTCGTGGTGCTGCAGCACTATGGTGGCGATGGGCCAGGGGAAGTCGATCTGTTTGAGAATATCGTGGCCGGCCTGGGGGTGCTGCTTGATCAGTTCGAACTCCACCGGCCGCAATTCACGGGGGCGAGTGATGATCTCGGTAGGGATCTGCAGCAGGCCAATATTGTGCACCATGGCCGCCAGTCCCAGCGCATCCAGCCGCTCTTGCCGCAGCTGCATGGCCTGCCCGATGGCCAGTGCCAAATCGCGTACCCTCAGCTCATGGCCCGCACTGTTGCGATCCTTGTGGCTGATGGCGCTGGCGAGGGCACTGATGGTCTGGAACAGCAGCTCACGCTGGTGGCGCTCGCTCTCCTTGAGGCGGGTGATGTCGACCAGGGTGCCGATGATGCCGGCAACCATCCCCTGATGGTCATAGAAGAGATCCTTGAAACAGATGACCTGATAGCGCATGCCATTGCGGTCATGCAACTGCTGTTCGATGCACTGGGGCTGGCGACTTCGCAGCAACTCGGCTTCCCGCATGCTGTAGGCCTCGGCAAGCCCGACTGGCAGCAGCTCCTCGACCCGTCGACCCAGCAGCGCCTCCTTGCCGATGCCGATCACCTGATTGAAGGCCTGGTTGCAGCCCAGAAATCGCCCCTCGATATCTTTGTAGAACACAGGGATCGGGATGGCCTTGAGCAGGGATTCGTTGAAGTGTTTCAGATCCTTCAGTTCGGCCTGCTGACGCAGGGCGAGCAGCTCGCTGTCCTTGCAGAGGGAAATGGCGCGGGCCAGGTTGCCAAGCACCGGGCTGAACAGATGGCAGACCGGTACGATCTGCTGATGTGGCTGGGGGGCGAGCAGCAAGATGAGATAACCCCCTTCAACCTTGAGCCGATAGGCAAACTGGTAGGGGCGGCTGCCCGGCAGGGGGAGCGTCTGTTGCAGCAGGCAGTGCTCCTCCTCGCTGACCCACCCAGGCAGGGCCAGGGTGGTGCCGGTGTGCTGGCGAAGCTGCTCGTCGCCGATCACCTTGAGCAGCTTGTATTCCTCCCGTTGTTGCTGCAATACCGCACCAACCGGCGTGGCGCAGTGATGCATAAAACGTTGCAGTACCTTGGTGAGCAGCGCATCCAGCGTCACTTCACGCCCGATGCAGAGCGCCAGATCGCAGACGATGGCCATGGCGTGGTCGTTGTTCATATCAATGCCCCGTTACAGAGAATGGCGCCGTTATGAAATTGGGGGTAATCCCCGTGGCGCACGCTGCCAATTTCGCCAAGGGAGAGGGCTCCTGCCAGATCGCCGGCCCCCGAGTGAGTCAGCAGGGTGTGCAGCTCGGTCACTGTCTGCTGGTCGAAGTGCAGCTGGCGTCCTGCGCAGTAGTAGACCTCCAGCAACTGTGCCCGGGTGAGGGTTTGTTGCTGGTTGAGGCGCCTGGCCAGTAAGCAGGCATGTTCGGTGGCACTCTCTGGCGCCTTCAGCAGAGTGAGGATGCTGTGCTCCGCGACCTCGCCGGCGCAGAGCAGGGCGCCGTCATCGTTTGCCTCGACGGGGATCCTGACAATCACATCCCCGTTGGCCCGCAGCAGGCCCAGTGGCATGTGCACCACGAAACGGTAGAGCTCCTTGCGCACCATAGTGTGCTGGAATTGCTGGCGGATCAGCCCCTGATATTTTTGAAAGGCCGGTTGCCAATCGATGTAGGCAATCTTGTTCGCTTCACTGCTGGTGGCCAGCATCGGTTGGGCCGAGAGTTGGTAACCATGTTCCAGAAAGGGAAAGCTGTTGCTGGGCAGCAGTGTGCAGTTGACCCCGTAGGCAAGTTGCCGTTGATTGTCGAACAGGCAGGCAAGGGGGGTGAAGCTGCCGCTGCCTGCGTTGGCGCCGGCATAGTTGACGCGATTGGCCAGTTGCAGATAAAGCGCATCCAGAATGGAGGCGATATTGGGAATGAGGTTGTCGAAGGTCAGAAACAGGGTTGGTGGCGGCGAAGGGGTTGGCCAGGTGGCCAGCATGTTCTCCACCTGTTCCGCAATCCGGTGGGCAAGGGATACTGCGCTGGCCTGCGGTGTCAGGGGCAGCAGTGTGGCGTGATAGGGGTTGGCTCTGGGCAGTAGCCAGGCCCCTTGCGGCAACAATCCTTGCGCACCGATCAGCTGGGGGAAAATGGCGCCATCCAGGGCGATGTTGAAGTCGCGGCACAACTGCTGCAACAGGGGAACCTGTGCGCAATCCTGTTCGGCCAGCAGTATGGTCAGCTTGCCTCCTTGCAAGGGTGCCAGCGTGGCGGCCAGTTCTGTCGGGTTAAATTGGCAAACGTAGTGTTGCTTCATCAATCTGAACTCCATTCCAGAATATAACCAATATATCAATAAGGAATTCAAGAGGGTATGAGGATCTCGCCCGGTTCTGGTTGTATGGCAAAAACCATGATGGGTATCACCCTCGCTGACTGATCTGTCATTTGCTGGCCTGTGGAGTGCGCGATGCTGTTGTTACGCAAATAGAAAACCGGCAGCCAAGGCTGCCGGTTTTGCGGGTAATGAGGGGTAGCGACGGTAAAGGTTACTGCAAGACCGCGTGCTGGAACCCTTGTACCAGGCTGATGACCGGCTGGGGATAGAGCCCCAGCAACACCACCAGCGCTGCAGAGAGCAGCACTACCACTCCACCGGAGGAGAGCGCCCAGTCTGCGCTGGCATCGCGCTGCTGCATACCCGGTTCGCGCAGATAGAGGGTCACCATCACCTTGAGGTAGTAGTAGAGACCCAGTGCGCTGCCGAGCACGATGGCACCGGATAGCCACCAGAGCTGCGCCTCGACGGTGACGCCGATGAGGTAGAACTTGCCGATAAAGCCGAGGGTCATCGGGATGCCCGCCAGAGAGAGCATCATCACCGTCAGCACGGCTGTGAGGTAAGGACGCTTCCAGAACAGACCGCGATAGCTGTGCAGGGAGTCTGCATCCTTGCCACGATAGGGGCTCGACATCATGCTCACCACGCCAAAGGCTCCCAGGCTGGTGAACAGATACATCAGCAGGTAGACCCCGGCTGCTTCCACCGGCATCTGGCCGAATCGGCTCGCCACGATCACCGCCAGCAGGTAACCGAAGTGGGAGATGGAGGAGTAACCCAGCATCCGTTTGACGTTGGTCTGCACCAGGGCCAGCAGGTTGCCGACCAGGATGGAGATGACCGCCATGGCTGCCAGCAGCCAGTGGATCATGGGATCGCTCGCCGCCGGTACCGCCAGATAGAAGCGCAGCAGCACGGCAAAGACCGCCACCTTACTTACGGTGGCGAGGAAGGTGGCGACCGGTGCCGGGGCACCTTCGTAGACATCCGGGGTCCAGAGGTGGAAGGGGGCCAAGGAGAGTTTAAAGGCAAAGCCGACCAGCATTAACCCCAAACCGCCCATCAGCAGCGGATGGTGAGCCGGGCTCTCGGCCAGGGTCTGCCCCAGGGCTGCAAAGCTCAGGCTGCCAGCCTGTGCATAGAGCAGCGCCATGCCAAACAGCAGGAAGGCGGTGGCGGCGGCAGAGAGCACCATGTATTTCACCGCGGCTTCCAGCGAGTGGCGCTCGCGGTAGGCGTAACCCACCAGACCGAACATCGGCAGGGTCAGCATCTCAATCCCGATAAAGAGGGAGGCGAGGTGACGGGAGCAGGCCAGCACCAGACCACCAGCGGTGGCGATCAGCAGCAGCAGGAAGAACTCCTCCCGGTTGTCCGGGTAGGCTTTCAGCCACGATTGACCGAAGGTGCAGGTGGCCAGGGCGCCGATGAGCACCAGTCCCATGTAAAAGACGGCGTAACTGTCCACTTGCAGCAGCGGGGTGACCCCCTGATCCCCTTGCGCCATCACGATGGGCAGCGAGAACAGAGCAAGGTTGAGGCCAACAATGGTCACGGTAAAGGCGGTGGTGACACAGCGGCGCCAGGCGATGGCCAGCATCAGGGCTGCCATGGCCCCGGTGGTCAACAGCAGGGGAAGCAGTGCCAGCAGTTGGGAAGCAGAGAAAGTCATTGCAGGGCTCCAGCAGTCGGCAGCAGATACCAGTGCAGCACGTTGATAAGGCTGCTGCTGGCGGTGTCAATCACGGGTTGGGGATAGAGGCCAAGCAGAACCAGCAGGCCCGCGATCACCATCATCATGGTCAGCTCGCGGCGATCCAGCCCCTTGAGCATGCTCTCATCCTTGGCGGGGCCAAAGCAGGCACGCTGCAACATGATGAGAGAGTAGACCGAGGCCAGTACCAGACCGAAGGTGGCGACCGCCGTGATGACAGGGGCAACCTGGAAGCTGCCGACCAGGATCAGGAACTCGCCGACAAAGTTGCCGGTGCCCGGCATGCCCAGAGAGGCGACCGAGAAGAAGAGCATCACGCCGGGCAGATAGCGCAGGCGTCCCCACAGGCCGCCCATCTGGCGCAGATCCCGGGTGTGCAACCGCTCGTAGAGCTGACCGCAGAGGATAAAGAGGCCGGCAGCCGAGAGACCGTGGGCGATCATCTGCACCACGGCGCCCTGCAGGGCCAGCTCGCTACCCGAGTAGATGGCGATCATCACAAAACCCATGTGGGAGATGCTGGTGTAGGCTACCAGCCGTTTGATGTCGGTCTGGGCAAAGGCCACGATGGCACCGTAGACGATACCGATCAGGCCAAGCACCATGGCGTAGGGAGCAAACTCGGCGGATGCTTCGGGGAAGAGCGGCAAGGCAAAGCGCAGCAGACCGTAGGCGGCGGTTTTGAGCAAAATACCTGCCAAATCCACCGAGCCTGCGGTCGGCGCCTGACTGTGGGCATCCGGCAGCCAGCCGTGCAGCGGTACCAGCGGCATCTTGACCGCGAAGGCGATAAAGAAGCCCAGCATCAGCAGCCACTGAACTCCCTTGCTCATCGGGGTATTGAGCAGCTCCAGATAGTTGAAGGTGAAGACTCCGGTGGCATGCTGGTGGGTCAGCACCAGCCCGATGATGGCCACCAGCATGATAAGGCCGCTCACCTGGGTGTAGATGAAGAACTTGGTCGCGGCGTTGATCCGTGATTTGCCGTCAGTGACCGAATGGCCCCAGAGTGCAATCAGGAAGTACATGGGAACCAGCATCATCTCCCAGAAGAAGAAGAAGAGGAACAGATCCAGCGCCATAAAGACGCCGAGCACGCCACCCAGGATCCAGAGCAGGTTCAGATGGAAGAAGCCGATGCGTTGCACGATCTCTTTCCACGAACAGAGGATGGCCAGTACCCCGATAAAGCAGGTGAGGATCACCATCAAGAGCGACAGGCCATCCACCGCCAGATGCAAAGAGATGCCAAAGCGGGGGATCCACGGCAGGTGCCACTCGGCGGCCCAGGCGGAGGCAGCACCGGTGACGCCCGCGCTGTCGAGACCCGTGGTGGCAAGGGAGAAATCACCACTTAGCCAGATGGCACAGGAGAGCAGCAGGCTGGCGCTCATGGAGAGCAGGGCAACCCAGCGGACAAACTGCCCGCCGAGACGCTCCATCTGCCAGCAGAGCAAGCCGCCGATAAAAGGAATTAGCAAGATCCAGAGTAAGGTCACGGTATCAGCTCTCGTTCAAGTTCATATGAGATTGCGCTCCCTGTTCCATCAGGGAGAGCAAACAGCCCGGCTGTTTCGGTCTTCGTGTTGTTCATCGCGTTACCCCAACAGCAACAGCGCCAGCACCAGCACGGCGCCGATCCCCATGGAGGCGGCATACCAGCGCAACTTGCCGGTGACTGTCCAGGCCAGCAGCTGGTTGCCCCGCAGGGCAAACCAGGCGGGCAGGCCCATCATCCAGTCCAGCGGGTCTCGGGCCAGCAGACGGGTCGCCAGCAGATAGGGTTTGACCCACAGCTGGTCGTAGAGCCAGTCAAAGCCCCAGGCGTTGAACCAGAGGGTGCTGAGCAGCCGGCCTGGCGCGCTGTTGGCAATGGCGGTGGCCAGACGGCGCTCACCAAGGAACAGAAACGCAGCCAGCACAATGCCAGCGATGGCGATGATGCCAGAGGCTACCTCCAGCGCATGGCGACCCTCTTCGATATGGTCCCCCGGGCCTGCGGGTAGTACACCTGCCAGTGGCGGGGTGATCAGCGCGCCTATGCCGGTAGAAAGCACCAGCAGCACCAGCAGCGGCAGATGGTGAGCCAGACCGTGACCCGCATGGGCTTTGGTCTGCTCTTTGCCATGGAAGGCGATAAAGATTAGCCGGAAGGTGTAGAGCGAAGTGAGGAATGCCCCTACCAGACCTGCCCACAGCAGCGCGCTTTGGCCCGATGCTTCTACTTGCCACAGGATGGCGTCCTTACTGTAGAAACCGGAAGTGACCAGCGGCAACGCCGCCAGCGCCGAGCCCCCCACCAGGAAGCAGGCGTAGACCAGCGGCAAACTCTTGCGCAGGCCACCCATCTTGAAGATGTTCTGCTCATGGTGGCAGGCAACGATAACGGCACCGGCGGAGAGGAACAGCAGCGCCTTGAAGAAGGCGTGGGTCATCAGGTGGAAGATGGCCCCTTCCCATGCGCCGACACCCAGTGCCAGAAACATGTAGCCAATCTGGCTCATGGTGGAGTAGGCGAGGATCCGCTTGATATCGGTCTGAACCAGCGCGGCAAAGCCTGCCAGCACTAGCGTGATGGCGCCAACCAGCCCGACCAGATGGAGGATCTCTGGCGCCAGCAGGAACAGGCCGTGGGTACGAGCAATCAGGTAGACACCAGCAGTCACCATGGTGGCAGCGTGGATCAACGCGGAGACCGGGGTCGGGCCAGCCATCGCATCTGCCAGCCAGGTTTGCAGCGGCAGCTGGGCCGATTTGCCGACCGCACCGCCCAGGAGCATCAGGCAGGCCAGCGACAGGGCAGGGGAGCCCTCGGCAAACAGGGTCGGGGCACGAACCAGCAGCTCATGGATATTGAGGGTGCCCAGTTCCCGATAGAGGATAAACAGGCCGATGGCGAGGAAGACATCACCCACCCGGGTCACGACAAATGCCTTGAGGGCCGCTGCGCCGTTGTTGCGATCCTTGTAGTAGAAGCCGATCAGCAGATAGCTGCACAGCCCTACCCCTTCCCAGCCGAGGTAGACAAACAGCAGGTCATCGGCCAGCACCAGAAACAGCATGCTGGCGATAAAGAGGTTGGTGTAGGTAAAGAAGCGGGAGTAGCCCTCTTCACCGCGCATATACCAGGAGGCGAACAGGTGGATGAAGAAACCCACCCCGGTCACCACCCCCAGCATGGTCAGCGACAGGCCATCCAGTGCCAGCGAGAAGCTCGGGGTAAAGTTGCCCACCGCCATCCATTGCCACAGGCGCTGGACATAGACGCCCCCCTCGGGCGGGTTGCCCAGAAAGTCGATGCCCACCCACAGGGTAGTGAGGGCCGACAGGCCAATGGAGCCTACCCCGATCAGCGCCGAGGTACGCTCACCAAACCGGCCGAGGGAGAAGGCCAACACCAGCCATCCCAGCAGCGGAAATAGAAAAGTCAGATATAAGAGGCTCATCCGCGCATCTCGCTCACAGTGTCCACGTTCAGGGTGTGGTAACGACGATAGAGCAGCAGTAACAGGGCAAGGCCGATACTGGCCTCCGCTGCCGCCAGAGAAATCACCAGGATATACATGATCTGGCCATCGGCCTGGGCCCAGCGGCTACCCGCCACCACAAACGCCAGTGCCGAGGCATTCATCATGATCTCGATACTCATCAGGATGTAGAGCAGGTTGCGGCGGATCAGCAGACCGCACAAGCCGATGCAGAAGAGCACCGCGGCCAGCAGGAGGCCGTGCTCCATAGGGATTCCATTCATTGCTGACCTCCTTCTTGTGCAGAGCGGGAAGCAGAGCGCGGGACGGAGAGCACTTCACCGCTCTTCTCTTCCCGACCCAGGTGATAGGCGGTTACCAGACCCGCCAGCAGCAGGATGGAGGCAAGCTCCACCGCCAGCACATAGGGGCCAAAGAGCTCGACACCCACCTGCTTGGCGGTCACCTCGGTCACTCCGATCAGGCCCCCGGTCACCCCGAGAATGCCGTGGGCCAGAAAGCCCAGCAGGATCAGCGAGAGCAGGGCTGGGCCCCCCCAGGTCATGGGGGTGAGCCACTTTTTCTCCTGTGCCTGGGCACTCCCCAGGTTCAGCATCATCACCACGAACACGAACAGCACCATGATGGCGCCGGCGTAGACGATCACCTGCAGGGCGCCCGCAAAGGCGGCACCCAGGCAGAAGAAGATCATGGCCACGGCGATGAGGGAGATGATGAGATTGAGCAGCGCATGCATGGGATTGCTGGTGCTGATCACCCGCAGCGTGCTGTAAATGGCCACCAGGGCCGAGGCATAAAATGCCAGTTCCATGATTGACTCCTCAGGGCAGCAGGCTCTTGACATCGATGGGCTTGGCTTCGTTTTCGGCATCCCCTTTCGGCTTGCCGTCGATGGCCATCCCGCTCATGCGATAGAAGTTGTAGTCCGGGTATTTACCGGGCCCGCTGATCAGCAGATCTTCCTTCTCGTACACCAGATCCTGGCGGCGATACTCACCCATCTCGAAATCCGGTGTCAGCTGGATGGCGGTGGTGGGGCAAGCCTCTTCACACAGGCCGCAGAAGATGCAGCGAGAGAAGTTGATGCGAAAGAACTCCGGATACCAGCGACCATCTTCCCGCTCGGATTTTTGCAGCGAGATGCAGCCGACCGGGCAGGCAACCGCGCAGAGGTTGCAGGCCACGCAGCGCTCGTCCCCGTCGGGGTCGCGGGTCAGCACGATGCGACCGCGGTAGCGGGGGGCCGCATAGACTGCCTGCTCCGGATAGTTGAGGGTTTCACGGGGCCGCCAGGCATGGGAGAAGACCATGGCCAGACTGCGTAACTGGGTGCCGACACCCTGAATAATGCTAACAATTTTCATATTGAGTGCCTCACTGCGTACTTATCAGTACAACTGCCGCGGTGACCAGCATATTGATCAGGGTCAGCGGCAAGCAGACTTTCCAGCCAAACGACATCACCTGGTCAAAGCGCGGGCGAGGCAGGGAGGCCCGCAGCAGGATGAAGAACACCATGAAACAGGCGGTCTTCAGGGCAAACCAGATGAAGGGGGGCAACCAGGGACCATGCCAGCCACCGAAGAAGAGGGTCACGATGAGCGAGGAGATCAGCACGATGCCGATATATTCGCCCACGAAGAAGAGACCCCACTTCATCCCCGCATACTCGATGTGATAGCCGTCGGCGAGCTCCTGCTCGGCTTCTGGCTGATCGAACGGGTGACGGTGGGTGACGGCGACACCGGCAAACAGGAAGGTGACAAAGCCCAGGATCTGGGGCACCACGTTCCACAAGTCTGCCTGTGCCTCGACGATATCCCGCAGGTTGAAACTGCCGGTCTGGATCACAATCCCCATCAGGGAGAGTCCGAGAAACACCTCGTAGGAGAGGGTCTGGGCCGAGGCGCGCAAGCTGCCGAGCAATGAGTATTTGTTGTTGCTCGACCAGCCGGCGAACAGCACCGCATAGACCGCCAGCCCCGCGATGGCCAGGATGTAGAGCAGCCCCACATTGAGATCCGCCACGCCCCAGGTGGGGGTGATGGGCACCACCGCAAACGCCAGAATAAAGGCAGTGAAGGCGATGATGGGGGCCAGGATAAAGATCCGCCGATCAGCGAACGGCGGGATCCAGTCCTCCTTGAAGAACATCTTGATCATGTCGGCGGCCAGCTGGAGCAGACCAAACGGCCCCACCCGGTTGGGGCCGTAGCGATCCTGCCACAGGGCCAGCAGACGACGCTCGATGAAGCTCATGAAGGCGCCAGCCCCCACGATCCCCACCAGCACGATCAGTGCCTTGCCCACCTCCAGCAACAGATCGATCAGCGACTCGCTCATGCGATCACCTCCTGCAGGTTAGTGATTGAGGCTTGTTGCAGGGCCGTCGGCAGGCCGTTCACCCCAAGGGGGAGCCCCACCAGACCGGCGCTCAGCTGCTCGCTAAGCCGCAGACGCAGTTGCCAGTGGCTACCGCCCCAGGAGAAGGAGACCTGACTGCCCCCGTGGAGGGCCAGACGCTGCGCATCAAGGGGATTGAGCACCAGCTCGGGTTCGTTCATCCGGGCCTGAATGACCGGGCTGCGAGCGGAGAGCTCCTCGCCGCCAAACAGCTGGGCATAATTGACCACTTGCAGCGCCTCTGCGGCCTTGAAGGGGGCAGGGATGGTGGTGAACCAGCCGAGCAGCTCCTTGCCTTCTGCCTGCGGGTCTGTTGCTTCCAGCAGACGGCGACCCGGATCGCCAGCACGCAGTTTGCCACCCACTTCATCCTGGAACTTGTTCCAGGCGGAGGGAGAGTTCCAGCCCGGCGCCCAGGCGAACGGTACTTGCGGCAGCGGCTGACGGGCTCCGGCATACCCTTCCATGGAGAAGTTGAAGGGGGAGTCGGGATCTTGCGCTACCCGCGGCTCGCTGACGTTCTGATCCGCCAGCATGGAGGTGCGACCGCTGTAACGATGCGGCTCACGGGCCAGTCGCATGCCACGGATCCGCAAGCCTGCGTTGGGCGCCGCTTCCAGCATGGTAGCCAGCAGCGGATTGCTGGTGGCACAGTCATGGTTGACCTGGTCGAAGTTTTGCCAGCGCAGCGGCTTGCGTTCGATCGCCCCTTGCAGCGCCGTCAGCCAGCGCCACCCTTCACGCACCTGAATATCGGCGTTGTAGAAGGCGGGCGCATAGACCTGGAAGAAGCGCTGGGCGCGCCCTTCCATGTTCACCAGCGTGCCATCGGCCTCGGCAAAACTGGCCGCTGGCAGCACCAGATCAGCCTTGTTGGCGGTCGGGGTCGCCTGATGGTCGATGACCAGCAGGTGCTGCAGCCGTGCCAGTGCAGCATCCACCCGGTTGCGCGGCGCGCGGCGGTAGAGATCGTTCTCCAGGGTGACCAGCGCCAACCCCTCTTCTGACTCGATACGCGCAAGGGCGGCTTCGAGTGGCTTGTCTGTCAAGGTTTGAGCGCCCAGCATGGCCAGACCCAGCGAGTTGGCCTCCTGGCCAACCAGCGCGATGTTGGCTTCCTGTCCACGGCCTTTCAGGGCGCGGGCAATGTTGCTGGCCGCCTCAAGCAGCGCCACATCGCGGGCACTGGAGCCTGCAATGATGAGCGGCTTCTTGGCGTTGCCGAGCAGCTCGGCCCAGCGAGTCGCTTGTGCCTGCTGTTCGGGGCCGAGATCGGTCAAGGCCGGTGCGGCCGGGTCGAGCAGGTTGGCGATGGCAAAGCCAATGCGCGCCTGATCGGCATAGGGGGCGTGCAGCTTGTCGGCCGCCACATCGTCCAGACGGGTGGTGTCGAGACTGGTGATGAGCAGCGGGTAGCGCTCGTTCTGACCCAGGGTCTGAACGGCGGCGACTTGCCACAGATCGACCTTCATCTTGCGGGCCAGCTCGCGGGCCTTGCCCTTGACGGCTTGGCGCAGCGCCAACGCGATACGGGCTGCGCTCATGGTGACATCCTCGCCGAGCAGCAGAATGGCGTCGGCCTCTTCCATGTCCCGCAGGCTCGGGGTTGGCACGCCGCCCTGTTGCAGGATCTGCAGCATCTTCAGCTGACAGGCCCACTCGGTCTGCTCGACGCCAGCGTAGAAGTTGGCTTCACCCACCAGCTCGCGCAGGGCAAAGTTGCTCTCCAGCGAGGCGCGGGGCGAGCCGATGCCGATGAGGCTGCTAGCGCTGCGTAGGGCATCGGCGGCTCGGTTGAGGGCGCCATCGACCGTGATGGTCAGCTGGTCGTTGCCATCTTTGAGCAGCGGTTGGCGCGGGCGGTCGGCCAGATTGACATAGCCATAGCCAAAGCGGCCACGGTCACAAAGGAAGTAGTGGTTGACGCTGCCGTGGAAGCGGTTTTCGATGCGGCGCAGCTCGCCATAACGCTCGCCCGGACTGATGTTGCAGCCCACGGAGCATTGCTGGCAGATGCTGGGGGCAAATTGCATGTCCCACTTGCGGTTGTAACGTTCGGAGTGGGTCTTGTCGGTGAAGACGCCGGTGGGGCAGACCTCCACCAGGTTGCCGGAAAATTCACTCTCCAGGGTGCCATCCTCGACCCGCCCGAAATAGACGTTGTCGTGGGCACCATAGACCCCGAGATCCTCGCCACCGGCATAATCCTTGTAGTAACGGACGCAGCGGTAGCAGGCGATGCAGCGGTTCATCTCGTGACCGATGAAGGGGCCCAGCTCCTGATTCTGGTGGGTGCGTTTGGTGAAGCGGTAGCGACGGCTGTTGTGGCCGGTCATCACCGTCATGTCCTGCAGGTGGCAGGCGCCGCCCTCTTCACACACCGGGCAGTCGTGGGGGTGGTTGGTCATCAGCCACTCCACCACGCTCTTGCGAAATTCTTTAGCCTCTTCATCCTCGATGGCGATGTAGCTGCCATCGGTGGCCGGGGTCATGCAAGACATGACCAGACGACCGCGTTTGTCATCGGCATTCTGATACTGTTTGACCGCACACTGGCGGCAGGCGCCAACGCTACCCAGCGCCGGATGCCAGCAGAAATAGGGGACGTCCAGACCCAGCGACAGACAGGCTTGCAGCAGGTTATCTGCTCCGTCTACCTCGTACTCTTTGCCGTCTACATAAATGGTTGCCATACAACTTCCCTGAAACCTGTTTTGTGAAATCTGTGGTGTCGTTACCAGCGCTCGCCCAGCAGATTGGGCTGGATCCCTTTGACCGGCTTGCGGTTATCACCGCTGCCTTTGATCCCGGCCTCGAATTCGGAGCGGAAATATTTGATGGCGCTGGCGAGCGGCTCGACGGCGCCCGGTGCGTGGGCGCAGAAGGTCTTGCCCGGGCCAAGGAAACCGCAGAGTTGTTCCAGAGTCGCCAGATCGCCGGATTGCCCTTCGCCACGTTCCAGTGCCCGCAGCAGCTTGACGCTCCAGGGCAGGCCATCGCGACAGGGCGTGCACCAGCCACACGACTCGCGGGCGAAGAACTCCTCCATGTTGCGCAGCAGGGAGACCATGCTGATGGAGTCATCCACCGCCATGGCGAGGCCAGTCCCCATCCGGGTGCCGACCTTGCCGATACCAGCGGTATACATCTGCGCATCGAGGTGCTCCGGCAGCAGGAAGCCGGTTCCCGCGCCGCCCGGTTGCCAGGCTTTCAGGCGATAGCCGCTCTTCATGCCGCCGGCGTAATTTTCAAACAGCTCGCGGGCGGTGATGCCAAACGGCAGCTCCCAGACCCCGGGGTTGTTCACCTTGCCGGAGAAGCCCATCAGCTTGGTGCCGTGATCTTCCGAGCCCGGCAGCGCCAGTCCGTGATACCAGGCGACCCCGTTGCCGATAATGGCGGGGACGTTGCAGAGAGTCTCGACGTTGTTGACGCAGGTGGGTTTGCCCCAGACGCCGGAGACGGCGGGGAAGGGGGGTTTGGCGCGCGGGTTGGCACGGCGCCCTTCCAGCGAGTTGATAAGGGCCGTCTCTTCGCCACAGATGTAGCGACCGGCGCCGGTGTGGACGAACAGCTCGAAGTCAAAACCGGATCCCAGAATGTTCTTGCCCAGCAGGCCCGCAGCTTTTGCCTCTTCCACCGCCCGGCGCAGGTGGATGGCAGCATCCACATATTCGCCGCGCAGGAAGATATAGCCGCGATAGGCCTTGAGCGCCCGGGCACTGATGATCATCCCCTCGAGCAGCAGATGGGGCAGTTGCTCCATCAGCAGGCGATCTTTCCAGGTGTTGGGCTCCATCTCGTCGGCGTTGCAGAGCAGGTAACGGATGTTCATGCTCTCGTCTTTGGGCATCAGCCCCCACTTCACACCCGTGGGGAAGCCCGCGCCGCCACGCCCCTTGAGACCGGCATCCTTGACGGTACTGACAATCTCGTCCGGGCTCATCTGGCCGAGCGCCTTGCGGGCGGCTTCATAGCCCTGTTTGGCCTGATACTCCTCCAGCCACACCGGCTGGCCGTCGTCCCGCAGCCGCCAGGTGAGCGGGTGGGTCTCGGGGGCTCGCGGGGTGCGATTGGCGGTGCCAAGAGAGGCGAGGATCTTGTTCTGCGGCAGGCTCATGGGTAAGCCTCCAGCGTTTTCAGTAAGGTCACCGGATCGAGGCCGCCATAGGTGTCGTCATCGATCATGATCGCTGGCCCCTTGTCGCAGTTGCCAAGGCAGCAGACCGGCAGCAGGGTGAAGCGGCCATCCGGGGTGGTTTGACCGGGGCCGAGGTTCATCACCTCCTTGAGACCGGCCATCAGATCTTCATGGCCATTGATGTAGCAGACCATGCTGTCGCAGACGCGGATGATGTGACGGCCTACCGGCTGGCGGAAGATCTGGCTATAGAAGGTGGCAACCCCCTCCACGTCGCTGGCGGGAATGCCGAGCTCGGCCGCGATGGCGTGAATGGCACCGTCGGGTACCCAGCCTCTGGCCTGCTGCACGATCTTGAGCGCTTCGATGCTGGCGGCGCGGGGATCTTCGTAGTGGTGTTTCTCGTGTTCGATGGCATCGCGTTCAGCCTGGCTCAGAACGAAGTCGTCCTGTTTGCTGCTGCATGCCCCTTGCCCCTGTGGGGTCTGATTATTGTGACACTGACATTGCTGGCTCATGACTTGACCTTTGGTGGCTTGTCCTTTTACTGCTCGTCCGGCGATCCCAATTCCCGGCCATGGCCGGGAGGGCGGATCACTTAACGGTCCACATCCGACATAACAAAATCGATACTGCCCAGATAGACGATGAGGTCCGACACCATGCTGCCCTTGATCACCGAGGGGATCTGTTGCAGGTGAGCAAAGCTCGGGGTGCGGATCCGGGTCCGGTAGCTCATGGTGGAGCCGTCACTGGTCAGGTAGTAACTGTTGACCCCCTTGGTCGCCTCGATCATCTGGAACGACTCGGCTGCGGGCATCACCGGGCCCCAAGACACTTGCAGGAAGTGGTTGATCAGGGTCTCAATGTGCTGCAGGGTGCGCTCTTTGGGCGGCGGGGTGGTGAGGGGGTGATCCGCCTTGAAGGGGCCCTCCGGCATGTTCTTCATGCACTGCTCGATGATCGACATGCTCTGGCGGATCTCCTCGATCCGCACGGTGGCTCTGTCGTAGGCATCGCCATTGCTGCCGACCGGCACTTCAAAGTCGAACTGATCGTAACCGGAGTAGGGGCGCCACTTGCGCACGTCGAAGTTGAGGCCGGTGGCGCGCAATCCGGCCCCCGTGGTGCCCCAGGACAACGCCTGCTCGGTGGTGTAGGCAGAGACGCCTATGGTTCGACCGCGCAGAATGCTGTTGCGCATCGCTGCTTTTTCGTAATCCATCAGCCGCTTGGGCAGCCAGCTCAACAGGTTGTCCTGCACCAGCCGTTGCCATCCCTTCGGCAGGTCGTGGGCGACACCGCCGATACGGAACCAGGCCGGGTGCATGCGGGCACCGGTGATCGCTTCGATGATGGTGTAGATCTTCTGCCTGTCGGTGAAGGTGAAGAAGACCGGGGTCATGGCCCCCACGTCCTGGATATAGGTCCCGAGGAACAATAGGTGGCTCTGGATGCGGAACAACTCCGCCATCATCACCCGGATCATGTCGACCCGCTGCGGTACCTTGATGCCAGCCAGCTTCTCGACCGCCAGCACATAGGGGAGGTTGTTCATCACCCCGCCCAGATACTCGACCCGGTCGGTATAGGGGATGTAGCTATGCCAGGACTGGCGCTCGCCCATCTTCTCGGCACCACGATGGTGGTAGCCGATGTCGGGCACGCAGTTGCGGATCTCCTCGCCATCGAGCTGCAACACCAACCGGAAGGCACCGTGGGCAGAGGGGTGATTGGGGCCGAGGTTCAAGAACATGTAGTCCTCATTCTCGTTGCCGCGGGCCAGGCCCCACTCTTCCGGTTTGAACAGCAGGTTCTCCTGCTCCATGTCCTGTTTGGCGGCATCGAGCATGAAGGGATCAAATTCGGTAGCGCGCGCCGGGTAATCCTTGCGCAGCGGGTGACCCTGCCAGCTCTTGGGCATCATGATGCGGGTCAGATGGGGGTGACCATCGAAGGTGATGCCCATCAGATCCCACACTTCCCGCTCGTACCAGTTGGCATTGGGGAAGTGGTTGGTGATGGTGGGCAGATGCAGGTCACTCTCGGCCAGCGCCACTTTCAACATCACATCGGCGTTACGGTCGATGGAGATGAGGTGATAGAAGACGGTGAAATCGCTCTGGGGCAGACCGTCGCGATGGCTGCGCAGCCGCTCATCGGTGGCGCTGAGATCAAACAGCATCACAAACGGGGAGGGCACCTTGCGCAAAAAGCCCATCACATCCTGAAGCAGTTCGCGGGGAAGCCAGACCACCGGCACGCCGGTGCGCGTGGTCTGCACGGTGAAGTGCTCGGCCCCGAAGTGGGCAAACAGTTCGCCAATGACTTTGGCATCCTTGTGGTCGCTGGGCTGCCACTGGGCCATGGCGTAATTGCTGGGAAAATCACGAGTCAGTTTCATGGTCAGATCTCATCCGGCGTGCGCAGGTTGGTCACATTGATCCGTTCGCCGCGCTTGCGCTCTTTTTCGGCCTGCATCTGGGGACGGTAGATCCCCTGATCGCCCACCACCCAGGAGAGGGGGCGGCGCTCTTTGCCGATGGAGTCCTGCAGCAGCATCAGGGCTTGCAAAAAGGCTTCGGGACGGGGCGGGCAACCCGGAATGTAGACGTCGACCGGCAGGAACTTGTCCACCCCCTGCACCACTGAATAGATGTCATACATGCCGCCGGAGTTGGCACAGGCCCCCATGGAGATCACCCACTTGGGTTCGAGCAGCTGTTCATACAGGCGCTGGATGACTGGCGCCATCTTGATGAAGGGGGTCCCTGCAATCACCATGAAATCGGCCTGACGGGGCGAGGCGCGGATAACTTCGGCGCCGAAGCGGGCCACATCGTGGGGGGAGGTGAAGGCGGTACACATCTCCACGTAGCAGCAGGAGATGCCGAAGTTGTAAGGCCAGAGGGAGTTTTTGCGGCCCCAGTTGACTGTGTCTTGCAGCACCTCCTCGAGGCGGCCCATCATGATGCCGCGCGTCGCTTCTTGCGCCAGTGGGTCATCGACGGTCTGGCGCTGCTCCTGGGGGTAGCGCTCAACGGGTGCATCCGGGTCAATCCGGGTCAGGGTGTACTTCATGGTGCAACCTCAAGGAAAGGGTCTGTGGTTCAATCACTGTTTTTGTTGTTCAGCTGCGGTTTGCGCGGTGACCAGTCCAGTGCGCCGATGCGCCAGAGGTAGATCAGGCCGATAAGCAGCAGTCCGATGAAAATGGTGGCTTCAATAAAGCCGACCCAGCCGCTCTCCCGCACGGAGACAGACCAGGCAAACAGGTAGAGCGCCTCGACGTCGAAGATGACGAAGAACATGGCGACCAGATAGAACTTGGCGGAAAAACGCAGGCGGGCACTGCCGACCGAGTCGACACCAGATTCAAATGGCTTGTTCTTGGTGCGGCCGTAGGCACGACCTCCCAGCAGGGCGGCGAGGCCTATCATCACCAGACAGATGGTGATGGCACCGATGACATAAATGGCAAAAGCCCAATGTTGAGCAGAAATATCAGCAAACATAGAGGTTTTTCCTAACCAAATTAATCAAGCGACTTAACAATAATGTTACGCATTATGACACTTTCGCACTGATTTACATGTCATTTTTACGGGTTAATTATTAATCGGTTAACCGGTAATTAAATTTTGTTAAGAAGCGCACTTTTTTGCTGGTTATGGCGGGCGAGAAAGGCCTGTAAAGCGCAGAGAGCTGCTCCTCGTCATCACCTGAAAGGGGTAAATGCCGCGGGCGAAGCAGGATCAGGTCGGTATCGCGGGCAGGGGGCACAGGCGGGAGAAGAGCGTGATGGCGGGTGAGATAGGGGAGCGGCAAGAGCAATAAAAAGAGAGGCTCGCAAGCCTCTCCTGTCATCGCGTTCCGGTTTCGAGCGTGGGGCGGTCAGGGTTTATTGGCGACCAGCAAGACCTGATCCGGGTAGGCGCCAATGGAGCGAAGACCGATATCTCCCGAGGTGATATCCAGATACGCCCGCTGACCATTGGCGGAGGTTACCGTGCTGCTCATCAGATAGACATAGCCCTCATTGACCTCTTTACCGCCCCCCGCCATGGCGCGCGGGAAAATGGCTTCATTGAGAGAGGGCTTGTAGCAGGCATGCTCGACCAGGGTCGCTAACTCCTTGATGTCGGGCAGACGCCACTGGCTGATACCGCCGAAGTGATAGAGAGCATGACTGCTGTCACTGCGGATCCGCTCCGCCACTTGCAGCCCCTGCTGCCAGTAGTAAACGGTCGGTTCACCCAGGCAACTGTTGCCACTCCATGTCTGTCCCAGTTTGCAGCGCATCCAGGTGAGGCCGGTGTGTTGATCCGTGACGGTGCCGTTGCCATGGTCAAGAAAACGGGCAGAGGGGGCGGTGCGATCCATGGTGTCATCACAAATGGCAGCACCGTGGGCCAGGGGGGCCATCAGTGCCATCATGGCGAACGAAAAGCGATAAAGGCTCATGATATTCCTCGGATTATTGGGGAGTGGCGACCAGTCGTACCTGCATCAGCTCGATATAGGTATCTTGCTGCACCAGCGCGGGATAGGTGGTGCCCGCATCTTCTCCCAAGAGCAGGACTGTGCGTTTGCTGATGGGGCCACCGGAGAAGCGCTGGGCGGTGTTGCTGGTGGCGCTCCAGTAGTAGCCATGGTAGGTGTCATCTTCCGAGGAGGCGATATCCGGGAAGTAACGGGTATCCACGATGATGCGCTGACCCAGCGGGTCCTTGGCCAGGCTGCCGTAGTGCATCAGTGACATCAGCTCACCCATGGTGGGCAGCCGCCACTGGCTGATGCCGCAGCGCTGCTCGCCATTGAGCCACTGCTGATACGCGCGGGTGGTCAGCATGGTGGTCAGCGCCTGTGCCCGGGCGAGGGCCGACAGATCTCCTTCGGCGGTGAGCTGTTCGATCCTCTTATGAATATGCTGGTAGGCCGCTTGCTGCTCGCCTGCGGTCGCCTTGAACTGCTCATCTTCATAGGCAAAGGGTCTGCTTTTCCAGGCCGGGCTCAAGGGATCGTCCGATTTGACCTCCCACACCAAACCGGTATTGAGATCCTTGACGCACTGCCAGCTCGGCGCGTTGTCGGGGAGAACCTGACCGAGATCATCGAGTTTGCGATAGGCAAGCTGGGGACGAGTGCGATTCCAGCTGGCATCTTGTCCCGGATAGTCGTCGGGCTCCTGTTCCAGCAGCGGATCGTTGCCATCGCTGAAGGTGGTGACGCCGGTGACGGTCAGCAGGTTGCGTGGCTGCTGCTGCACCAGCAGGGTCAGCAGCTCGCTTTGGGTCTCTTCGGCAAACTGGCCGTTGCGCTGCCACTCCTGAGCCAATTGCTCCAGCATCAGGCTGATGGCGCGATAGCTGGTGGTGAGCAATTGGGTCTCCTTGGCGGTGGCAAGTCGTACGCGGGCCTGTTGCTGCAAGCTGATCGCCACCTGCTGCAGCGCCTGATCAAACTGGCCGAGGCCCGCGAGGGCCACGCGGTCGCTGCCCGGTTGCAGCGGCGCGAGATCGGCCAGCAGCAGTGACAGTGCGCGATCGGCTGCCACCCCTTCGGCAATGCGGCTCTGCCACAGGGTGCTGAGCAGGGTCGGTTGTAGCCGTTGTGGATCCCCTTTGGCGGCCGGATGTGCCAGCAGCAGGCCTCCGCTCCTCGGTACGAACAGCAGGGGCGAGTTGACGATGTTGGCCGAACGGCTGACCAGGGCCACAACTCCTTCGCCGCTGACGGCAGGGTCGGTAGGATCACATTGCCAGTTCTGATCCAGATCGGCGCACAGGGTACCGGCAGTCGGCAGGGCGACATCGACTCGGTAGTCCGGGATCGCCAGTGGTGCGTTATCTTCCCCGCCGCCACAGGCGCTGAGCAGGGCTGAGAGGGTTGCAATAACCAGTACGGATGGTTTCACTTCACATTCCTTGAGTCGGTCACAGGTTCACGGGGGCGGTAACCCCCGTGGTGCAGAATTCAGCGGCGCGGGGTGCTCCGGCGCCAGAGGCGGGGCCAGAGGGCCAGCAACAGCAGCAGGGGGGAAGTCGTGCCGCCACCCCCTTCATCCTGCTCAAGGGGAATGATGCCGGTGTTGGGCAGGGCTTCATCCTTGTCGCAGCGGGCGCCGACTTGCTGGGCGACCCGCCAGCTGCGCAACTGACCGGTGTCACCGGCGATGGTGTCGTTGATCTCCAGCAGCCAGCGGCCAGCGAGAGGTTCGCCGTGCAGCTTATCGAGTGATTCGAACGGTACCAGTTCACGGGGGAACTCCCCCTTGAGCCGGGTATGGCTGGCGTAACCCTTGTTCCACAGGCTGATCCGGGTGCCGTAAGGGGAGGTGAGCCAGATCTCCAGCTGCTCCAGTTTGCTGTGCTCCAGATCGAGGGCGACCACGAATCCGCTGTCGATACGGGCCTTGCTCTCGGGCAGGGTGAGAGTGAAGCGGGACAGGCCGTGCCGTTCATCGCTCACCGCATCCTTGATCTGGCCACCCTGGCCGATGGCCCGCTGCCAGAGCGGTTCACCGATCGGCAGTTGCAGGTCAAGGCGGGTCTGGCGCTCGGTGGGGCTGGGCAGGGTGAGCTGGAACTGCAGCGGCAAGGTGACTGCCTCGCCACAGGTCAGGTTGCTCGCTGCTTCCAGCGGCAGGGTCCAGCGGGCGGTGCCATCGGCGTTGAGCTCTCCCTGCCAGTGACCGTCACCCATGAGCCCCTTGCTAGGGAGCAGGCTGGCGTCAGCCACGGTCAGGGGGCGGCCGCTCTGGTTGGTCAATTCGATGGCGAGGCTCTTTTTCTCCCCGGGCAGCAGGTAGCTGTCATCGGCAAGACGGGCCGCGATGGGAGTGGGCAGCAGGGCGTGGTGGCGGAAGGCCTGCTCCAGCAGCTTGCCATAGCTGCGGTCCGGATAGAGGCGGTTGGCGGTATCCACGGTGACCCGCGCCAGCTGGGGCATCCGCACCTGCGGGCCGAGGCCGAAGTGGGATTCAATCAGCAGGGTATCGAACTCGTCACGGGCTACCTCGCCATATTGTTCAACGGCCTGGCGCAGCGCGGTGAAGAGCGGGGTGCCCCACAGCTGGTCGCCGTTGCTGCCGTTGATGGTGAGGTGAGCCGGATAGAGGAAGCCCGGATGATAGCGCGCCCGCAGATCATCGAGCTGACGGGGCGTCCGGCCGCTGATCCTGGCGTCCCAGTTGAAGACCATGAAAGGCTCGAACTGGCGAGCCTCTGGACTGCGCTGGCGCCAGCTGGCGGCCAGATAGTCGCTAAAGCCCTCGCCGATGGCGCCCCAGTCACCCTCTTCTCCCATGTCGGGCAGGATATGGTGCTGCACCGCATGGCCAAACTCGTGCCAGATCACCATGGGATCTTCCG
Source organism: Aeromonas sp. Y311-2 (assembly GCF_027706025.1). NCBI lineage: Bacteria > Pseudomonadati > Pseudomonadota > Gammaproteobacteria > Aeromonadales > Aeromonadaceae > Aeromonas > Aeromonas sp. Y311-2. The sequence goes on along the minus strand of NZ_JAPDCL010000016.1, from coordinate 40,562 downwards.
CATCGGGTACCCCTATCCGGCCAATTTCCAACCGGCGCAGGAAGGGGTCATAGAGAGAGTTGTCCTGCTCCCCGGCATCGGTATCGATGGCCAGGGGGCCGCCCATCAGCGTTGGGTAGCCAAGGGATTCCACATGGCGCTGGGCCAGATCCAGATGGTAGTAGCCATTGATATCGAGGAAGGCGGGCTGCTGGTGATCCAGCTGGAAGCCATCGGCATCAGGGCTGCTAAAGGGGGCAGTTTCCGGCGCCGTGCCATCCACGACCCGGGCGCGTGGGCCACTCAGCTGGTAGGTGTCATCCACCTTTTGTACCGTGAGCGGGACGGTGCGATAGGCCCCGTTGTCCAGTACCAGATCGTGGCGCCACAGCAAATTGCCATCTTGCAGCTGGGTGCGTGGGTCGAGGGCAAAGATGCGGGCCTGCACCGTGGCCGCTTCCCCTGCCAGCGGGGCCGCTTCGGCACGGCTGTTGGCCTCTTGCAGCGTGCGCCCCAGCAGGGCGCTGCCATCGCAGGTGACAAACAGTTGCCAGTGGCTGCTTTTGCTGTTGCCCGGCTGGCTTTCCACCGCCAGCAGACGCCAGGCCGCAGTCAGTGTGTCGCCATCCTGCCAGTACCAGGGCTGGGCTTCGTCACTGCCAGCGAATTGCCACACCGTACCATCCAGCGTGGCGGTATAGGCATCCACCCCGGCGCGGCTTGCCTCATCACATGGAGCCGCCTGTGCCTGCATCAGCCGGGTATTGTGATAAAGGCGCCACGGGCGACCCTGCTCATCGAGACTGACGGCGGCCATCAGGCCGGCGATCGGTGTGCCATTGAGCTGCTGGCGATAATGCAGATAGTGGCCCAGCTTGCCTTGGCGCTGATAGGCCGGGGCATCACTCAGGGTGACGCCGAGCTGCTGTTCGAGCCAGAGGCGGGTATCGGCCGGGGCGTCCTGTTCGACAAAACGCAGTTCGGCGGCCTGAGTGGAAAAGCCAGCCAGCCCCAGCAAGAGGGCGGGCAACAGGGGTTTCATAGTGGTACTCCCAATCAGCGGCAGGGTCATTGATTGATCCCCGCCAGATGCAACAAGAAGGCAAATTCACGAGCCCGATCGCCACCACCGGCGCGGTGGCCTCCCTCCAGTTCGGTCAGCAGCAGGTAGGGGCCGGAGCCCGTGCTGTGCTCCCGCAGGCGGGCCAGCCACTTGACCGGCTCCCAGTAGGGCACCTGGCTGTCGTGCAGGGCGGTAGTGACCAGCAGGGGCGGGTAGGGGGCGCGGTGCAGGTTGTCGTAGGGGCTGATGCGGCGCATCGCCTGATACTCTGCGGGCTTGGCCGGATTGCCCCACTCCTGGTACTCCTGACGGGTCAAGGGGAGGGCAGGATCGCTCATGGTGCCGAGCATATCGACGAAGGGAACCTGCAACACGGCGCCGCTAAAGAGTGTCGGTTGCTGGTTGAGGGCCGCAGCAACCAGGGTGCCCCCCGCGCTGCCCCCCATGGCAAACAGGGGCAGGGGAGCTGAGTCGGGCGACCAGTGGCGCAGGGCTTGACCGGCAGCGATAAAGTCGCTGATGCCGTTCTGCTTGTGGATGCCCCGTCCGTCGCGGGTCCACTGCTCCCCCAGCATGCCGCCGCCGCGCACATGGGCGATGGCGTAGACAAAGCCCCGATCCAGCAGGCTTAACAGTTCTTTCTGGTAGTAGGGACGCATCGGCGTGCCATAGGCGCCATAGCCATAGAGCAGTACAGCGCGAGGGGCCAGATCTTTGCGCCACACCAGCGAGACAGGCACCCGGGTGCCATCGGCAGAGGTGATCCAGCGCCGCTCGCTCTGATAGGGCAATGCTTTATTGCCTGCGGTGTGCTGGTCGTTGATCCAGTGGCCGCTGGTCAAATCCAGCCAGCGCTGGCCGGGGGGCTGGCTCAAGCCCTGACTACGCACCAGAATGCGGTCGCTGGCCGGGTCATGTTCTCCTTGCAGCCAGCCGGTACCGGCGCCACTGGCCAGCGGCAGGCGCTGGCGTTCATGGCCGTTGCGGTCGAGCAGGGCGAGCCAATCCTCCCCCTGCTGGCGAAACTGCACCACCAGATGGCGATCAAACAGTCGCCACTTCTCGGGATCGCCGAGATCCTCCTCTTTGGCGGGCCACAGGCGCTGCCACTCACCGAGCGGCGTGCTGGCTGAGTAGAGGGCAAACGACCCCTCCCGGTTGCTCTTGATCACCCAGCCAGACTGGCTGTCCAGATAGTATTCCACCCCGCGCTGGCGGGGTTTGATCTGCTGCGGCTTGTCCGAGTCGAGCAGGTACTGCTCCGAGCTGTCGTGGTTGTTGCCCTGCAACACCAGATGCTGGCCATCCGTGGTGCGATAGAGGCTGAGCAGCCAGGCGGGATCCTGCTCCTCATAGAGAATCTGCTCCTGGCCATCCTGCCAGCCGCGCAGCTGCCAGGGGCGTAGGGTGTAGCGCTCGTTGGCGATGGTGTAGAGGGTGCGACCATCTTGTGACCAGGCGAGATCAGCGCTGCGCTGCGCCAAACTGGCCAGCGCCTTGCCGCTCTGGAGATCGAGCAGGGTGACCTGATAGTCGAGATCGCCGCGCCTGTCTTCGGCGATGGCCAGTGTGCGGTTATCCGGGCTCAGGGCCCAGCCGCCCGCGTCGTAGTAGCCCTCACCCGCTCTAGCGGGAAGTCGTTGTTGCACCTTGCCCCCGTGGCGTTGCCAGAGTGAGCCATCCGGGCGCAGCAGCCATGCCTGATCGCCGCGCACAAGCCAGTTCTCTGGCACAGATTCCCCCGCCGGATGGCGGGTAAATTCGGCGCGTAAGGTTGCCTCCAGCGGCTGCTGCGCGGCGAGTTGCTGCTCGCTCCAGCGATTTTGCTGCTTGAGCAGGGCGAGTATGGCCGGGTTGCTGCGGCTCTCGTCCCGCAACCAGAAGTAGGGATCCTGGCGTGCGGGATTGCCTGAAATCAGGTGGGGGTGGGACTCAATTGGCGGAGGTGTGGCCTCTTGCGCCCACGCCAACGGGGCGGTCAACAGGGCCGCCATGATTGCATGATGTTTCATCACATCCCCACGAAACGATAGCTGAGGCTGGCTGACAGGTAGCGGCCGCTCTGGCTGTAGAGAGAGGTGTCACTACCAGCCGGGAGTCCGGCTACATCCTGATAGCGGGCATAGCGGGTATCGAGCAGGTTGCCGATGGTGGCATTGACCTTGAGCGCTTCGGTGATCTGCCAGTCGCCGGTGAGGTCCAGGCTGAACCAGCCTGCGCTGCTCTGGCAGGCACCGTTGTAGCCAGTCTGCGCATTGGCGCACTGGGGCACCTTGGTCATGGCTGCGGCATAGTTGCCACTGAGCTCAACCCCCCAGTCGAGCTGTTGCCAGCGCAGGGTGGTGTTGCCTTCCAGCGGTGTCTGGGTGCGCAGCGGCTCACCGCGGTGATCCTTGCCATCCATCCAGGCCAGATTGGTCGAAAGCTCCCACTCGTCGCTCACCCAGAGGCTGGCGGCCAGCTCGGCGCCCCAGGTTTCTGCTTTGGCAACGTTGCGATATTGGCGCAGGAAGACACCGTCATCGAGGCGAAAACCGGTCTGGCGCCAGTCGATGAAGTTGTAGTAGCGGTTGTAGAAAACGGCCGGTTTGACGCTCCAGTTGTCGCTTTGGCCATTCACTCCCCACTCCAGACTGTGGCTGGTCTCCTCCTTGAGGTTGGGGTTGGCAATGATCTCGAACGGCGGCATGGCAAAGTAGTGAGGAATGTTGCCGTAAACCTGATCGTAAGCGGGGGCGCGGAAGCCGTTGGCATAGCTGAGCCAGCTGCGCCATGTCTCGTTGAAGCGGTAACTGGCCGCCACACTGGGGGAGATGTGGTCGCTGTGGTTCTCGGCCAGATTGCTGTCCGGTGCGCGCAGGCGCTGGCGGTCAAAGCGCAGGGTCGGGGTAAACTGCCAGTTGCCCAGATCGATCACATCGCTCAGCCAGATACCATCGCGGCGGGTCTCGGCCTTGCTGAAGGGGGCTTTCTGTCCCTGGGTGGTGATGCCATCTTCCAGGGTCAGATTGCTGACCGGCCGCTCGTGGTTGGCCTGCTCCACTTCCACACCGTAGCTGAAGGTGTGATCCAGCGAGCCGGTGCTCAGCTTGCTCTGCAGCTCCAGCTCACTGCCAAGGCGCAGCTCCTCGAAGGTGGAGAGGGTGCGCTGGCTGCGATATCTGGGATAGCCGCTCAGGGCATCGTTGCGCAGCAACTGGCGCTGGTTGGCTTCGTTGCGTGACTGGTTGCCAAACAAGCTCCAGTTGAGGGTATCGATCATGCCCAGATCGTTGGCCTCCCAGCTGAACTTGCCGCCCTGGGTGCGCTGATCGCCATCTTCCTGAAAACCGACCACGTCCCAGCTGCCATCGGGTTGGGGCACCGCTTTGGGCCCCATCTGGCGTTTGGCGTGATCCTCGTAGTAGTCCAGCTCCAGCCGCAGAGCGTGATGGGCATTGAGGGGGAGGCGGCTGCTGGTGGAGGCGCTCATGCCATCCAGATCCGCCGGAATGCGATTCTCCTCAAAGTTGGCGGTTTCGTTGCCACGCCAGCCGGAGAGGCGCAACAGATGTTCGCTCTCCAGTGCCCGCACCGCGCCGGTCATGCTGAGCTTCTTCTTGTTGCTGTCGCCACCGTAGAGGGTTTTGGCCGCCAGATAGCTATCTTGCTGTTGCAGATAATCTTCCGGCTGCTTGGTATTCATCACCACGGTGCCGCCGATGGCATCGGAGCCATGCAGAGAGGAGCCGGCCCCCTTGGCCACCTCAATCTGCTTGATGTCATCAAGGTCGAAGTTGAAGCGACCCACCTTGTCATTGATGTTGTCGGCGCCAAAGCCGTCGCTGACGCGCACCCCATCCTTGATCAGCAGGATACGGTTGCCACCGATGCCGCGCACGCTGATGTTTTGCGGTCGCCCGGCAGAGCCGGTGACCGAGACACCGGGGATCTTGCGAAACACATGAGTCAGCTCGCTGGCGACCTGACGGTCCAGCTCTTCCTGGGTGATGACGGTAATGGAGCCGGAAACATCGGAGAGTTTCTGTTGTACCCGTTGCCCGGTGACAATGATGGTGTCGTCGCTGCGAGCCTTCTCCACAGGGGGAAGATCGGCCGCGCCAGCGGAGGCACACAGGAGTGCCGGCCATGCCTGAAGCAGTTTGTTCATAATGATAATTGTTTTTATTTAAGCCTGAGGGGCGGCATTATTGCAGAGGCCTGACCACTTGACAATAAATGGCAATCATTATCATTAAGATCTTATGGTGTTGATATTATTGAGTTATTTGTTTTTAAAAAAGAGGCTCCCGCGCGAAGCGGGAGCGGAGGGGATCAGGGCTTGAGCAGTTGCAGCGACTCTTCTGCGGCCTTGCCTTGGGAGAGGGTGATATCGACCCGGCGGTTCGCCTGGCGATGTTCGGGGGTGTCATTGGCAAAGCGGGGTTGGGTGTCGGCCACACCCTGAGCGATGACTCGTCTGGCATCGAGCTGGGGGTTGGTCAGCATGGTCTGCACGATGGAGGAGGCCCGCAGCACCGAGAGCTCCCAGTTGTTGCGATAGAGCTCCACCGGCGCTTGGGAGTTGTCGGTATGACCGGTGACCACTACCTCCCCCGGGATGTTGGCCAAAATGCCGGCGATCTTGTTGACCAGCGGGATGAACTGGGGCTGCAGGAACGCCGAATCGGCGGGAAACAGCGCCTTCTCGCCGATGCGGATCACCAGCTGACTGCCAAGCTGCTCGACCTCCAGATCCTTCGATTCAATCTGGGCCTTTAGCTGCTGCTCCAGCTTCTGCTTGGTCACCTGCACCCACTCCTGCTCCCGGGTCTTGTGGGGCCAGGCTTCGGTGGCGCTCGGTTTTTCCGAGGCACCTATGGTCTCGTTGAAGGGGTCCGATGCCGCCATGGGGGCATCTTTCTCCAGCACAGTCTCCTCTTTCGGGCTGCTCGGCGTAGTTTTTGATTCTGGCTCGAGAATCCCTGTGCCCCCCTGCATCAGGGGTGAGCCGGCAGGCGGGGAGATGAGGCCGATTTTACCCAGCGACTCGATAAAGCCCTGGATAAGCACCCGGGTTTCGGACTGCTTTGCCATGGCAAAGGAGTAGAGCACCACAAACAGGGCGAACAGCAGGGTCATGAAGTCGGCATAGGAGACCAGCCAGCGTTCGTGGTTCTCCGGTGCTTCAGCCTTTTTCTTTTTGGCCACCATGACCTCCCAGATAAGGTTCGAGGGTAACTTGCAGGCGCGCTTGGGATTCGCCATCCACGATGCAGAGAATGCCGGTCAGGGTCATCTCCTTGTAGTGGCGGATCTGGTGGGCGAACCCTTTGTAGCGGTTGCCGAACGGCAAGAAGATCAGGTTGGCTGCGGATACCCCGTAGATGGTGGCGATAAAGGCCACCGCGATGGCGCCGCCCAGCTTGTCGGGGGCATCCAGCAGACCCATGGCGTGGATCAGGCCAAATACCGCGCCGACGATCCCCATGGTCGGGCAGTAGCCGCCCATGGCTTCATAGAATTTGACCGTCTGTTCGAGATCTTCCTGTTCAAATTCGATCTCGTTCTCCAGCACCTCATGGATTTTGGCCTTCTCGTAGCCATCGACCATCATCTGCACCCCTTTCTTCAGGAAGGGATCCTTGATCTCCTCGATCATCCCTTCCAGCGCCAGCATACCGCTGCGGCGGGCGTTGCCTGCCAGGGTCTCCAGCAACTGGGCCTGTTCCAGCAGGTCGAGTTTGAGGGGAGAGAGCAGCCATTTGAAACGCCTCATGGTGCTGCCGACGACGGAGAAAGGGAACTGGGTCAGCGCAGCACCTATGGTGCCACCTATCACGATAAGAAATGCGGGCAGATCGAGCAGTGCACTGGGATGACCACCCTCGATCATGTTGCCGCCAAGGATGGCGATCAACGCCAGTACCAAGCCAATCAAGCTCATTTTTTACACGTCCCTGCATGTTGATAATGGCTAGTGTAGCTACTTAAGTATCAGTTTTTCAAAATGAAATCCAATCGCTGAGCAATTAATGGGCGCTGGGTAACGTCCATAAAAGAAGGCGTGTTGCGGCCATAAGATGGCATTGCAATCATCTTGTTGCTCCTGTTGTGACAGGAAGGAGCGCTTGTTGGGTGGGGCAATCACAAAAGCAAGGTAAGGGGCGGGAGCTGGCAATACGAAAAGCAGTGATGTTCCATCAGGGCTTTTCAAACCGGGGGATGAGTGCGTGGATGATCCGCCGCTGCGTGGCTCTGGCTCACTTGTCGGCATAGGTGTTTGCCGGAAAGCAAAAAACCGACCCTGAGGTCGGTTTTTTTAAATTTGGCGGTGAGGGAGGGATTCGAACCCTCGATACGTTGCCGTATACACACTTTCCAGGCGTGCTCCTTCAGCCACTCGGACACCTCACCAAATTTTCGTTCGCTGCGCTGTTGCGCTGGAACGGGGCGTAATTTAGGGGAAAGGGCTGTGTGGGTCAACCACTTTTCCCCTTATTTTTCATAATCTTTTCCGAATGCCTAACCCTTGCGCAGAATGCCGGTTTTTTAAACCGGATCAGGGCTTGTCGAGAATGATCAGACTGTCCGGCAGCTCGTTTTGATCCCGGGTGGCCGGGAAGGCATCGGTCAGAATGGCGCTAACGCGCTCCACGCACTCCAGAAAACCCTGTTCGATCTCCCTGTTGCGCACTCGCGCCACGAAGTCGTCGATGATCTCCTGCCACTGGCCGTTGTCGATATGCTGGGCGATGCCATCATCCACCAGTATTTCTACATAGTGCTCGGCGGCCGAGACGAAGATCAGCACCCCGAGCCGGTCGCGGGTGCGGTGCAGCCCTTGCTCGACAAATTGCAGGCGAGCCATCAGGGCCGCCCGGTGCTGGCGAACCTTCTTCGGGATGAGCCGCATCTTGATGGGGGTCCAGTGGAACAGCAGGCTCAGCAGCAGCCAGACCGACCACTGCACCAGCAGGATTTCGTACCAGCCTAGCCAGAAGCCGAGCTGGAACACCAGCAGCGGGGTGAGCATCGCCAGCAGCGCCGCCCAGAGGGTGGGAATGTAGCGATAGCCATCGCTGGCCGGGGCCAGCACGGTGACCAGTTCAGCATCAGTCTCTAGCTCCGCTTCGCGCACCTTTGCCTGAAGCGTGTGGAAGAACTGTTTAGAAATCATGATTTGTCTCTTTACTCCTGTTACCAGCCACCGGAGGCTCCGCCGCCGCCAAAACTGCCGCCGCCACCGCTGAATCCGCCGCCGGAGCGACCACCAAAGGAGCCGGCACCCAATCCACCGGCCATGTAGGTCGACCGACGTCGTCCTCCCGGCCCACCGCCACCACCGCCGCGCAGGTTGTGGAGCACGATCATCGCAATCACCACCAGAATAAACAGCCAGGGGCCGCCACCCTTGTCACTCTTTGGCTGCTCGACCGGCTGATATTCTCCGGCGAGTGCCTTCATGATGCTCTGGCTGCCCGCCATGATCCCGGCCACCATATCGCCGCGCTTGAAGGCGGGCAGGATGCGGCCATGGATGATGTTGGCGGCGATGGCGTCGGGCAGGGCGCCTTCCAATCCATAGCCTACCTCGATCCGCACCTTGCGCTCATCCTGGGCGATCAGCAACAGCACGCCATTGTTTTTGTCTTTCTGGCCGATCCCCCAGTGGCGACCGAGCTGGTAGCCGTACTCCTCGATAGTCTCCCCATCGAGGCTGTCGACAGAGACCACCACCAGCTGGATGCCGCTGCGTTTTTCAAAGGCCGCCAGTTGCTGGGTCAGTTGATGGGCCTGTTTGCGGGACATCAGACTGGCTTCATCCACCACCCGTCCGCTCAGCGTCGGGAAGTCGGGTGCCGCTTGCAGGGCACTGGCCCAGAGCAGCAGACAGGGAAGAAACCAGCGCAGCATCATCTTCATTGGAAGCTGACCTTGGGCGCCTCATCGGCACCGGGTTTGGCACTGAAACTGGGTTTGGCTTCCAGATCCGAGTAGAGCAGCTTGGACCAGATAACGCCGGGGAAAGTGCGGATCTCGGTATTGAACTGGCGCACCGCCTCGATATAGTCGCGGCGTGCCACCGAGATGCGGTTCTCGGTTCCTTCCAGTTGGGCCTGCAGGGCAAGGAACTGCTGATCCGCTTTCAGCTCGGGGTAGCGCTCTACCACCACCATCAGGCGGGAGAGGGCGCTGGAGAGCTGGTTCTGCGCCGCTTCAAACTCCTTGAGCTGGGCAGGATCGCTCACCTGCACGCTGCCGACCCGGGCACGGGCATCGGTGACCGCTTTGAGGGTCTCCTGCTCATGGCTGGCGTAGCCCTTGACGGTGGCGACCAGATTGGGAATGAGGTCGGCACGGCGCTGATACTGGTTCTCAACCTGTCCCCAGCTCGCCTTGACCTGCTCATCCAGGGTCGGAATGTTGTTCATGCCGCAGCCGGTCAGGCCGAGCAGCAGGGTCAGGGTCAACAGGCTCTGCGTGATTCTGCGCCAGAGTGATGTGGCCATCTTGTTGTTCTCCTTTGGTATTTCGAGTCGATAGTGCGCCATGGATGGTGTACGACCAAGCGTGCACCACCATACCAGCTTGGGGTCAGTTGCCACAACGAGCAGGTAGTTCAGGTCGCTTGTTGATGCCGGAGACCTTGGGCAGCTGGGGCTTGTCTTTGAGCCAGGATGCCAGCTCTTCCCCACAGCCATTGCCGGGCGGAATGGGGGCCTGAGGTTCACAATCGGGGCTGCCCACCGGGCAGCGCAGCCGCACGTGGAAGTGGCTGAAGTGGCCCACCCAGGGGCGCAGCTTGGCGACCCAGGGTTCGTTACCAGCCTGTTGGCAGACCGCGGATTTGATCACCGGATTGACGAAGATGCGGGCCACCTCGGGTTTGCTGGCCGCCAGCCGCAGCAGGGTGAGCTGCTGGGGGCCAAAGCGACCCGGCAACATCTTGTAGCTGGGTTCGTCGATCAGCGCCCACTCCTTGGGGGCATCCTGCTCCCATTTGCTGATGGGGCGGTTGGCCATGCGAAACCAGATATCGGCATCAAGTCCGGTCTGATGGCTGCGATGGCCGGAGGTAAAGGGGCCGCCACGGGCCATCGCCAGATCGGCGATGTAGAGATCCGGCAGCCCGGCCATGCGGGTCTGGTTGGCCAGCGCTTGCAGATAGTGGATGAGGTCGGGGTGGCCGTAGTAGCGCAGCCGCTTGGTGCGGATCACCTGATAACCCGGCCCTTCAAGGGGCAGGGATACGCCGTTTTTCAGGCAACCGGCGGCATAACCGCCGATGGCTTCTGCCTGCAATACGGTCGCCAGCAACAGGGACGTCAGCATGTGCGTGCTCCTTGTCTTGCTTCGAGTCGGCTCAGCAATACGAACAGACTCAAACATATAGATAAATAGGCTGCGGCCACCAGCAGCCAGATCTCGTAGACCAGTCCGCTGGAGTTGGCCATCTCGGTGCCGACGAAGGTGAGCTCCTGCACCGAGATAAGGGAAACAATGGCGGTATCCTTCACCAGCGCAATGAGCTGGCCGGTGAGGGGGGGGAGCATCAGCAGCATGGCCTGCGGCAGGATCACATGGCGCAGCCGCACCCAGGGAGAGAGCCCGAGGCTCTGAGCCGCCTCCCACTGGCCACGGGGGATGGCGGCCAGCCCGGCGCGGACGATCTCGGCGACGAAGGCTGCGCTGATTATGCCAACGCAGAGGGTGCCTGAGATGAGGTTTTCCCAGCGGGCAGGTGGGCCAAACAGCGCCTCTTGCCACGGGGAGAGTGATACGGTGCCGAGCCAGCGTGAGAGGCCGCTCGCAGGCAGCAGCTGGTTGGCGATAAAGAAGTAGAAGATGAAGATAAAGACCAGCGGCGGCAGATTGCGGATCAGCTGGATAAACAGGGTCGCGGGCATCACCAGCCAGGGGCGGCGGCTGAAGGCGGCTACCCCCAGCGCAGTGCCGAGCAGCAGCGCCAGCACCATGCCGAGCAGGGCGATGCGCAAGGTGGTGAGCAGACCGCTGAAAAAGTAGGGCAACTCGCCGTGAGGGCCAGGGGTGAACAGCAGATCGAAGGCCTCATGCCAGCGCCACTGATAGGCTACCCCGATGTGCAAGCGGCTGGTCAGCCAGAGGCCAGCCAGCAGCAGGATCAGGGCGATCGCCCCATCCAGCCAGTTGATGTTCCGACATGCCCCACGGACGATGCGCCGGATGGTCTCTTTTAGAGCAATCAGCATCAGGGGTTGGCGACCTGCGCTTCCCACGCCAGCGACTTGAACCAGTAGTCATGGCGCGCCTTGAGCCAGCCATCGGCCTGACGGGCGGCGATCCACTCGTTGAACTGTTCAGCCAGGGCATCATCCCCCTTGCGCAGGGCAAAGCCTTCATCGCCTTGTGCCAACGGCTCGGCAAACGGCATAAAGAGGGCATCCGGGTGGCGCAGCGCCTCTTGCTCGGGTTTCGGGGAAGAGGAGAGGGCGCCGTGAGCGCGGCCGTTCAGCACCTCCTGAAATACCTGTGACTCGTCATCAAACTGGCGCAGGGTGGCCTTGGGGAAGTGTTCTTTTGCCACCTGTACCGGTGAGGCGCCACGACGTACCGCCAGGATCACCCCGCGCTGGTTGAAGTCCGCCACGGTTTTCTTCTCTTTGGCCAGCGTGCTGGAGGCGGCCAGCTGCACCCCCGAATGGGAGTAGGCTTGGGTGAAGCGCACGCTCTTCTCCCGCTCGGGGGTGATGGTGAGGCCGCCGATGATGACGTCATATTTTTTCGCCAGCAGGGAGGGGATGATGCCATCCCAGGCGGTAGGCACGAACTCTACCTGCCAGCCGTTATCTGTGGCGAGGCGACGGGCCACGTCAATCTCGAAACCGATCAGGGCCCCCTGCTTGTCGCGTATCGCCCAGGGGGCGAAGGTGGACATGCCGACCCGCAGGGTACCGCTCTGCTCGATCTGTGCCTGGGTGTCGGAGGGGGCAGTTTGTGCCAGTGCCGGAGTGAGCAGGCTTGTCAGTAGCAGGGCAGCGCCCGACAGGGTGGTCTTGAATGACAGATTCATGGTTAGCGTCCTTGTTGATCCGGATTCAGGTGACGGGCCAGCACCCGCGAACAGGCTGACAGCGTCAGGGTTAACAGCAAATAGAGGGCGGCCACGGTAAACCACACCTCAAAGGTCAGAAACGTATCGGCAACCAGAGTACGCCCTTCGTTGGTCAGATCGAAGATGGCGATCACACTCACCAGCGCCGAATGTTTGATAAGGGAGACCAGCTCGTTGGTGAGCGGCGGCAAGGTGATGCGCACCAGCTGGGGCAGGATCACCTTGCGCAGGGTGATGGCCCGTGACAAGCCAAGCGACTGGGCTGCCTCCCACTGTCCTTTGGGAATGGCCTGTACACCTGCACGCAGCACTTCGGCGGTGAAGGCCCCCTGATAGAGGGAGAGGCTCAACACGGCGCAGGCAAGGGGGGCCAATCCCAGCATGGGGCCCAGCAAGAAATAGAGAATATAGAGCTGCACCAACTGGGGCGTGGTGCGCACCAGCGCCAGATAGGCGATGGCGAGCCAGGGGCCGAGCCTGGAGGGAAACAGCCGCAGGCTAACCACGCACACCCCGACAGCCATCGTGCCCAACAGACTGAGCAGCGCTACCTGCAAAGTGACCAGCAGGCCGTTTAGCAAGGGGCCGGCATAAAAGGTTCCCTCATCCCATTCGCCGAGAAAGGGCAACACCCGCGGCCACTGCCACTCATAGCCCATCTGGCGAGCGCCGCTATAGAGTGCACAGCCCAGTAGCGCACAGAGCATCACAGTGCCTGACAACCAGCCGAGCAGGCGGGGGCGATTGAGCCTAGCCATGATAGCTGAGCACCTGTTCGAGGAAGGCCCGGGTACGCGGGTGACGAGGGGCGTTGAACAGCTGAGCGGGCGGGGCCGACTCGATGATTTTCCCCTCATCCATAAAGAGCACCCGATCCGCCACCTGACGGGCAAAGCCCATCTCGTGAGTGACGCAGATCAGGGTCATCCCCTCGTCAGCCAGCTCGCGGATCACATCGAGCACTTCGCGGATCATCTCGGGGTCGAGGGCGGAGGTGGGCTCGTCAAACAGCATCAGCTCGGGTTGCATGCAGAGGGAGCGGGCGATGGCGACCCGCTGCTGCTGGCCGCCGGAGAGCTGGTGGGGGTACTTGTCGGCCTGTGCCTGAATGCGCACCCGCTCGAGCAGCCCGAGCGCCCGGGCTTTGGCCTCCTCAGGGCGCAACCCTAGGGTATGCACCGGCGCCACCATCAGGTTTTCCAGCACCGTCATATGGGGGAAGAGGTTGAACTGCTGAAACACCATGCCAACCCGACCTTGCAGGCGGCGCAGGTAGGAAGGGGTCACCGGCTCGCCAAACAGGAACAGCTGGCCGTCGTCGATCCCCTCCAGCCCGTTGATGGTGCGGATCAGGGTCGATTTTCCCGAGCCTGATGGGCCACAGATAACCCATTTCTCTCCCCGTTCAATGGTGAGATCGATGTGATGAAGAGCCTGAAAATCGCCATAGAATTTGTCGACGCCACAAAAGCGCACACAGGGTTGCGAGCTGGTCAAGAAGCGGGTTCCACTGAGAATCATTTACGCCATGGTATTGATTTTATAGGGGGATGACAAAGAAAACCCCCTTGTCAGCATCCTGATGGCTATTCACAATGGCGCCATTTCGTGATGACAGGAGCTTTTCATGCGTATTACATCCTTGCTTGCCGGTTCGCAGGTGCAGCTGTTGATGCCGCCAGCGGTTCGCTATCGCTGCGTCATTTTTCTGCTGTTGCTGGTGAGTTGGGGCGTGGTGGCGGCCTCCTTGTGGGATGGTTGGGGCGCCATGGTGCTGCTCAACTGGGTGGGCGTGCTCTTTGGTGGCATCACCGGGATCATGGTGTCGCTGCCCCGCAGCTGGCAGCCCTGGCGCCTGGCGGAGCTGGGGTGGGACGAACAGCATATCTATCTGCTCAATGGCAACAAGGATGAGGCGCTGGCGTTGCCCCGCAGCCAGCTGGTGGCGCTCGAACGGGAGCGGCGAGTGGGTCACGACGGCCAGTGGCTCGACTTCAGCCTCGATCTGCAACTGAGTGAAGAGGAGCTGGCGGCGGCTATGGCCTTGCTGGATCTCAAGGCGGGGGAGCTCCATCTGGTGAGCCCGTCTGTCTATCGCTTCGGCTTTAAACGGGCCTGGCACGGTCGCCGGATGCTGGCGCAACGGTTGTCAGATCTGCAATCGGCCTGAGTCGACTATTTTCTCGACAATTCCCGGCAAAGCTCAGATACTGCCAGTGACTCGAATTGATCTTGTCTGCACTGTTAACCCAAGAGATCAATCACTTGACGACAGTGTGGAGAAGGCCACGGCATGAAGCCATGGCAGGTCCGGCATAGGGGTTGTGCCCTTACCGTTATGCTGGGAATTGCATAGAGAAGGCACCTTGAATCGAGAGTGGATGGCATGAAGATTTACGTAGGAAATCTGTCGTACCGGATGACGGCCGACGAACTGAAAACCCTGTTCAGCCAGTTTGGACAGGTCGACAAGGTTGATATCATCATCGACCGCGATACCGGCCAGTCAAAGGGGTTTGGTTTTATTGAAATGCCGGTCAATGGTGATGCCGAAAAGGCCATCGCTGGTCTGCATGGCACAGAAGTCGGTGGCCGTACCATCACCGTCAACCAGGCCAAACCGAAGACAGATGCTCCCCGTGGTCGCCCGCAACAGCGCCACCGCTAAGGTGCCTCGGCAATAAAAAAACGGCATGGGTTTCCCCCATGCCGTTTTTGTTTCTGGACGTTTTGCTGTTATCAGGGGACGTCGTAACCGAGCGCCGCCTTGCGGATGCGGAACCACTGCTGGCGATTGAGGACGATGGATTCGGTGGCCACGGCGGCAGCAATCCGCTCTCGTTTGCCGGAGCCAATCAATGGCAGCGGCTGGCTTGGCAGCATCATTACCCAGGCGTAGACCACCTGCTCGATAGTCTGGGCGCCCACTTCCTGACGGATCTGCTCCAGTTCGGCACGCAGCGGGGCATAGGCGTCATCGCTGAACAGTCGGCCGCCGCCGAGACATGACCAGGCCATCGGCTTGATGCCAAGCTGCTGGCACTGATCCAGGGTACCATCGAGGGTCCCTTCCTGATGAAGCGGCGAGATCTCCAGCTGGTTGGTGACCAGCGGGAAGGGGAGGCGCGATTGCAGTAGCTCGAACTGACGGGCGGTGAAGTTGGATACCCCGGCGTGCTTGATCTTGCCCGCCTGTTTCAGGGTGATAAAGGCGTCGGCCACTTCATCAGCGTTCATCAGGGGATCCGGGCGGTGGATCAGCAGCAGGTCCAGATGGTCGGTGCCGAGCTTGCGCAGCGAGGCCTCGGCGCTGGCGATGATATGGTCCTTGCCGGTGTTGTAGTGGTTGAGAGCATGCTCCGGCTTGGCGGTAAGGGCGATACCGCACTTGGTGACGATCTCCATCCGGCTGCGCAGGGAAGGCTCGAGGCGCAGGGCGTGACCAAAGGCCTCTTCGCACTGGTAGCCACCATAGATATCGGCGTGATCGATGGTGGTGACCCCCAGATCCAGATGATATTTCATCAGATCGAGCAGAGCGGACGGAGAGAGCTGCCACTCCATCAGGCGCCAGTAACCCATGATGAGGCGAGAGAAGGTGGGGCCTTGCGGATGCAGGGCGACACGGGATACAGACATGGTTGACTCCTTGAAAAACACGATGCGAAAACGATGTGCAACATAGATGACTGCGGGCATCTTGGCCTCATGTGGCTGGCAAAGCAATAATGGGCAATGGCATGATTCGAACTTTGGTTCTGATCGCAGAGTAGGAGAGAGAGTTGGATGGAAGGATTTGCCGAGCGCTTGCAGAGCCTGATCGGGGAGATGAGCGTGAGCGCGTTTGCCCGCAAGGTGGGGCTCAGTGAAGCGCTGATCCGCAAATATTTGAAGGGAGCCGAGCCTGGCCTGGCGCGGGCCAACCAGATCGCCATGGGGGCCAACTGCTCGCTGGAGTGGCTGGCAACCGGCTGCGGTTATCTCTACCGTCAGGCGGAAGTGGTAGACAGGGAGGCGCTGGCAGCGGCGCAGCTACTGCTGGGCGAGCAGCAACCCGGGGTGGGGCTGCCCGATGAGGAGGCACTGGTCACCCTGCTTGCCTATTACCAGTTTTTGCGCACCCACAAGAAAGCGGACGGTTTTCTCGACTTGGCGCTGGCGCGGGAGTTTGGTCGCCATCTGGGGGAAGCGTGATGAGGGGCATATTACCCTTTGGTCGTGTCACGGCCGGTTGATTATTCTGATACGCTCTAAGCAAGAGAACTCTCCATGGAATGGGCGATGAGCTACTTGATCCTCGGAAGTGGTGCGCTGGGCTCGGCGCTGGCAAGAGAGCTGATGGCAAGGGGGGAGTCCTTCCTTCTGGCCGGGCGCACCTATCCAAAAGGGATCGAGATGGGGGCTTTCTTCCCGCTGCAAGAGGTGGACGCCATCTCGTTCGACGCCCTGTTTACCCTCTACGACACCGATCCGCTTCCCACTGTGGTAATCAACACCATCGGCCTGTTGCACGATGTCAGCTTTATGCCAGAGCGGCGGGTCGAAGAGGTGCACCCCAAGTGGCTGTGCGACAGCCTGCTGGCCAATGCCTGGCCAACACTGGCGCTGGCTGCCCGTTTCAGTCGGTTGATGGGCAATGACCATCCGCTGTGGCTCTGTGCCATCTCCGATCTGGCGGGCTCCATCACCTCCAATCTGGAGGGGGGACGTTACAGCTATCGGATGAGCAAGGCGGCCCTCGACATGGGGGTGAAAACTCTGGCCCTCGAGTGGGCGCAACGTTTCTCGCAAGCGGGGGTGGTGGCGGTGGCGCCCGGCTTGATGGACTCCCCGATGAACACCCCCTTTCTGAGCGAGTTGCCTGCGGAGCAATTGCAGGAGCCTGCCGAGGTGGCGGTGAAACTGCTCAATCTCATCAAGGGGTTATCGTTGACCCAATCGGGTCAGCTACTGGATCTCAACGGTCAGCCGCTGCCTTGGTAAATCCCGCCTGCGGGTTCTATGGACGTCTATTGGCTTCACATTCTGCTCATGCGCCCCTTGCCAAGCGAGGGGCGCATGGCTAACGTCACTCTCCTGTTTCAGGAGGGATCTCATGCGCTATATCGATTTACGAAGTGACACCGTCACCCAGCCTACTGACGCCATGCGTCAAGCCATGCTCCACGCCGAAGTCGGTGACGATGTCTATGGTGAAGATCCGGGCGTCAACGCGCTGGAGGCCTTTGGGGCCAGATTGCTGGGCAAACAGGCGGCGCTGTTTGTGCCGTCCGGCACCATGTCCAATCTGTTGGCGGTGATGAGCCACTGTCAGCGCGGTGAGGGGGCCATCCTCGGCAACGCCGCTCACATCTATCGCTATGAAGCGCAGGGGAGTGCCGTGCTGGGCTCCGTAGCCCTGCAACCCTTGCCGATGCAGCGCGATGGCACGCTGGCATTCGATGATATCAAGGCTGCGCTGGCCCCTGATGATGCCCACTTCGTCCAGACTCGCCTGATCTGCCTTGAGAACACCCACAACGGCAAGGTGCTGCCGCTCTCCTATCTGCAGGAGATGGGGGCATTTGTTGCTGAACGTGGCTTGAAGCTCCATCTCGATGGCGCACGGCTTTTTAACGCCGCCGTGGCCAGCGAGACCCCGGTCGAGGTGATCGCCGCTCCATTTGATAGCATCTCGATTTGTCTCTCCAAGGGGTTGGGCGCACCGGTGGGCTCGCTGCTGGTGGGCAGCCACGATTTCATCGCCCGTGCGCGCCGCCTACGCAAGATGCTGGGAGGTGGCATGCGTCAGGCGGGGATTCTGGCGCAAGCCGGTCTGTTTGCCCTCGAGCAGCATGTGACCCGCCTGGCCGATGATCACCGCCGTGCCAAACGGCTGGCCGAAGGGTTGGCTGCACAGCCGGGCATCGAGCTCGACCTCTCGCTGGTGCAGAGCAACATGGTGTTCCTGCGGCTGCATGAGGGGGAATCGGCCCCTCTGCTCGCTTTTATGAAGGAGCGGGGGATCCTCTTCTCCGGTTACGGCGAGCTGCGGTTGGTGACCCATCTGCAGATCAACGATGACGATATTGAAGAGGTGATCGACGCCTTCACCGAGTATCTCGGAGCGCGTTGAGACGGCTGGTGAGGTAGAGGTTATACCGAGACCTGTTTATACCGAAATAACAGAGGGCGCCGCGGCGCCCTCTGTTATTTGCAGCAAGCTCAAGCCTGCCGCTGGCCGCTCATCAGCATGGCCTCATCGGTGGCATCGTAGATCATCACCGCAATGTGAGTCACCTGACCGCCGAAATCGGCCAGTGGTACCAGGGTCAGGTTCTGGAACATGTGGGGGGCCGAGCCGGTAATGGGGCGGTAGTTGGAGAAACGCAGCAGATAGGGCTTCTGCTCCCAGGTGCTGAAGGCGCGGTTATTGAGCTTGAAGACCATGTTGGCCTTGCGCTCGAACCAGGCTCTGTCCACATCGGGGAAGAGCTCGAACAGTACGCCATCGCGCACGTCACTGGCCAGTCGGCCGCTGTGGCTCTCCATAAAGCCGTTCCACACCTGAACCTTGTACTCCTTGTCGAGCACCACCAGGCCTACGTCCAGGTTCTGGACTATGTTCATCAACCAATGAAATTCACGGATTTCCATAGTCACTCCTAGAGCATGTGCATGATTTTGTTGTTCATGGTGGCGATGGAATCTTCGGTAAACAGCAGCAGCAGATCACACTGCACCGCGTAATCCTGGATCCGGTAGTTGATCTCGATGGCGAGCGTGCGGCGCCAGCGACTCTTGTTAGTGTTGATCAGCTCGTTGATGGGTCTGTGCTGGCCGAGCACCACCGGGTGCCCCTGACTGAAGGGGGTGTCGAGCTGGTTGGCGTAGCCGCGCAGGAAGGCGCCGATCAGCACGTTGGCGGTATCCATCAGCAGCTCCAGTTCGGCGGTGCGGTCCAGCGTCCCCTGATGGTTCATCAGCTTGGCCAAATCTTTGAAGCTGGAGTCATGGAACAGGATCAGCGCTTCACCGGCGATCCCCGCTCCGATAAACCCCTGACAGACGGCGGAGAGGGTATCTGAATCCGCAGCGGCCGAGAGGGCCATATGCAGCTCGGAGACCTCCAGCACGTTGACGTTGGGGATAGGCAGTACCACGAAGGCGTTGAGCAGACGAGCCAGCAAGTCGGCTGCCTGACCCATGGAGACGTTGGCCAGCTCCTGATAGACATCGCGGATTTCGGGGGTGATCTTGACGCCTGCATCGGCTACCACGCCGCTTGTCAGCTGCTCGGGGGCGCTTGGTTGACCACTCGGGGCGGCACTCCAGAAACCGTGTTGTTTGAGCAGGGCGAGCAGGGTTTCTGGGGCGGCGGGTTTCTTGATGAAATCGAGCGCCCCCAGCCCCATGACCCGTTGATAGGCCTCTGGCTGGATATCCCCGGAGACCACGATCACCTTGTTGCGCAACCCCTCCCGTTGGAGGGTCTCCAGCACGCCGTAACCGTCCATTTCCGGCATGGTCAGATCGAGGAAGATGAGATCGCCATGACCCATCAGCACCTGTTCGATCCCTTCGAGACCATTGGCTGCGTAGTGCAAATCGACTTTCCAGTCGGCCGGGAGCGCCCGCGCCAGCTGTTTGCGGGCAAACCCGGAGTCATCACATATCAATACATTCATGGCGTTAGGCAGGCTCTGTTGGCAAGGGATGCTATAAGTGTGGCCCGCTAACGGTCAGATGCAATGGGTGAGGCTATCACCTTGTGAAAATTGGTTGTCCCACTGCCGATTGCGATAGCGTGCTGAGTATTTTTCAACAAATTCAACGAACATCTTAACACGCAACGGAGCGAACTGGTGCTGGCAACACAACATGTAGAAGGGGCGATTGCCGGTTTGCCAGTCGGTCAGTACCGGCACCAGCTGCTCGTCATGGAGGAAGCTGCTCAGATAGTGCAGCGGGGCGTTGACGATCCCCAGATGACGCCGGGCTGCGCGTACCGCGGCCTGGGTCTGGTTGACGGTCAGTTTGGCGCTGCGTTTGATGCAGACGCTCTGGCCATCCTTGTCGGTCAGCTGCCAGTGCTGGTGAGGCCAGCAGTAGATGAGATCATGCTCTTCCAGCTGGTTGGGATGGGAGGGAGTGCCCTTCTTGGTCAAATAGAGTGGTGAGGCAAACAGGCCGTACTCGATATGGCCGAGACAGATCGCATTGGGCAGCGACTGGGGCAGCTCACCGTTGAAGAACACCAGGTCCCGATCATTGTCGAACAGGTGCTGGTGATCATTGGTCTGGGTGATATCGAACTGTACCTCGGGATAGTGCAGCCCGAATTCGGCCAGCATATCGATGAGGATGGTGTTGGAGAGCGCGATGGGTGCCGCTACCCGGATAAGCCCTGTGATATCGGCCTCTTGACCCTGGATCTCGCTGGTGGCCTGCTCGATTTGTGCGAGTGGCGTGCAGAGACGTTCGTAGTATCTGAGGCCATCATCGGTAAGGCGGAGCTTGCGGGTAGAGCGATGTAGCAGGGAGCAACCCAGTTGCTCTTCCAGCTGGGAAATGCGTCGACTGATGGTGCCTGTTGGCATGCCCAGTGCGGCTGCAGCGTGGGAGAATCCTCCCTCTTGCACCACCTTGACGAACAGGTAGAACTCTTCGATGTGCTTCATAAACGCTGTTCTGGGTGTAACAAGGGGGCAACCATAAAAAGAGCGTTCCGGGTTGGCAAGGGTAATTCAGCGTTTAATTGATCTGGATTCGATTTCTGTTGATACCAGTTATCCACCCGCCCGTCATCTCAGTTTCCCCGAGCTAGTGATTATTCCGGCACGATGCCAAATGGTACTGCGGCAGTGATGTTTGCCATATTCCCTGATTTGTTCAGCTATAACCGCAGGCGAAGGCCGATATTGCAACCTGATGGAAGGGCGCCGGGTTGCTCTGCGTACTCAGCCGGGGTGGTTTGCCATCCACTGCCAATGTGATGCAGATCATATATTCGGGTTTTGCTCATTGCCTGTTGAAAAATGAATTTGGGGTATATCAATTCCGCCTTAGTGAACTATTTTTGTCCGTTTTGGCGTTTTTTTGGCTGTTTATCCATCCGCTTGGTTAATTAATGGAAGCTTTGTGACAGAGAGTGATGACTATTTCCACCATTGATTTAAATGTTAATAACAAATTTGTCGCAGCAAATATGCAATTGCTCTTTCAAGGTCTCGAGTGGATAGCTCTTAGTGCTTGTTTTTACTGGGGAAAAAAGTTAAAAATCGACTATATGATTTGCCTGGATTAACAGGGTCCTTGGCTGAGTCCTTTGTAGTATTGCCGTACAGGCTGCCCTGTTGTTGATATCTGAAATAGTTTTGTCCGCTCTTGGCTATGTGAAAAGGGATAATGGCCGAGAGGTATTTGCACCTTGCATTCTGCAGCTAGCGGTTTGCCAGATCTGTTTTCCGGTTAACCAGTGACCATCCAGCATGAATGACCTTGACCAGATGAATACGCTTGACGAACGGTTACTGAAGACGATGGATGTTCTGCATACCCCGATCTGGGTTTATGACATCGAGCATCACCATATTTTCTGGGCAAACAGCGCCGCGCTCTCCGTGTGGGAGGCGACGTCTCTCGACGAACTCTGCTCCCGCGACTTCTCTGCCGATATGGCAACCGCCATCGATCTGCTGCTACAGCGCTATCTGGGTGATTTTCAGCAGGGGCGCAGTTACAACGAGTGGTGGACCCTCTCCCCAAAGGGGGTCAAGAAGCAGATCTATCTACGCCTCTCTGGCATTCAGCTGGCTGGCCGTCTGATGATGATGACCGAAGCGGTGCTCGACTCCGATACCCTCTATCAGGAGTCCTCGCTGGCAACCGGCGATACCCTTGCCTGCCTGTTCGATAGCCATGGTGTGTTCGAGAGTGGCAACTATCACTTCGAAATGTGTTTCGGCCACCAGATCGCCAAGCTCTCCCAGGTTTTCTCCGGCAATGATGACAGCTTCTACCAGAAGCTCTCCCGTCTCGATGAAGTGGTGACCGAGGGGGAGTGCCGAACCCTCAAGGGGATGCGCTGGTTCCAGTATCAGTTCCGCTATATCCAGCAGGGGGCCCGCATTCTGCTCACCATGCGGGATATTACCGATCGCAAACTCGAAGAGCTGGAGCATCGCCACCTCGCCTGGCACGACTCCCTGACCGGCCTGCTCAATCGGTATGGCTTGATGAAATCCCTTGAGGCCTATTGTGGGCTGGGGGAGCGTTTCGCGCTGGTGTTCATGGATCTGGACAACTTCAAGCTGGTCAACGACAACTACGGCCACAAGGCGGGAGACCGCCTGCTGGAGCGGGTCGCCGGTCGCCTCAAACAGATTTGCCCGCGGGATGTGGAGCTGGCTCGCCTCGGTGGCGATGAATTCACCGCACTGGTGCCGCTGGGCAATCAGGGGGATCGGGCGCAAGAGGTGGCCGATCAGATGCTCTCCCAGATGACCAAGCCGCTGCAACTGAGCGGGCTGCCGGAGGTGACCATCGGTGGCAGTATCGGTATCGCCATCTATCCCGATGATGCGGATGACGGGGACAACCTTATCACCCGTGCCGATATGGCCATGTATCAGGCAAAGCAGATGGGGCGGCTGCGCTGGCAGCGTTTCACCCCCAGCATGCAACAGACCCTGCAGCGCAAGCTCAATCTCAAACAGTTTCTGGCCAAGGCCATCGGCCGTCAGGAGCTGAGCCTCTGTTACCAGCCGCAGGTCGATGCCGCCAAACGGCGTCTGATCGGTTACGAGGCACTGCTGCGCTGGTACAACCCGGTGCTCGGCCATGTGTCGCCGGTGGAATTTATCCCGCTGGCCGAAGAGATGGGGCTGATCCGCGAGATCGGCAGCTGGGTGCTCTCCACCGCGCTGGCACAGGTAGCCAGCTGGCAGAAGCGCTTCCATCAGCGGGTGCCGGTCTCCGTCAACCTCTCCGGTTTCCAGCTCTCGTCGGCGCTGCCCGGGCAAGTTCGCCAGCAGCTGGAGCTGCACGGGGTGGATGCCTCCCTGTTGACGCTGGAGCTGACCGAAACCGTGCTGATGCTCGATATGAAGGGGTGCCTCGGCATTCTCGACGATTTGAGCGAGCAGGGGATCAAGATTGCCATCGATGATTTCGGTACCGGCTACTCCTCGCTGGCCTATCTCAACCGGTTGCCGATCAACAACATCAAGCTGGATCGCTCCTTCGTGGTCGGTCTCAACTTGCCGGTGATCCGGGCGACTGCAGCCATGGCCACCAATCTGGGGCTGGGGATCATGGCGGAAGGGGTGGAGGAGCCTCACGAGCTGGCCGCCCTGCAGACCCAGGGGTGCCATGTGTTCCAGGGATATCTGTTCAGCAAGCCGCTTACAGTGGCGCAAGTCGAGGCGAGCGGTTTTGTGGTGGAGTGCCAGGTCGGGCGTTATCCACTGCTAGATGCCGTGATGGCAGAGTAACAAGTGTGCGTTAGGCCACAACTTGGGATTTTATTCCGCAATATTTAATCAAAATTAATCATTCTTTTGCGATCGGTCATGAGACGGATTGACTGGAATTGCTAGCATGCGACCTCGTTTCTAGGGAAAGGAGTATCGCAATAATGAGTCATGCTGCTGTCAATGACCGTCCGGCCAGCCCTCCCAAAGGTTGGCTGAACCGTTTCCTCAATGGCGTCGAGAAAGCCGGGAACAAATTACCCGACCCCGCCATGCTGTTCCTCTACGCCTTGCTGATCGTCTGGGTCGGCTCCTGGGTGTTGTCACAATTCCAGTTTGATCTGGTCAACCCCCGTACCGGGGAGGCAGTAGTGGTCAACAACCTGCTGACCGGTGCCGGTCTGGCCGAGTTTCTCTCTACCATGGTCACGACCTTTACCGGCTTTGCCCCGCTGGGGATCGTGCTGGTGGCCATGCTCGGGGTCGGGGTGGCCGAGCAGTCCGGTTTTATCAATACCGGTCTGAAAAAGTTGCTGAAGGTGACGCCTGCCCGTTTTCTCACTCCCATGCTGATCCTGGTAGCGATCGTCAGCCACACCGCCGCAGATGCGGGCTATGTGCTGGTGATCCCCATCGGTGGCATCATCTTCCACGCTGCCGGACGCCATCCGCTGGCGGGGATCGCCGCTGCCTTTGCCGGCGTTTCCGGCGGTTTTGCCGCCAACTTCCTGCCCTCCGGCGGGGATGCGCTGCTGCAGGGTTTTACCCAGTCCGCTGCTCAGTTGCTCGATCCTGACTACATGGTCAACACCCTGTGCAACATCATTTTTACCGGTGCCTCTTCGTTGCTGATCATCTGCGTCGGCTGGTTCATCACCGAAAAGGTGGTGGAGCCGCGCCTCAAGCACGTGGCGCTCAACGAGGATCTGGAGAGTGCCGACGAGATGGGGCGCTACAGCGCGCAAGAGAGCCGGGCTTTCAACTGGGCCGGGTTTGCCATGCTGGCGGCTATCGTGCTGCTGGCGCTGGCGCTCTCTCCGAGCGATTCACCGCTGCGTGCTGCCGATGGCTCCCTGACCACCTTCGCCGCGCCGGTGATGAAGTCCATTGTGCCGCTCATCTTCTTGCTCTTTATCCTGCCCGGGATTGTCTACGGCTTTGTCGCAGGCAGCTTCAAGAGTGGCAAGGATGTGATCGATGCCATGTCGGCCACCATGAACAAGATGGGCTCCTACATGGTGATGGCCTTCTTCTGCGCGCTCTTTATCAAGGCGTTTGGCGACTCCAACCTGGGCACCCTGCTGGCCCTCTCCGGTGCCGAAGTGCTTCATGCGCTGGCGCTGCCCGGTGAAGTGACCATCGTCGGGATGATCCTGCTGACCGCCAGCGTCAATCTGGTGGTGGGGTCGGCTTCGGCCAAGTGGGCGCTGATCAGTCCGATCCTGGTACCCATGTTGATGGCGGTGGGGATCTCCCCCGAGCTGACCCAGGCGGCCTATCGGGTAGGGGATTCCGCCTCCAACATCATCACCCCGCTGATGGTCTTCTTCCCGCTGGTGGTGGTCTATTGCCAGCAGTATGTTAAGAGCACCGGGATCGGTACTCTGGTCTCCATGATGCTGCCGTACTCGCTTGCCTTCCTGGTGAGCTGGACGATTTTCCTGCTGCTCTACTGGGCGCTCGGCTTCCCGCTCGGGTTGCAAGCCCCTTACGTCTATCCGGCCCCTTAAGCTGGGTGTGCGAGGGAGCCTTGGGCTCCCTCGTTTTTTCGCTATGGTGTTACCTCATTTTGGAGGTGCCATGAATCAGACCATCGATCTTATCCTTTCCCATCGCTCCATTCGTCAGTTCACTGCCGAGCCGATCGCCCCGCAACAGCTGGATGCCATTCTCGCCGCCGCCCAGTCCGCCTCAACCTCGAGCTTTTTGCAGGTGACCAGTATTGTGCGAGTCTGCGAGCCCGAGGCGCGTCAGCAGTTGGCCATGCTGGCGGGCAATCAACCCTATGTGGTGCAGGCGGCCGAGTTTCTGGTGTTCTGCGCCGATTACCACCGCCACACCCAGATCGTGCCCGAGGCCCAGACCGGCTATGCGGAGCAGTTGCTGATCGGAGCCATCGACGGCGCCCTGATGGCGCAAAACGCCTTGCTGGCGGCGCAGTCGCTGGGGCTGGGCGGGGTCTATATCGGCGGCATTCGCAACCATCCGGCCGAGGTGAGCGAACTGCTCGGCTTGCCCCATCAGGTGATCCCGCTGTTTGGCCTCTGCCTTGGTCATCCTGCCCAGCAGCCGGAACAGAAACCCCGTCTGCCCAGGGGATTGGTGGTGCATCAGGAGCGCTACCAGCACGAGCTGGATCGCGACCTGCTGGCCCAGTACGATCAGCAAATCGCGGACTACTATCAGGCCCGTAGCAGCAACAACAAGCAGCAGACCTGGAGCGGCCAGATCCGCGCCATTCTGGGCAAGGAGTCCCGACCTTTCATGCTGGGATTCCTGCAATCGCGGGGCTTTAACCTCAAGTAATGGCGCTGATGGGCGATACTATGGGGAGGTGACCGTCATGGTCATCATCCCCTGATCCTGCAATCTCTCCCTGAGACCGGGGGCACAGCTTGGTGACAAATCGTGGGCAAGGGGGGATCTGCAGGCTACCTTAAGTGGGTAAGCTGTTGTAGGATCACGCAATTGGATAGGAACAGGGGTTTGGACATCCTATGATTTTAACTTTGGTATTGCTGTCTATTGGCGCACTCCTGTTTTTGGTTATCGCCTATAACGTGGTGCAGCAATATAAGCAGAAGGCAGAGGCGGACAAGCGTCACGCCGTTGCCAGACACAAGACGGTGGCTGACGAGACCGAAGAGGTGTTGCTGAACGTCAATCTGGTGCCTTTCTCCAAGAACATGGTGTTGCTGTTGCAGCACCGGATCCTCGATGCCTATCGCGCCATCGCCCAGGTGATGCCGAACAATCAGATCAAGCAGCGTATCGTTGATGTGCAGACCCAGATCAAAAATGTGCAGGAGAACTACAGCGTGCAGGATGAGGGGCAGTTCAAGACCCCGGAGTCCGATCGTCAGGCGATCCAGATGCTGCAGTTGGTCAAGAAGATGCGGGCTGTGCTGCGGGTCGAGCACAACAAGGGCAAGATTGACCCTCAGGGGTTTGCCCAGGAAGAGCGCCGCCTCGAGCTGATGCAGCTCAAGATCAACATCTCCAATCTGGTCAAGCGGGCGATGGATGCCCGCATTCAGGGCCAATATGGTACTTGCCGCCAGCTCTATACCAAGGGTCTGTCGGCCATGGCGAGCGTGGGCGACAAGGATCCCTATCTGCTGGCCCGTGAAGAAGATATGCGTCAGGGGCTCAAGGAGCTTGAAGAGCTGCAGCAGCAAAATAGCGCGCAGGATCTGCAAAACATCAAGGACAAGGAAGCTGACGAGCTCGATGTCCTGTTTCAACCCAAGAAGAAATGGTAAGCATGTCCCACCCACTCGATTCCACACTGGGGCCAATGGCCCCATTTGTTTCTCAGCTGTTGGCCGAACTGGCCGCCACTGGCGTCACCATTTCCCGGCCAACGGTCGATCACCTCTGTTATCGAGCGGCTACCCTGCAGGAGTACCGCGCGCTATGTGCTGTGCTGGCTGAGGCAGGTACCTTGCTGGTGGAGGGTATGATTGGCGGACGTCCCATCGCCACCTATCAGTTGCATCAGCCGCTGTTGGCTGGTGAGGTACAGGTATCCTGTATAGAGCTGGCTGCACCGAAACCGGGTCGCGCCCATCAGGCGGGGCTGGAACATATCGAGCTGGTGGTCACTTCACTGCAAGATCTGGTAGCGCGCTATCCCGAGCTGCCATTCAAAACCGGCAACATGCAGGATATCCGCAACCCCGATATTGGCCTGATGTTGCCCTCCGGACAGATCAAGTTTCATCTGCGCCCGCTGGCTGAGGTGATCGCCGAAGAGGTGGCGACCGGTGCTGTGGTCGCGGTGCCTGCGGATTATTTCGATCAGGAGTGATCCTGCTCTAAATACCGTGCGAGCCTGACAGGCTCTTGAATAACGCAGCAAAAGGGGTCACCGGTTTGACCCCTTTTGTTATCTGGCGGTGCTGGGTTGCGAGAGCGCCATCTGCTCGTGGGTGACCCTGTTTGCGCTGAGCCCGTTACCCGTGTCGGTGGGGGTGCTGGGCGGGCAGTGGCGATTGGCTTCGCTGCTTGAGACGGCCGAGCCAGAGGCTCAAGCCCGCCGTCAGGATGAGGACCAGTTCAATTCCCATGACCAGACCGCCCAGCTCGCCTTGCTTCCAGAAGGGGTGCAGGTAAAGTCCACCCAGACTCGCCCCCAGATAGTAGGCCACCAGATAGAGGGAGGAGGCGAGGGCGCGGTTGTGTTCGACATGATGACCGACCCAGGCACTGGCGCAGGCGTGTGCCAGGAAAAAGCCGAAGCTGGAGATCAGCAAGCCGCTCAGGATCCCGAGCAGACTGCCCTGCAGCAGCCACAGACTGCCGATAGCCATCAGCGCGATCCCCACTAGCAGCATCCGTTGTGCCCCCCAGCGGTTGGCAAAGCGGCCGCTCAAGGAGGAGGCCACCGTTCCCGAGAGATAGGTGAGAAACAGCATGCCGAGCCACTGGGTGGGCAGGGAGAAGGGGGGCTTGGCCAGCAAGAAGGTGAGATAGCTGAACTGGTTCAGAAACACCATAAAGTTGAGCCCGCCGATAAGGTAAGCCCCTACCAGCAAGGGATTGGTCAAGTGTTGCTGCAAGGCGCGAGCAAATTGGCCGCGAACGGGGGCGCTCGCCACAAAGCGGGTCTGATGGGGCAGCAGCCAGAAGACCAGCGGCAGCAGTGACAGGCTGATCACACCAATCCCCAGAAAGGTATGCTGCCAGTCGCCAAACCAGCCCGCCAACAGACCGCCGACCACCCGACCGGCAATGCCACCGAGGGAGTTGGCGGCAATATAGACCCCCACCGCCGAGAGGAGCGCCCGTTTGCTGAACTCTTCCCCCATATAGGCAATCGCGGTCGCGGGCAGTCCTGCCAGCAGCGCGCCCTGCAGGATGCGTAGCAGCAGCAGGGTGCCAAACTGCTCAACCAGCGGGATTAACAGTGAGAGCAGGATCGCCAGGGTGAGTGTCCCCAGCATGACTTGCCGACGGCCATGGCGATCCGCCAGTCTGGCGCAGATCAGCAGGGAGGCGGCGAGGCCTGCAGTGCATCCTGCCAGGGTCCAGCTGGCCGAGAGGGAGTTGACCGAGAAGACCTCGGCAATCAGGGGTAACAGGGGATGGGTCTGGTAGAGGTTCAGAAACACCAGAAAAGAGCCCAGGCTGAGGGCCAGGGTTGCACGTATCCACTCGCGACTTCCAACTTCAATCATTGCGTATTGTCCTGACTACTTTTGGTCAGGGTAGAGTCCTTGCGGTTATAAATATAATATATTTAAATTATCCATCTCATAAGATGAATTGATACATGGATCTGAAACAGCTCACCTATCTGCTGGCGGTCAGGGATGCCGGCTCATTTACCAAGGCAGCCAACAGTCTGCATGTGGCACAGCCCGCCATCAGCATGGCCATCGCCAAGCTGGAGCAGCAGCTCGAATTGCGGCTGTTTGATCGACAGGACCGGGCGGTACGGCTCACCCCGGAGGGAGAGGTGCTCTGTCGCCATGCCGAGCGCTTGTTGCTGCAGATGCATCAGGCCGAGGCCGAGATGGCCGAGCTCAAGGGGTTGGAGCGGGGGGAGGTGCGGATCGGGATCCCCTACATGATGGGCTCCTACTATTTTCCCCCTCGTCTGATGGCCTTCAAGCATCGCTATCCCGGCCTCAAGATCCGGGTCGAAGAGGCCGGCACCCGTGAGCTGCTCAGCCGGATGGTGGATGGCTCCCTCGATCTGGCCATTCTCATCACCAGTGATCTGCCCCCCGCCATCGAGGGAGCGCATCTGCTGAGCGAAGAGATGTTGATGGTGGTGGGGGACGATCACCCCTTGCGTGGCGCATCGGCCGTCACCCTCTCGCAGTTCTTTGCTCAGGAGTTGGCGCTGTTTCGCCGTGGTTTTTACCACCGAGAGCATATGGAGGCGCTAGCCCAGAGCCTGGACGTTGAACCCGATATCGCCTTCGAGAGCAATCTTATCCCTCTGCTCAAGGCGGTGGTACGGCAAGGTTTTGCGGTGACCACCTTCTTGCGGATGGTGCTGGAAGAGGAGCCGGATCTGAGTGGCGTGCCCTTCGCCCCGCCCATCTACCTCGACCTCTGTGTGGCGTGGCGGCGTGGCGATCCGCTCTCCATGGCCAACCGTGCCTTGCGTGATTTCCTACTCAAGGATCGCCCGGCCTGATGGCGGCGGGCCATTGCTGAAAGTTTGTTACTATTAACGGTGGGTTCGCTTGAGGGCTACACCATGAAATTGCAGCAATTGCGCTATATCGTCGAGGTGGCGAACCACAGGCTGAATCTGTCGGCCACCGCCGAGAGCCTCTTTACCTCCCAGCCCGGGATCAGCAAACAGGTGCGGATGCTGGAGGATGAGCTGGGGATCCAGATCTTCGAGCGCAGCGGTAAACACCTGACCCAGATCACCCCCATCGGTCGGGATGTGATCAAAGTGGCCGCCGAGGTGTTGGACAAGGTCGCCACCATCAAAGTGATGGCCAGGCAGCATGTGCATCCGGAGCAGGGAACCCTCACCATTGCGGCTACTCATCTGCAAGCCCGTTATATTCTGCCCGCCATCCTCAAGGGGTTTATGGCCCGCTTTCCCAAAGTTGCCGTAACTGTGATGCAGGGGAGTGCGACGCAGTGCCGCGCAGCCGCGCATGATGGCGCTGCCGATCTGCTGCTGGCGGATGAACCGGAGGAGGGGAGCGATCTGCTTGTGCTCCCCTCTTTTCAGTGGCAACGGGGCTTGGTGCTACCCAAGGATCATCCGTTGGCCAAAGCAACATCGCTGACCCCGGCCGAGCTGGTGGAGTTTGCATTGGTGACCGATGGAAGGGCGCTCTCTGCTGCACATGGCACTGATTGTGCTCATGCCGAGAGCCGGATCGCCTGCTGTGCGAGCGACAGCGATGTGCTCAAGACCTATGTCAGACAAGGGATGGGTATAGGGGTGATGGCAACCTTTGCCTGGGAGCCCCAGCGCGATGGGGATCTGGTGCTCAAAACGGCGCCCTGGCTACCAGGCGGTGTGGCCGCTATCGGGTTGCGCAGAGGGGCATTTTTATGCGGCTATCTCTACGATCTGATTGAACGTCTCGCGCCGCAATTGACCCGCGAGCGGGTCGAACAATACTGTGCTGCCCGCACTGGCGAAGAGCTTGAAGCTCTGCTGGCCAATTTGACCGTACCACTTAGATAGCTTGGGTTGATGTGTGGTCATCCCAAGAAAAACGCCTCCCAATGGGAGGCGTTTGACTATCTGGCATTCGTCAATGCTGGCTCACTTCTTCAGCATATGATCCAGCTTGTTGGCCTTGGTCGACAGATAGAACTCGTTGTGGGGATTGCGTCCTTCCTGCAACGGAACCCGTTCGGCCACCGGAATACCGAAGGATTCCATGGCTTTCATCTTGCGCGGGTTGTTGGTCATCAGTTTGAGAGACTTGACTTCAAGCTGCTTGAGCATGTCGGCGCAGATGGTGTAATCGCGCATGTCGGCGGCGAAACCAAGGGCCACGTTGGCCTCCACGGTATCGGCCCCCTGATCCTGCAGGTGATAGGCGCGGATCTTGTTGAGCAAGCCGATACCACGGCCCTCTTGACGCACATACAGCAACACGCCACGACCGGCTTTGGCGATATTCTCCATGGCCGCCTGCAACTGGAAACCGCAGTCACAACGCAGGCTGAACAGGGCGTCGCCGGTCAGGCACTCTGAGTGGATCCGGCCCAGCACGGGCTCTTCACCGGTAATGTCGCCCATCACCAGTGCGGCGTGATCTTTGCCTGTGCCGGTTTCCTGAAAACCTACCAGCGTGAAGGTGCCCCAAGGGGTTGGCAATTTGGATTTGGCCACGAGGGTAACGCTGCTCATAGGTTGCTCCTTACTACTAACGGCTCAAAAAAGGGGGCCAGTTTAGCGCGCCTTGTCAGGAACGACCATAAGAACAAGTCCCTGCATTGCTTAATGAAATCTCCAAATGAGATACAAGCACAGCTGTCCGGCGGGGTTTTGGCCCTTTGTGCGGATTGATGACTGCCAGGCTCACCACATTCGGGTATAATCGGCGCCCATTAACCCACCCCTTCGGGATGGGAGCAACACAGTGCAGGAGAGAAGTTATGCCTCAGATGGCCCCCGTAATGACAATTGATGGCCCCAGTGGTGCAGGTAAAGGCACCTTGTGTCAGCTGCTTGCTGAGAAGCTGGGTTGGCACTTGCTGGACTCGGGCGCCATCTATCGGGTGTTGTCCCTGGCCGCCCTGCATCACGATGTAGAGCTGGACAGTGAAGCCTCACTGGTGCCACTGGCTGCCAATCTGGATGTGCAATTTCAGGTTGAGGGCGATCTGGTCAAGGTGATCCTGGAAGGGGAAGATGTCTCCCGCACCATCCGCACCGAAGAAGTGGGTAATGCTGCCAGTAAAATCGCCGCCTTCCCCCGGGTGCGCGAAGCATTGTTGCGCCGTCAGCGGGCATTTCGTCAGGCCCCGGGTCTGATTGCCGATGGTCGTGACATGGGGACCGTGGTTTTCCCTGAGGCCGAGGTAAAGATTTTCCTCGACGCCAGTGCCGAAGAACGGGCCCAGCGTCGCTATAAGCAGTTGCAAGATAAGGGCTTTGATGTTAACTTTGAGCGTCTTTTAACCGAGATTCGGGAACGTGACGATCGCGACAGAAATCGCGCTACTGCACCCCTGAAACCGGCAGAAGATGCTCTGGTGGTAGACTCTACCGCCATGACCATAGATGAAGTGCTGGCAACAGTACTCGCCTATGCAGAGCAACAACTTGGTGATGCCAGCGCAAGCTGACATCCGGTCGTCTGCACCAAGGATGGCGCAGATTATTTAAAACAGCCCCGCTTGTGCCGGATTGCAAGTGGATGTTTCATTTGTGACATAAACAATGATCGAATCTTTTGCTCAACTCTTTGAAGAGTCCCTGAACGCCGTTGAAACCCGTCAAGGTTCCATCGTCAAGGGTACTGTCGTTGCTATCGAGAACGGTTTCGTACTGGTTGACGCCGGTCTGAAATCCGAGTCCGCTATCCCGGCTGAAGAATTCAAGAACGCCATGGGCGAGCTGGAAATCAACGTCGGCGACACCGTTGACGTGGCTCTGGACTCTATCGAAGATGGTTTCGGCGAAACCAAGCTGTCCCGCGAAAAAGCCAAGCGCCACGAAGCCTGGCTGCAGCTTGAGAAGGCTTACGAAGAGCAAGCTACCGTTATCGGTATCATCAACGGCAAGGTCAAGGGTGGTTTCACCGTTGAACTGAACGGCATCCGTGCCTTCCTGCCGGGTTCTCTGGTTGACGTGCGTCCGATCCGTGACACCGCTCACCTGGAAAACAAAGAACTCGAGTTCAAAGTCATCAAGCTGGACCAGAAGCGCAACAACGTTGTTGTTTCCCGTCGTGCCGTGATCGAGACCGAGAACACCTCCGAGCGCGAAAGCCTGCTGGCTAACCTGCAAGAAGGTCAAGAAGTTAAGGGTATCGTCAAGAACCTGACCGACTACGGTGCATTCGTAGATCTGGGCGGTGTTGACGGCCTGCTGCACATCACCGACATGGCGTGGAAGCGCGTTAAGCATCCTTCCGAAATCGTCAACGTTGGCGACGAGATCGCTGTCAAGGTTCTGAAGTTCGACCGCGAGCGTACCCGTGTATCCCTGGGTCTGAAGCAGCTGGGCGAAGATCCCTGGGTTGCTATCGCCAAGCGTTACCCGGAGACCACCCGTCTGTCTGGCCGCGTGACCAACCTGACCGACTACGGCTGCTTCGTTGAAATCGAAGAAGGCGTTGAAGGCCTGGTACACGTATCCGAGATGGATTGGACCAACAAGAACATCCACCCGTCCAAAGTTGTTAACGTTGGCGACGTGGTTGACGTGATGGTTCTGGACATCGACGAAGAGCGTCGTCGTATCTCTCTGGGTCTGAAGCAGTGCAAATCCAACCCGTGGCAGCTGTTTGCCGAAACTCACGCCAAAGGCGACCGTGTTTCCGGCAAGATCAAGTCCATCACTGACTTCGGTATCTTCATCGGTCTGGATGGCGGCATCGACGGCCTGGTTCACCTGTCTGACATCTCCTGGAACAACCAGGGCGAAGAAGCCGTGCGTGAATTCAAGAAAGGCGACGAGATCGAAGCCGTTGTTCTGCAAGTGGATCCGGAGCGTGAGCGCATCTCCCTGGGTGTCAAGCAGATCGAAGAAGACCCGTTCAACAAGTACCTGGCTGACAACAAGAAAGGTGCTATCGTGAAGGGTAAGGTTACCGAGGTTGATGCCAAAGGTGCCGTTATCGAACTGGCTGATGGCGTAGAAGGCTACCTGCGTGCCTCCGACGCTGCTCGTGACCGCGTAGAAGACGCCACTCTGGTGCTGTCTGTTGGTGACGAAGTTGAAGCTAAATTCATGGGCGTTGATCGTAAGAACCGCACCGTAAGCCTGTCTGTCCGTGCTAAGGACGAGGCTGATGAGCGTGTTGCTATCGATAACCTGAACCAGCAAGAAGAAGTTGTGTTCAGCAATGCTATGATGGAAGCGTTCAAAGCCGCCAAGGGTGAGTAATCCTTGATGCAAGAAAAGGGCGGCATTGCGCCGCCCTTTTTTATCCTGGCAAAATGAATATTGCATGTGATCGGGGAAGGAGATTTAACGTTATGACCAAATCAGATCTCATCGAACAACTGGCAGCCAGCCGCATGCATATGCCGGCCAAGGATGTCGAAGCCGCCATCAAGGAGATCCTTGAGCAGATGGCGTCGACCTTGCAAAACGGCGACCGGATTGAAATCCGCGGATTTGGCAGTTTTTCACTGCACTATCGTGCGCCCCGTGTGGGCCGCAACCCCAAGACTGGGGACAAGGTTGAACTGACCGGGAAATATGTCCCGCACTTCAAACCAGGCAAAGAGTTGCGCGAGCGCGTCAACATCATTGAATAATGCAGAAATGGGCATACCTCGGGTATGCCTTTTTTCTTTTTGGCACCGATTCCTGTGCCAATCGTCTTGTTTCTTAAACTCTTTTCCCATTCACTCTAGAGTCTGCCTGCGATTTTAAGGATAATCAGCCTCTCATTAGATACTGACAGGGAGCTCTTATGAAGCGTATTTTGGCCCTCATTCCGCTGGTGCTGGTGTTTGTTCTGACCCTGGCGCTGGGCTCACAAAATGGCCAGCTGGTTCAGTTCAATTACTTGATCGCTCAGGGTGAGTTTTCGCTTGCCATGCTGTTGGGCTTCTTCTTCGCTGGCGGCTTTCTGCTGGGCTGGCTGGTATTCGGCCTGCTGTTCCTGCGCCTGAAAATGCAAAACCGCACCCTCAACCGCACCATGCGTCGTCAATCCCGCGAGTTGGAGCTGGCCCGGTCACCGGGTAAGGAATAATGTTCCTCAATGCTTGAACTGCTTTTCCTGCTGTTGCCCATCGCCGCCGGTTATGGCTGGTACATGGGTCGCAGGAGTGTTCGCCAGGACACCCAAAAACAGAGTAACCAGTTTTCCCGCCAGTATGTGGCGGGCCTCAACTATTTGCTGTCCGATGAATCCGACAAGGCGGTGGATCTCTTTATCCAACTGCTGGAGGTGGACAGTGAAACCATCGAAACACACCTCTCCCTCGGCAACCTGTTTCGCCAGCGTGGGGAGGTCGATCGTGCCATCAAGATCCACCAGAACCTGGTAACCCGCCAACTGACCCGGGAGCAGCGACAGCTTGCCCTGCAGGAGCTTGCGCGCGACTTTTTGGCTGCCGGTCTGCTGGACCGAGCGGAAGCGCTCTGGAATGAGCTGTGTGACGACAGCGACTATGAAGAGACGGCGCTGGCACAGCTGTTGATCATCCATCAGCAGTTGCGGGATTGGGACAAGGCCATCGATGTGGCGATGCGTCTGCAAAAATTCCAGGGCAAGAAGCTGGCCGACCCCATTTCCCATTTCTATTGCGAGCAAGCTGAAATCGCGCTGCGTGAGGGCAATAAAGGGGAGGGGCTGGCCAAGCTCAAACGGGCGCTCAGTATCAATCCGGCATGTGCCCGGGCCAGTTTGCGCCTCGCTGAGCTTGCCATGGCGGAAGGGGAGTATGAGCAGGCCAGCAAGGAGCTGCTGCGGGTGTTCGAGCAGGATATCGACTTTGCCTCCGAGGCAATGCCCAAATTGCTCGAGTGCTATCAGCAGTTGGGGCGCACGCCTGCGTTGATCCCGCTGCTTGAGAAGGCGGTGGAGGATCACGCCGGTGTCAGCGTGACCCTGGCCCTTGCCAAGCTGGTTGAAGAGCGTGATGGCCTGAGCCAGGCCCGTTCGCTGGTGCTGCGTCAGCTGCGTCGTCATCCGTCGATGAAAGGTTTTTACCAGCTGGTGGGTTTTCAGCTGGCCAGTGCGGAGGAGGGGCCTGCCAAGGAGAGCCTCGAGCTGCTGCAACAACTGGTCGGCGAGCAGATCAAAATCAAGTCAACCCACAAGTGTCGGCAGTGCGGCTTTGCCACTCACTCGCTGTTCTGGCAGTGCCCGTCTTGTCGCCAGTGGGGTTCCATCAAGCCGATCCGTGGTCTGGACGGTGAATAACAAGCAATAGGATGTGAGATGCAAGATCCCAAAGTACTGGTAGCGCTGGATTATCAGCACGAGGCAGATGCCTTAGCGTTCGTTGAACGTATCTCTCCGGCCCAGTGCCGTCTCAAGATAGGCAAGGAGATGTTTACCCTGTTTGGCCCGCAGTTTGTACGCCAGCTGGTGGCCAAGGGATTCGATGTCTTTCTGGATCTGAAATTTCACGATATTCCCAATACCGTTGCCAAAGCCGTGGCAGCCAGTGCCGAGCTCGGTGTCTGGATGGTCAACGTGCATGCCAGTGGTGGTGAGCGGATGATGCGTGCCGCCAAAGAGGCGCTGCTGCCTTATGGCGACAAGGCGCCATTGTTGATCGGGGTGACCGTACTGACCAGCATGGAGCAGTCCGACATGATCCCTCTTGGTCTGGATGTGAGCCCTGCCGAGCAGGTGATCCGGCTGGCTACCTTGACCAAAACATCCGGTCTGGATGGGGTGGTCTGCTCTGCCAACGAGGCCCATGAGTTGAAAGCCTTGCTGGGCGAAGATTTCAAGCTGGTGACCCCGGGTATTCGCCCGACCGGTTCAGCGGCCGGGGATCAGCGCCGGGTGATGACACCGAAAGCGGCGGTCGAGGCGGGGTCCGATTATCTGGTTATCGGTCGCCCCATTACACAGGCTGCCGATCCGGCCGCCATGCTGGCCAGCATCAATGCCGAGCTGGTTGGTGCGTAACAGGCTCACTCAGTGATACACGGTGCAGGCCGAGCAACAGGCCTGCACCGGCCCCGATAAGATGAGAGCCGATGTGTACCCTGGCATTGATCAGGGTGGATATCGGACTCTCTCCTGCGTTGTAGAAGTCCATCGCCAGCTTGAGCCCCATCCCTGCCAACAGTAGCCAGCCCGATGTGCGGCGTCCGTGGCGGATATCCTGCATTGCCCCCCAGACAAACAGGCCATGCAGCGAGCCGGATAGCCCCATGTACCACTGGGTCTGCGGGCACCACCACCAGATCCCCAAGCCCACTGCCAACCAGAGCAGCAACATCAGCAGCGGCAGGCGAGCCCCACCCAGATAGTCGCGAAACAGGCTATAGAGGATGGCGAGGCCGCCCAGATTGAGCAGCAGGTGCCACAGATTGGTATGAGCCAGATTGCCTGTTATGATCCGCCACCCTTCGCCCCCGGCGATCAAGGGCCGATCGAAGGAGAGCTGAAGATTGGGAACGGTAAAGAAGAGTAGCAAGCTGGTGAGAGAGAGCGTGATAACCCAGAGCAATCCAGATTTGTCTGACAACATGAAACAGTCCAACGACAAGAACAGTCGATACTGTACACGTTGCACCCGAGCCCTCAAAGCCTGCCTGTGCGATTATATTGTGCCGGTTGACAATCACACGCCCCTCTACATCTTGCAGCACCCCAACGAGGTGGCACATCCCAAGGGGACCGCGGCACTGCTGGCGGCCTCTTTGCAACAGTGCGAGATCCATGTGGGGGAGGACTTTTCCCGCGATGAGTGGCTCAATGTGCTGCTGGCTGACCAATCCCGTCGTTATTATTTGCTCTGGCCGGATGAGGATGCCATTTCGCTGACCGATCTTCGCCAACAGTGGGAGAGTGAATCCTCTGGCTCCGCATCAGTCGCCTTTATCTTGCTTGACGGCACCTGGCGCAAAGCCTATCGCATGTTGCAGAGCAACCCGGCACTGGCCTGCTTGCCCCGCATCGGCATTGGTGCCATTGCCGGTCAATATGCCATTCGCAAGAAACCCTTTCCCGATGCCCTCTCTACCATAGAGGCGGGCTATCACCTCTTGTCCCGGTGGGAGGGGAGGCCGGAGCGCTATGCGCCCTTGCTGACCCTGTTCAATCGGTTGAATACCCAGTGGCAGGACTTTGCCGAAGGCCGCCGCGCGTGACAATTCAAGGAGTTATCAAGATGAAAAAAGCAGTCGTGGTTTTCAGTGGCGGTCAGGACAGCACCACCTGTCTGGTACAGGCATTGGCCCGGTATGATGAAGTGCACGCCATCACCTTCGACTATGGCCAGCGCCATCGGGAAGAGATCGACACCGCGCGTCGTCTGGGCAGTGCTCTGGGGATCGCCGCCCACAAGGTGATGGATGTGACGCTGCTCAATGAGCTGGCGGTCTCTGCCCTGACCCGTGACGACATCCCGGTCAGCTGCGAGCTGCAGGATAATGGCCTGCCTAACACCTTCGTGCCGGGT
This sequence comes from Aeromonas sp. Y311-2, assembly GCF_027706025.1. NCBI lineage: Bacteria > Pseudomonadati > Pseudomonadota > Gammaproteobacteria > Aeromonadales > Aeromonadaceae > Aeromonas > Aeromonas sp. Y311-2. The sequence continues at coordinate 2,002 of NZ_JAPDCL010000016.1, read as the reverse complement.
CGCAATATCCTGTTCCTGACCCTGGCCTCCATCTATGCCTATCAGGTGGGCGCCGAAGCGGTGATCACCGGTGTCTGCGAGACGGACTTCTCCGGCTATCCCGATTGCCGTGACGAGTTCGTCAAGGCCCTCAATCAGGCGGTGTCGCTGGGGCTGGATCGCGGCATCCGTTTCGAAACTCCCTTGATGTGGCTCGACAAGGCCGAGACCTGGGCACTGGCGGATCACTATGGTCACCTTGATACTGTGCGTCAGCAGACCCTGACCTGCTACAACGGCATTGCCGGTGACGGTTGCGGCACGTGTCCTGCGTGTGAACTGCGCAGTCGCGGTCTTAAAAACTATCTGGCCGACAAGGCGGGCATCATGGCCAGACTATTTGAGAAAACCGGGCTGGGTGAGAAAAGCGCAGAGTGAGCCTGCGTCTTGCCGTGGCTTGGGGTATAATCCGCGACTTTTGCAACAAGCCGTGATCGAGATGCACTACCCAATCAACGAGATTTTCCAGACCATCCAGGGGGAGGGCATCTTTACCGGCCTGCCCGCCATCTTTGTTCGCCTGCAGGGTTGCCCGGTGGGCTGCCCCTGGTGCGATACCCGTCATACCTGGGTTGTTGATCCGGCTCGTGAAGTGGGCAAGGAGGCGGTGCTTGATCGCTCCAATGAATCCGATTGCTGGAGCCAACTCAGCACCACGCAGATTATCAAGAGCTTTACCGATCTGGGTTATCAGGCGCGCCATGTGGTGATCACCGGTGGCGAGCCCTGCCTCTACGATCTGCACGAACTCTCGTCAGCCCTGCTGGCGGCGGGCTATCAGGTGCAGATTGAAACCAGTGGCACCAGCGAGATCAAGACCCATGAGCAGACCTGGGTGACCGTCTCCCCCAAAATTGGCATGAAAGGGGGGCTGCCTGTGCTGGTCTCGGCGCTGGAGCGGGCCAACGAGATCAAGCATCCGGTGGCCACCGAGCACCATATTGAAGAGCTGGATACGCTGCTCGCTACTGCTACCCTGCGCCCTGATGTGGTCATTGCCTTGCAGCCGATCAGCCAGAAACCACGGGCCACCCAATTGGCGATGGATACCTGTATCGCGCGTAACTGGCGACTCTCAATCCAGACTCATAAATATCTGGATATCGATTAATATGGATTGGCTATCCGACGAACAGGTGCTGCTGACTCTGACCAACAAGATGCCTTACGGTAAATATCAGGGGCGGCGTATCATCGATATTCCCGAGCCCTATCTGGTGTGGATGGCGCGCAGCGGTTTTCCTGCGGGTAAATTGGGCCAGACGCTGGCGTTGGCTTACGAAATCAAACTCAATGGACTCGAATCCATGATTATTCCCATTATTAACAGGATGTCGGTATGAGAATATATACGAGGCAGGGCGACAAGGGCATGACCCGGCTGGCCGATGGTATCCAGTTGCCGAAGGATCATTTGCGGGTTGAGACCTACGGTTATATCGATGAGCTCAACTCCCATATTGGCTTGCTGATTTGTGACGTGCCGTCGCAAGAGATCGGTTTATTGGCTGATTTACAGCTGTTGCAACAGGAGTTGTTTGATCTGGGGGGGGAGTTGGCATTCTCCAGCGACGCCCAGAATGAATCGATTTGGCAGGTTAATGCCGCCTGGACCAATCGCCTTGAACAGCAGATAGATCGTTATAGTGAGCCATTGCCACCGCTGCGCCAATTTATATTGCCCGGTGGTTCCCGTGCCGCGGCGCAAGCACATGTGGTGCGTACTCTGGTGCGTCATTGCGAGCGCTTGCTGCTGACATTGAGCCGGGAAGAGCGGGTCAATCCCGAGGTGCTGCCCTATCTGAACCGGATGAGTGACTGGTTCTTTACCGTTGCCCGCTATCTCATCTGCGTGGCAGGGGATCGTGAAGTGCTGTGGGTCAAGGCCTCAGAGATCCCCTCATTTTTAGAGACTCAAATAATTCCAAGTGTGCGGGTATATAAGCGGTGTTGCTTCAGGTAG
>NZ_JAPDCL010000015.1:0-108730 GCF_027706025.1 Aeromonas sp. Y311-2 | reverse complement strand
CTCGGCGAGGATTTGCAGAACGTCATGCCCGATCTTTACTGAACTCGCTGCAGGGGTTTTTCTTCCGCCCCCGCCCCTCGTTGTTGTTACAGCCATAGATGTCTCCATAGAAAGCCCCCGAAGGGGCCGGTTTATTACTCGCCTACCGTGTCTCGCTCGACACAAAGAACGCCTTCCATCTCGGAAAGCCCGCCGCGCTTGCGGACAATTACATGCTGACGAACCCAGTCACGAATGGGGTTGTGACTGATGATCAGCACGGTTCCTTTCTCCTTCGCCTTCTCCTCGAGAACGGTCATCAAGCGCTCAAGGCCGGCATCATCGACCGCATCGTCAATCTCGTCGCCAATCCACAGTCGAATTGGCTTGGCAGCCCGGGAGCTCACCAAGTCCTGCAGGGCCAGAGCGGTAGCCAGGCGCACCTTTCGCTTCTCACCACCGGACAGGGAGCGGTAGTTGGAGCCGCCCGTCGCGCTGGTGACACTGATCTCGAACTTCTCGCGCAGCTCCCCTTTTGCTGTAGTGCTGATGGTGTTCCAGGTCGCCCGGATGTTGCCGTCGGACAGGATGCCCAGGTAGCGAGAGGTTCGATCGTTGAGGAACGGCGTGACCGTATCGAGGATGTGAGCGCGGATACCGGCAGGGCTGAACACCTCTACAACCTTCTCGGCGACAGAGAGCTCTTCACGAGCCGTCTCCAGAGAGGCTTTAAGCGCAACGATCGATTCCTCGATCTCCTGGGCCTTCAGCTCCGCCTTCTCGATGCTGCTGATGTACGGGTTGACCTCGGAATCGATGCTTTCCGCTCTTGCCCGATTGCCCTTTGCAGAATCGACAAGAGACTGCATGGACATCTTGAGGTTGTTCAGTTTGACCTGAAGAGCATCAAGCTCAGCCAGGCGCTCGGTCTCCGCAGTCAGGTCGGTCATGGATGACTTGAAAGCTTCAAGCTCGGAGGTGGCCGCAGCGAAGGCAGCCTCGGCTTCGGCAAGCTCGGCCGCGGCGTTCTTCGCGCTATGAACATGGCTTACGGCCTTGCTCTTTACGCTATCCATCCTGCCGGCTACATCGGACGCTTCCAGAACATGCCCGCAGCTCTCGCACTTGGTCCCGATCTCGGCTTCTACGTTGGCCATGATCTCTTTGCAGCGGGTGGCCTGTGCCTTTTCATCATTCAGGCGCTTTTGGACTGTCGAAACCCGAAGCTTTGCCTCGCCATGAGCCGAGATCAGCCGGCCGAGTTCGACACGCTCTCCATCTACCGCGGCGATCCTGGCTGAGACGGCGGCGCGTTCAGAGGCAATACCGGCTTCATCCAGACTGCTTATCTCTGCCTGAATAACCTTGGCCTTGGCGACCGATTCAGCCATTGCCGCTCGCTCCGCAGAGGACTTGGAAGAGCGACTGACCTCATAATTGTCTCGCCCTTCAATGAGCTCTTTGATGCCGCTAAGACAGGCGTCCAGGGCAGCCTGGTGGGTATTTACAGAGTTCTCCAAGGATGTGACGGCGGATTTCTTCTCCACCATCCGGTTCTTGGCGATAACGTGGGCCTCCTGCATCTTGTCGATGCCGGCCGCCTCCTCCACGATCATCTTCAGGTTCTTGTCGGTGAGGCTAGGCAGATCAATATGAGCCTCCTGCCCGGAGTAGATGGCCGCGCGGAACACGTCGCTCGTGCAGCCGACAAGTTTGGTGATCACCTCTTGAGTGGCCTTGTCGGTGCCCTGGGTCAGGTCGATAGGATCTGCAGGGTCGGTAACATCGATCAGCAGCACTCGGTTCTTGTGGACGGGATGCTTGCGATGACGGATGACGTTGTACGTGCGAGGCCCGTCTACCAACTGAACCATCACCCGGGTGCCTTTCTTGAGCTTCCGGTTGACGATCTCGTCTCCAGAATCGCCGCGGGCGGTCTCGTTGTAGAGAGCCCAGCACAGCGCCTCCGCTACAGTGGATTTACCCGCGCCGTTGCTGTTTTGAGAGGTGTCGTCGTCGTTCTCGCCCTGAATCAGGACAAGCCCCTTGCTGTCCAGGTCAACAGTGATTTGGCCAATGGCCATGAAGGCGTCGATTTCTAAGCGGTTAATCTTCATTTGATAGGCTCCGCTATGCAGCCGGGCAAATCAGCCGAACCGATAGCTCTGATAAGGGCAGTGGATTTACCGATGCCGCGAATGAGGGCGGCTGAGGCTCCGTCGAGAGCGGGAGTAACGACAACACCGAACAGGTCGTAAACCCCAGGGATTCGCACGATCTCATCCTTGGAAGCAGGTCGGCTAACGAGAAGCTGGTAGAGAGAGCCGGCTTTGATTACGCCAGGCGGTAGCTCGGTGAGCTTCATACCTTCGCTCCCTCGGAAAACCGGACTTCGTGTGCTGTAAAGGCATGGTGCTGCTCAACTAAAGCTCGCAGCTCCGGCGTGTCGCCAAGCCCCTGCAGGATGTAGTGATTGGGGACCGTCGAGCTCTTCACGACAGCACGAACCACAGCCGCATAATCCTCACGCTCGTACAGGCGGAACACGGTGCCGATGGCAAAGTGCGCACCCCCATTAATCAGCGCCTTGTACTCTCGCCCGAGCTGATAGCAGGACTCGGGAAGATCGCTCAGCCTCATACCTTCGCCTCCACTTCATCCATGATTTTCTGTGACTCGATACCAACCACTTCGTCGAACCCACGCGCACGGCACCAGTCATGCAAACTGACGCGAATAGAGGCACCGGCTTCGATGCTGCTTCCGCCCTCGCGAGAGACCTCCACCTTCGGAACATGGATCACCTGGACAGACGCAGCGCCCTGCTCGTTCAGGAACTTGCGGACCTCCTCAACCTCTTCATTGGTGGCCGACTCCAGGCGAACACGAACGAAGTGGCCATTGACCTGCTCGAAGGTCTCCATCTCGTCCCATTCAGGGTCGAAATCCACAAATCGCGGGGCGTTGGAGGTGTAATGAGTCAGCAGGCCGGTTTCGCGCTCGTGGAGCACAAAGCCGGCCTTGCTGCCGACATCGCTGAATGTCTGGTGAGTCAAAGCGCCAACCGACACGACAACGCCGAAGTCCTTGTGGTTGTGGTAATGGCCACAGAACACACGCTTGAAGCCGTAGGCCTGCAGCTCTTCCGGTGAGAAGCCGTGATCTGGGATACCGGACAAGACGCCGTTGAGAGGTGCGTGCATGTAGAGGCTCCATTGAGCGATCTCTCCGGCATCACTGCCCTTGTCACGGATGAACTTCTCGATGTGCTCGCGCACCTTGTCGCAACTGTCGAAGTAAGGGATGAAGAGGCGCTTGTTCTTCTCGTCAGCGAAGACGTTGGAGATAACCCAGACGCCGGCACCGGTCAGAGCCTCACCCGCATTCCCGAGGGTGGACGAGTTGTTACCCTCCAGGTCGTGGTTGCCGGCCAGAAGATACACGTTCAGACCGAGGTCGTTGTAAATCCGGCTGTAGAGCTCCACTGTCGGGTTCAGAACGGACGGGGCTACGCTGCCGCGAACATGGAAAATGTCGCCGGCATGAATGAGCGTGTCTCCGCCCTTTTCCTTGATCATCTCGGCCGCTCGCCATGTCTCGTCGAGGATGTGCTGCAGCCGGCTGTTCACGCCGTTCGACAACTGGTGAGAAAAGACCGACCAGTTGTGGTTGTGGGTGTCAGAAATGATGCCTTCGATGCTCACTTGGCCATCTCCTTCTCGGTGATGGTGAAATGGGCGCGGAAAAGAGACTCGTCACAGGTCTCGTAATAGTCGGGCCAGAGATCGGACGGGAACACCCGATAGTAGGGCTTGCCGTGCTTGTCGTGGGACATGTGCATGTACCGATACTTCTCGCCGCTGACATAGCCCTCCAGGCCGCCTTTGCCACTGGGCTCAAGAATGCACTCACAGGTGCCTTGGTCTTGAATCACGTTGTTGGTCGTCATAACTACTCCATAGTTCAGCTCAGTTACAAGCGCATTATAGTAAGCATTTACTGATCCGAAATCTATTTGCCCTATGAAAATGAGGACGAAAAGGAGAGCGTTCAGGGGCAAAGATGAAGACCTTAAAGACGGCCTATGTGTTATCTTGTGGGTTCTCTAATCCATTCACGCGAAGATGAAAAACCATGGAACGCCGTCTCTTTCAGATAAGACAATTCCTCTCAGCTGGAGTGCGTAACCCCGCGGAACTTCGCATGTTATTTCGCATTAGCCAGCCGACACTCTCTCGCACCCTGAATCAAATCCGCGACGAGATCATCAAGATCGGGAATGGAAGATCCATTCAGTACGCCATGCGAGACACCTTCGATGGCGCAAGGCCGGAGCATATCTACAGGGTCGAAACCAATGGGGAAGTGACGCCCATAGGCACTCTGACGCCAATTTGCCCGGATGGGTTCGTCATGGGGTCCGACGAGCACGGAAAAGAGCTCTTTGATGGCCTCCCTTGGTGGTTGTACGACATGCGCCCTCAAGGCTACTTGGGGAGGGCATACGCCTCCGCATACGCGGAAGAATTAAATCTGCCTGCAGATCCTAAGTTTTGGAGCGAAAAAGATGTCATCAAGGCTCTGGCTCTGCACGGACATGATGCAACCGGAAACCTGCTCATTGGTGAGAGGGCATGCGAGGACTTCAGGAACATGGCTCGCCCTGTCCCCGTCAACCGGCAGCAGGATTATCCGGCAATGGCCAGAGCGGCAAGCGATGGCGAGATCCCGGGGTCTTCCGCTGGCGGGGAGCAGCCTAAGTTCTGCACCTACACCGACCATGGCCATGTGATAGTGAAGTTCACCATCGCGGCCGGCAATCAGATCAGTGAGAGATGGGCCGACCTATTGCTGGCCGAGCACATTGCTCTTGGCGTTCTCGGGGTGCCGACCTATGTGTTCGATTTTGGCGACCAGAGGTTCCTCGAAGTCCCACGGTTCGACCGAGTAGGTGAGAGAGGGAGGGTGGGCATGATCTCTCTTGAGGCATTGAACCTGGAGTTTGTCGGTGCGCCGCCCGGGTATTGGCCGCCACTGGTCAGAAGGCTTGTGATGGATGGACATGTCAATGCGGAGGCCTGTGACGAAACCGAGGTTCGGTGGGCGTTCGGGAGGCTGATAGGCAATACCGACATGCACAACGGAAACCTGTCATTCGTGACCAGCGGGGGACGGCCGTACAGCCTGTCACCGGCTTACGACGTGCTGCCGATGTGCTTCTCCCCGAAAACCAGCGGCGAGGTGCCGGACAACCTGGCACCTATAGCCATCTCTGGCCACGCGAGCGCGGAAAATTGGAGAAAAGCGCTGGAACACGCGAGAGAGTTTCTCGAACGGATAAGAGGCCATGAAGGCTTCTCGGACAGATTCAGGCCGTGCATTGAAGCCATCGCCTTCAACATCGCACACGCCTCGATACAAATAAACGCACTGCCTTAAAGCTATAGGAACCGCCAATGCCAATACACCATCATCAGTGCCGGAAGTGCTACTGCACCGTTCGAATTGACCTACACCACCTCACAGAGGAGGAGGATAAGGTTTACGAGCAGGGCGGGGAGGTTAAGACGATTTGGCTGGATCAAGAGATCTGTGACATGTGCGAGCGGGAAGAGAAGCGTTAGGGGATCCCCTAACGCTGATTTGTGCCTGTCAGATTGGACTCAGGTAGAGCACAGATAGTCCAAAGGACTTGGCGTAGAACCCCTTGCCGTAGCAGTTGGCCAACACCCCGGCCAACTCGATAGCCGGAGCAGCCAGTGTCATGCCGATGTGGTTGCGGCCGGCGTGTTCGGCAAGCACCAAGTCCTTCTCTTTGCCCCAGTAGTTCCCCTTCACTTCTGCAAACGAGAGCTCTCGCTTTACGTCATCCCACACACCGACCCGGGCACCGACCGGCAGGCGATCGCTCCAGGCCTTCCCAATCCGGATGGTGTTGTAGAGAGGGAGATCGAGATTTGCATTCACAGCGAACCGGAGCACCGGCACGAACTGATCGCAACGCTTCTTCTGATAGCGCATGGGGCACTCGCTAGACGCAGCACAAGCGTCACAGAGCGCGTTCCCGTTGCTTGCGCATGTCAGCGTGAAGTGATTGTCGGGGTAGCGTCTGAGCGCGTTTGTCTTGATGTTGAGGAAGGTTTGCATTGAAGTCTCCTGTTCTGTTTGAGACAGATTACAGGAGACTTTTCAGTGGGGTCAGTCAGCGAGTTAGGCAGTTGGTCGGTAGTGTCAGATCGTGGGCTCTTCGTAGCGGAAGACAGGGCGCTCTGTCATGCCGAACCATGTCACTTCATCATCAGCACCGTAGCGGCGCATGTGGGCGACGATCAGCTCGTTCAGTTCCTCCATGAAGCGCTCTCTGGCCCTATCTCGCATCTGGGCCGCAGCGCGGTTGATGCCGGCTTGAGCCATCGGGTCAAAGACTATGGCCATCACCCTTTTCCTCTTTGACCGTCTCTTCGATGAGCGAGAGCAGGTTGTCACGAGCCTCCGTCATCTTGCCGATGGACGCATTCATGGCCATGACGGTTGAGATGGCCTGCTGGACACTGACAGGGTCATGCCCTCTGGCGTCGGTAAAAGTCGCCGAGTGACTGCCCGCGGAGTTAATCAGGATGCACGGCAGCGGCTTCGGGTTATTGTTCAAATCGAGCATCGCATTGGAGTTGATGTAATCCTTCAACATGCTCAAGCCCCTTCAACGCCGCGATTGTGGATGGTCGAGAGCATAAGGACCGCCTGGCTCTCCTCAACAATGACCTCCTCGTTCTCGCCGTTCGGAGACTCGGCGATCTTTTTGTCCAGGAACTCAACCGCCTTGGAGTCCTCTCCGAAAATTGCAGCGGTCATCTTGCGATAGTTGCCAAGAGTCGAGTCCTGGCCGGTACTCAGTATCAGCATGTTGCCTCCATAGGCTCACTGGTTTCGCAGATATAGATGTCGGCCTGACCGACCTCATCGCAGATGAAGTCATAGAGCGCCGAGACCAAACTGTTTTCATCCCAACGCTGGCCAAGCATGGCCAGCGCATCTGCATGAGGCACTGCAGAAACCAGCACTTTTGTGCAATCCTCGCCGGTTTCCCCTTCGTAGTCGATTCGAATGTCGTGAGTGCTCATGCCAACCTCTATTTCTTGGCTGCGAAGTTCTGGACGTCCCAACCGTACTTGGCACTGAGCTCGTCGGCATAGGCCTCTGCATGAGCAAGCTCGGAGAAGTCGCCGACACATGCAACGCGGCCCTCTACCAGGTGCAGGTAAACACTGAAGAAGTCGGGATCGTCATTGTCCACTTCGCAGATGCCGCTCGGACCTTCTCCGTCCACATTGGAGACACCCTGGATCTCAATGCAGTCGAACAGCGCGGGGTTTCCGTCGATCACTTCGTCAGCATAGCGATCGGCCATTTTTTCGATGTTACTTTCCATATTCACTCCATCAGTAAGTGTTTACTTTTATGGCAAGACAAAAAAAAGAACTACTCTTTACGCCCGTTAAGGGCGATGACAATCAACTCTCCAAGCGTCAATGTGCGAGCCTTTGAGTCTGGCAAGCGCTCTGCTTGCTCGATTCGTTCGGCAGCGTCAGAGAAGCGCCCAAGCGCTCTGCTTGCTTCCTTCAGGCCGACATCAACGACCAGAGTGACTTCTTTCTTCATAGAAGCCCGTCCAGCTTCATGTCCTCTATCAGATCTTCAACCCGCATCCCGTACATCGCGGCTTTAACCTCAATTCCATCGAAGAAGATCGCCCGGCTGCCGGTCACTGCGACTACCTTCGGACAGGGGCGGCCATCAGGCAAGGTGCCGGTAGCAATGCCAACCTTGAGGGCGCTCACTGTGATATTCAGCAAGATGCAGACCTCTTTCATACCGAGCTTGCGGTCCCAGTAGTTCTTCGCCATGCGATTCGTTGCGCCAACTGCGCCGATACCCTTGTTCGGCTCTCCGTTACTGGTGGCCTGAGCGATCGCTCGGACAATAACTTCGTCATGTTTCATGGTCAGCTCTCTGTTAAGCGATAACTGATTTTTACATACAGTCAGCGGGCACTGAACATCAAAACCTCAAAAAAGTGAGCAATAGCGCGGGTTTTGACCTGTGCAGAGGTTAAGACTCAGCTTGATACCCCTCCTCTGCAATGGCCACCATGTCCAGATTGTTGAAATCCGAATCCAGGGTGCAGTCGATCGCTTTGGCGATCAGGCCGGCTTTGATTGCGTCGGCCAGCTGCCGGAGCGTTTGGTTGTTGGAGAAGGCCATGTCCTCAACGATGTCGATGACCTGCTCGAAGCTCTTGCCTTCAACCGGCTCCCACAGGGTCAGCTCGTCAAAGTTCTCGCCATCCGAGTCTTTGAGCTTGATGTAGGCGTCAAAGGCATCGTTGAAGTCATCTAGGCCGCAAAAGAGGCAACTCATAGCCATTCCAATGGCCATTTTGTCTATCAGTGTGTACGCCATAAGCTCACCTTAAGCAGAGAAATAGCGCTGGCCGAACTTGCGGCGCAGCATTGAGGGGATGATTTCCAAACCGCACTGGGCGGCAACCTGTTCAGGGCTGATCTGTTCGAACTGGCCGTTGCGGTAAATGCTGTTCAGCTCCTCAACGACTGGCGCATCCGGGCCGATGATCTCTTCGACGCCGGGTGGGACTATGAACAGGCGGGAACCGTCTGTAAACCAGTGTCCGCTTTCTAAAATCGGGTCATTCATCGCCTTCCTCCTGCAGCTCAAGAAGAGCATCGCCACTTACCAAGCCCTCACCTGGGAAGAACAAGCTTTGCCCTTCGAAGTGCGCCCCTTTGATGGCAACCACGAAGTCAGCAACAATGCCCTCGTCGTCCAGTTTTCTGGCGACCAACTGCATGGCATGCTCTCCGCTTGTTCCGTGTGAGTGGGTCGCGAACAACTGTCCGTTGCTCTCGTAAACGCCTATCACGGTAAAAGTCGAAATCTGTGCGTTCATCAAAACCTCGGCATTCAGTCAATATTTACTTACAAACAGCATCAAAAAAAATCACTTCCTTGCGGCCAGCGCCTTTTCTACCGCCTCGAACCGCTCCAAAAGGTCTATCGAGCAAGAGCGTGAGAGGCTGATCGCCTGCTCAAGTCTCGCTCTTAACTTCCTCAAGTTGTCGGTGGTCATCGCCTGGAAAAGGTTGCTCATAATCAGCTCCACTTTGTTGCTGTTACAAAACAAGAATAGTAAACACGCACTGATCACTCAATCAACGCGCCTTGACGCCAGTTGGGATCGAGATCGTGATTGAATCCTCATCCTTGTTGATCCAGAAATTGCACTTGGCTCGGCGAACGGCCGGCAGCTTGTCGCCAATGACTGAGCCGTGGATAGCAAGCTCCGACTTGCCGGACCGGACCTTGATGTTTGACAGCGCCTTGCCCTCCTTCCCGAGCTTGAACCGAACAAAGATGGACTCGCCAGTCCGGACGGCACCCAACAGCGAGAGGCGAGTGTCCTCTGGGTATCCGGCTGATTGCAGAAGGAACCTGTCCAGGCACAGGCGGAGTCTCGCCTTGTTTTTAAAGGTGATCCGGCCATCCGGATGCGTTTTCAGCGTGGCCGGCGAAACAGTCGCGGTGATGCGCTCGTCGGCGGAGATCTTTACAGATGGGTCAAAGGTCATGGGCGTCCTCTCCTTTCAAGAAATGGCTGGCCATCAGATAGGCCTCATTGAACTCGGAAACATCAACCTGTCGGCCCCAGGCGTTGTAGATGGGGTTGGAGCAGCACTGGGAGAAAATCGAATCGTGAGCCGACACCATCTTTCTCAGCGCAAGCTCGGCATCTGCCAAGCGAGCCTGCAGCTCGGCCAAAGCCTCAACCGTCTCGCTCATTAACGCCCCCTGACCAGATCGCCAAACGCCCACTCAGAACCATCCTCAGCCACGAAAATCATCTCGCCTTTGTCGTTGCGGGCGGTCTTCTGCTCGTTCCAGTTAACATCGGTAGAGCCCTCGTATTCGGGGACGCCTTCGTCAGATATGGAGAGCAAATAAGCGGTGCCGGTGAGCAGCTCTTTGGTGCCGACAATCGGGGAACCGCTCGGGCTGAAATAATCGTGCATAGAGACTCCTTGCTTGTTCAAACTGACAATTACCACTTCAAAACCTTCAACCCCGGATACGGGTACAAACTGCGCGTGACAACTCCGCTCCTCTCCTTCTCGATGGACAATGCGTGGTGAAGAGGTCGAGGCTTTCGCAGGTTCTCCTCAATGAGGGCAAGCTGTTCCGGCGTCCTCTCGCTCAGCCATTTCTCTCGCAGCGCCTCGTATTGAGCGATTGCCCTCTGCAGAACAAGCGCCTTCCGGTCTTCCATCGACAGTGCGATTGCGGCAGTCATACGTCCCCCGTCAAAACCCAGAATTGAAAAAGGCCGGAAACCGGCCTTGAGTTAGTCGCAGCCTGCGCTGCTGCTTCCGCTGCAGCTGTCACCGCTGCTATAGCTGTCACCACTGCTGTACCCAGTATCTCGACTTCCATGGTCATAACAGCTGCTGGCGAAGACCGCCGCCTGACTATCCGTGTCTCGATGCGAGCGACGCTCATCCTCACAACGGACAGAGGGGGACCTTTCCGCCTCATCGAAGATTACGTAAGGCATTGAGCAGCCTTGAATGCCACCATTCGCTTTGCGCTGATGCTCCATGACTGCCTTCTCCGCAGCAATTGAGCTATGGAAGCGCGGCTTCTTCACTGGACGCTCTGCACGGACAAATGTCGCTCGCTTGCGGCGAGAGAAGACTTTCCGCAGCAGGTCGCGCAGATTGAACGGTTTAGCCATTCAGCAAATCCTTCAGCTGCTTACCGGACTTGAAGGTCAGGTCGGTGCGAGCGGGGATCTGAATCTCTTGACCGGTTTGCGGGTTGCGGCCGGTACGAGCGGCGCGAGTGACGGGGGCAAACTTGCCAAACCCGTGAATGGCGACCTCCTCGCTGTTCTTCGCGGCGATCTGAATGCGTGAAACCAAGGCATTCAGAAACTTCTCGGATGCGGCCACGGTAAAACCGGTGTCTTCTGCGATAGCGCGGATCAGATCGTTCTTGTTCATCGTTACCTCCAGAGTTTGTTGCTGTTGTCGTGCTGGTCGCACTGAATGAGGCTCGGGGAAGAGCCTCATGCGGTACGATCAGTAGCGCTTTGGCTTGCTGAAAGTGGAGCTCTGGGGGAGCTTGTAGGGTTTCGGCTTGTAGGGCTTATATGCCTTGTAGGGCTTTGGCTTTTTGTAGACCGTCTTTTTCACGACCGTCTTGTGGACAATGACGGGGGCGTGGCTGGCGCTGTGAGAGGGGGAGTTCATTGCGTTGGCGACAAGACCGCCCACGGCAGCTCCCAGGATCACATCGGACAGGCCACTATCGGAACCGGAGTTCACGACAACTGGCGAGGCCGGGGCGGCCGGGGCACTAACCTCCGACAGCGATCTCTCCTTGAGCTCCAGCTCCTTCTGCTTGAGCTCCAGCTCCTTCTGCATCAGCTCAATCTTGGACTGAGCGATCTCTTGGGCCTTCTCCTCCGGGTCATCACCACATCCGGCCAGCATCAGACTCACTGGCAGCAACGCCCATAGCAACTTACGCATTTCTATCTCCACGGTTTAACAACTGAAAAACGGCCTCGTGATTGCCCAATCACCCTCACGCACAAACATCGAGGGGAGGCCGTTTTTCAGTTGTGGCCCCGCAGGGCCACTCGTTAAGACTCGGTTTTCTTCAGGGCCGAGGCCCGCATCAAACAGGCTGCTGCAGCGATTAACAGGCCATCGGCAAGGGTGGACATCAGCTGATTGGCGAAATCCACAAACACGCTCAGACCCATGAAGGCGTAGGCGCCGTTCTTGTAGAACCAGGCTCTCACTGCAGGAAGTCATCCAAGTTCTGGTTAAGCTTGCTTGCGATAGCCTTCAGCTCTTTCTCTTCCGCTTCGCTGATGTTGCCGTCGGCCAGCGCCACCTCCAGCAGGTTGCCCATGACGTCCTGGGCCTCATTGGGGTTGTTCTTGATCTCCTCGATCTCGCGCAGAATGCGCAGGCGGGCGGTGATATAGCCGGCCTTCAAGGCATTGTTGGTCTGGTTGAAGTAATCGGTCAGCTCGTTACCGAAGGAGCTCAGGTTCGGGTTGGTGCGCAGAAGACCTTCGATCTTGGTGCGCTCGCTGTCGTCCAGGTTGCGGTCTTCGGAGTAGGCAATGAGCAGCTGGCCACCTACAATCGCTTCCATCAGATTGCGGTTCTCGATCTTCTTGGAGACAACTTTCAGTTCGTTAGCTTTCCCGCCCAGCAGTCTTTTCAGTCCAAACATTACTATATCCTCAGTTGATTGATTGTTTTCAGTAAACGCTTACATATTAAAGTGACTGCAGAGGCGCGTCTATACACGCCCCTGCAATTCCTCGATTTTCGCTATTCGACCTCTGCGTTAGCCTTCTCGAAGTCGATCAGCATTTGCAGCAACTCGGTGTAGGCGTCGGCATTGCGCAGAGCCTCAACCAGCGGGCCGCGATGCACTTTCTTGCCCTTGAACTCCAGGTACGCACCGGCTTTGGCGATGATGCCCCGATTGACCAGGTAATCGACCATGCCGCCGATGCGGTCGAGGAAGCCGGAGCCATCCTCATCGAACAGGAAGTCCCACTCTGCGGTAAGGAACGGCCGACCGACCTTGTTCTTGACGATCTTGGCCACGATGGACTGACCCAGCTCTGCCCCGTCTTTCTTGATCACCTTGCGACTGAGAGCGATGCGGATGGTCGAGTAAAAGCCGGGCGCTTTGCCGCCGGATGTCTTGGTGTTGTCGCCGAACATGACGCCTGGGTCTTGTCGGATCTGGTCGAGGAATAACATCAGGCAGTCGGTCTCTTCGGCCAGCACAGTGAGCGCGGGGAACACCGAGCTGCACGATGCCGCTAGGGCCAACTTGTCATTCATCTTGAGCTCGTCCAGCTCCTTCTCCATCTTGCTCTGCGGCACCATGGAGTTCAGGGAGTCGAACACGACAATCAAGGGGGCGGACTCAGGCACCAGCTCGTTGTCACGAATGTATCGAGCCCACTTCACCGCCTTTGTGATGCTCTCTTCGAAGGTGCGCGGGTACTGCAGCGAGAAGCGGCCACGCTCCATATTCAGGCCTCGCGCCTCGGCAAGGTCTTTCATGAAGGTACGCTCGTGGTCCATAAAGAGCGCCAGACCGCCCGCCTTCTGTGCCGCAATCATCAGGTCAACGGAAATGACCGTCTTGCCGGAAGAGCTGTCTCCGTACATCTGGACGATACGGCCGGACGGCAGCCCCTCGAGCGGGCGACCGGTCAGGGCCATGTTGAGCGGAGCGTAGCCGGTATCGAGCCAATGACGAACACCAACGGTATCAGGCTCACCTCCGAAGATTTCTTCGATGGCAGATGCAATGCTTGCTGTTTTGCTCATTACCTTGATTCCTTTTTTAAACGACTGCTTCGGAGGTTGCTTTAAAGGTTGGAACCTTTTTTACAACTTTCCTTGGTTTGTAGGTTGGATCCACCTCTGTTCTCGAGGCGACGGCAATCGGTCGGTCGAGGTATCTGCCGCCGTAGTCCCAGATAAACCAGGCATATTCAGAGGAGTCGGTGCCTCCGCCGGTAAATGTCGGTCTTGGGGTCAGCGTCAGCGTGTGGGTTGGAGGGTACAGGCTCCAAAATTCATAACGGATGTGGGCGCCAAGGGCATTCAACCGCAACAGCATCGCAACCGTCCCACGAGGCTTGAGGTCTCGGTCTATAGCGGTCTTGATGAACTCCTCCAATAACAGGTAGGGAGGGTTGGTGATGATGACGTCAGCAGAGAGGTCGAGGTCATTGTTTAGATAGTCCACCCCCATCGACAACTCGGCCCACTTTTTCGATTCCAGCGCAACCAGATCGTATATTGCTGAATCACCTCTAGCCGGCTCCAGAAACACATCGTCTGGCCTCAGCTTTAGGCGTTTCAGCAGCACCTTTACAGTCCATTCAGGACTCGGGTAAAAGTCGTTTTCACGACGTTTTGATCTGCCTGCAGAGCTCATTGTTACCTCGCGAAAAATGCGTTAATCCAAGGGGCTGGCTTGCCAGTAATCGACAGGAAGGCGAGCTCCCCGCAAGCATCGAAGAAGCCGAGCTCGTCTGGCTTTCCCTGGATGAATTGGATGTTGGGGATCTCCGGCGCACGGGCCAGATTGATGAGGCGCTGATTTCGGATGTAAATCTCCATCGCGCCGCCTTCGTTCGCACAGAAGGCATTGAGCTTCTTGAGGTGGCGACTGAAGTCAGGGCCGAGCAGCTCCTTTGTGAACCCACCTGTGGCGCGATACTCCTTCACCATCTCCGAGATACTGTCCCAGCGAGAGAAGATCAGCTTGCATGCCTTCTCGCCAAGCCCGGGGACCCCATCGATGTTGTCCGAGGTGTCACCCTCTATGCACTTGGCCGCAACGAAGTGGTCGATCCGGTCGTAGCCGGTGAAGTCGTCGAAGAAGTTCAGGTTGCAGGAGCGGTCGAGGCGAGGGTCGTACCAGGAGACATCTGGCGACAACAGCATTTGCAGCCAGTCTTTGTCAGAGCTGACCAGCTTCACCTTGTACCCCTTGGCCACAAAGCGCTTGGTCATCTGATAGGCCACGTCGTCCGCCTCAAACCCGTCTATCCGGATTTGATCGATACCGAGCAGCCCGACCATCTTCTCAATGAACGGCTGTTGAGAGTGGTACTCCTCCTTGGCCTTCACCTTCTCGGGAGTGTCGCTGCGCTTGCCCTTGTACGAGGGCAGAATGTCGAAGCGGAATTGGGCTCGGCTGTCCCACAGATAGAAGATGCGAGCGGTCGGATCGAGAGCTCTTTGATTCCGCAGCGCCACGAGGGAGTTGTAAATCGCCTGGGTAGGCTGGTCGCCAGTTTTAAGGTCGGCGGCGTGTTGACCTGCATAACCGACGGAGTTGGCGTCGATCAAGATGATGGATGGCATAGTTGTTCCCCAATAGAAAAGGGCGAGCACTTGCCCGCCCTTTGTTCAGCGCGAATTAGATGCTGTCCAGTTCACCCAGCAGAGCATCGAGGTCATCGACACTCGCAGAGGAAGAGGTCTTGCTCGGCGCTGCCGCCCCGTCAGTACCGGTCGCGGCCAACTCCTCGTCGATGGACATCAGTTCATCGAGCTCGGTGTCAGACAGCGCGGCGCTCTTGGAGGAGGACGGAGTGAACGGAACGTCGTCCTCGTCCATGACCACAGCAGACTTCGCCGGAGCAACGTCCATGTCGATAGTCGCGGCAGCCAGCGCCTTAGCGGCAGGCTTGCGCTCGATGGCGCGTGGAGCGAAATCAGCAGGCTCGATGATGCCGACGATGGCGTTCACCTGGGAGATAGCCTTGCGAGCGCCCTCCTCAGACTCCTGCTTGATGAACTCCTGCAGGTTGACCATGCCATTCAGAACGGACGGATCGACCTTCGCAGAGGTACGAGCCGGCTGAACGGAATACTCAGTATTCAGGCCGACCCCTTCGCGAGTGATGATCAAGTCAGTGCCCTCTGTCAGGCTGGTGATGTCGCCGTACTCGTCAACCAGGTCCAGAACCTTCGCAAAGGTGGTCGGGGTCATCTGCAAAATCTGCGGGATACCGGCTTTGTCGCTGGAGTTCAGGTGCAGAACGTTCACCAGAATTTCAGCGCGTTTGCACTGACTATCGGTAATCGCCTTGAGCTCCTGATCGTCAGTAACACCACGGCCGGCAGCCTCGAGAGCTTGGCAAACGCCACAGGGACGGCCAAAAGTCTTGTCAGTACACACATATACAGCCTTGGTCTTGTCCTCCAAGTCCTTGATGTAGTGCTGACCAAAGTCGGCCCAGAAGTCAGCTTCCGCGCCCAACTCAGGGTGAGCCGGCAGGATGCGGAACTTGTGCTTACCAACAGGGATCTTCAAAACATCAGCGCGAAGACCTGACTTGGCCTTGATGTCCTTCTTCTTAGCCAGAATGCGGTCGCGCAGGGAGGTGGAAAGACCGGTGGAGACTGCTGTACTCATAACTTTTTCCTTGTGTTTATGGTGCCTACCCCTCTGAGCCGCAGCGGTAAGGGGTTCAGCGATATGCTGACAACAACACTGTTGGCAGCTGTTTTTCTTAACTTCTAGCGCATTATAGTAAGTGTTTACTGAACCAACAACACACAAAAACGCATTGCCTATTCGTCGCCCATGGCGCCCTGAGCTTCTGCGATCTTGCGCTTGGCATGCGCTTTTTTGTCAGCCAGAGAGAGTTCGCCACGCAGATAAACTTCCCCACGAAGCTCCTCAAGCCGTGACTTGCCCTTCTGAACCAACATGTCCCTTCTCTGCTTCAAAGCCTCAAGGGACTGACGGAGCATTTCAGCTCGCATCCGGTATTTGGCCGACAGTTCCAGGGCGTCCTGATATTCGGGGTGAAGAGTCACCTCCGCCTCTAGCAGGGCCTCGGAGAACTTAGCACCCTTGCTAATCAGTCGTGACCGGACGTCCTTATAGGCCCGGGCCTTGGCAACTTCCGCACGAATTTTTGCCTGATCCGCTTCAAACTGTGCCTTTGCGTACTGCATGGAATAGAACCCATACAGGCCAGCCTGCTCAGTCATAGCCGAGTCCAGATCGGCATCATTGATCGCCAGGTCACGCCGCAATGTCTCGGCAGAGAAGCGCTCGCGTGAAGCCTCCGTCTTCTTCGTCTCCTCGACAGGGAGATCTGTTTCATCGAGAGGCAGTGCGGTCATGATCAACTCCTTAATGCAGCAATGAGGGGAATAAATGGAATGACGGGCTGTCGCTGGCCGCAATCTTGACCATCTCCTCGAAGTTCACACCCAGCTCGTTGCAAGCCTTGCGCAGGTCGCTAAGAAGCTGATGAATGGCCATGTCGCATGGCACATTGCCAACGTCGTACCGGTCATTCTTGCAATTGGACGAATAGGTCATGTGAGCGCACAACGCGCCAACGACCGGCATCAGAAAAGAAGGAGAGGAAACCTGCTGGGCCAGTTCCACAGCCTGTTCAATATTTTTTGCCATTGTAACACCTAAACAGTAAACATTTGCTGACCACGCAAAGCAATTTCATTTTGCTTGGCAAGGCAAATAAACTTCACCCGCTCGCAGGTTTTGACGTCGAACATGCCGATATGGCAGTCGCTCTTGTCGATCCCGAGCTGCTCGGCCAACCAGCCATAAGCCTGTCCACGCTTCATGTGCTTTCCCTTCCATAGAGGGTCGAAAGCGGCGTGAGCCTGCTTCTTCCAAAACCGCAACTCTTTGTCCGCGAGCCGGCCAAGAGGCTTAACAGTCCCCGGGTGGCAGCCGACATAGGCCCATCCAGGGAGGCATTTGCAGAGGTAGATAGGGCCAAAGTCTCGACCGCTGTAGACCTCTCTACTTGATGTGAAAACCGATCTCTCGCCGCAATACGGGCATATAGGAGTATTTCTCTTCATCCTACGGCCTCAGAATTTCGAAAATGTGCTCTGGCGAGAAATGAACGAGGTCATAACACGACAAGATCTCCGGCGGGATGAACTCCGGATTGTTCTTCAGTATCCCCTCGTACAGATATGGCTGGCCCTCTAGCTTGTTCAGAACAAGCACCCACATCCGCTCGGACGGGCAATTTTCAATGCAAGGGTCGAAGCCAAGCTTGGCATAGATACCTGGCCCAAGAGAGGCTCGAGCCTCCGCATCTGGGAGCTTGAATGTGTTGGGGGATTTAGCCGCTTTCTTTTCGGCATTGAGCAATTTGTAGGGTGTCATAGCGACCTCTCTCTGTTCAGTTCACGCTTATTTTCGCGTAATGAGAGTGGGGGCTCTACATCGCCCCCACGGGCTTATCGCATCATTTCGGCAACATCGCACATGATGTTGTCCAGCACCGTCTGGACGTCAGGCTTGGCGTAAACCATCTGCGGGTTGGGGGCGAAGATGATGGTGCAGTCCCGCTTTACGTCGTAAACGGAAGTCCCCGCAATCACCTCCCAGCCGCCTTTGACATCCGGGCACAGGTGTCTAGCCACTGCGCCCCCTGCAGCGATGATCACGGGAGGCTTGAGGAGCTCGATCTCCGCATCGAGGAAGTGCGACCATGTGTTTATCTCCGCTGTCGTCAGCTGCTTATCCGCCTTCTTGGTCTTCACCAGAGCGGTGTAATAACCGTCTGACTTTTTAAGCTCTGCCTCTTTGAGGGCGCTCAGCGTGTAGTTGAAGCTCTTCCCCTCGGCAAACCGCTTTGACTCGCACTCGGAGTAGGCCGGAGAGTCCGTCACGAACATGAATTTCGGCTTCTTGCCGTGAGTTGGAATGACCGGCTGAGGCCCTACCGTCAGGCCCTCATCGTCCAGTCCCATCTTCCGCATGTCATCGAACAGAACCTCAAGCTGGCTCTCCACAAACGCATCGATCAGGATGGGACGGTTCGCCTTCACACTTCTCAGCATGAGGTTTGGCAGCAGAGACTTTTGATCACGGAGACGATCTGGGTGTCTCGGATCCAGACTGCCAGGCTCTATCGCGTAAAAGGCGCCTACCAGCTCCAGGTTCTCCTGAACCCGCTTGTTGACCAATCGACGCTCCACCGACTCGATAAAGTGAGCCTTCGATTTAAAGCGGCCGCCCTGGGCCTCTCTCGCCTTGAGGATCGCCTTCACGCCATTGTCCGACACCTGTTTAACCGCTTGGAGCGGGGCATAGAGAATGTGCTGCTCCCGCAGCATGTCGTACCCTATCTCGAAGGCGTCGGTGGATGTGTTGATGCAGGGCGGGACCACATAGATCCCCGACTTCTCGGCATCTTTGACGATTGAGGGAAGCTCGTCCTCTTTCGCAATCGACAGTGCGGCGGCAAAAAACTCCGCGGGGTAGTGGACCTTGACCCACATGCACAGATAGGAGATCAGCGTATAGGCGACTGAGTGGGATTTGTTGAAGCCGTAGCCGGCGAACTCGGCAATCTGGTCGAACAGATCCGAAGCCTGGCGCTCATCCATGCCCGAGCACGACACCGCGCCCGACACGAACTTCTCGCGCTGCTTCTCCATCTCCTCCGGCAGCTTCTTACCCATTACCTTTCGGAGCTTGTCCGACTCGCCCATTGTGTAGCCGCACAAGTCTCGGGCGATCTGCATGACCTGCTCCTGATAGACGATAATCCCCCGAGTTTCTCGCAGAGCATCCTCCATCTTGTGGTGGGCATAGTGAGGCTTCACCATGCCTTGCTTGATGCGGACGTACTCTTCCGTCATGCCCGACTGGAGAGGGCCCGGGCGGAACAAAGCCGTTGCCGCATAGATGTCCTCGAACGAGAGGTCCCTGCCTCCCTCGGACAGGTCTTTAAGCAGCTGCCGCATACCGTGGGAGACGAACTGGAATACACCGGCCGTATCCCCTGCCGCGAAGGCCTTAAGCACCTTCTCGTCATCGAGAGGGATGGATGTGAAATCGAGCTGAACCTTGTGGCGGTCTTGGATTTTCTGTCTGGCCAGGTTGAGTGTGTCCAGGGTGGACAGGCCCAGAATATCGAGCTTTATCAACCCAAAGTCCTCAACGACCTGCTTGTCCCAGTTGACCGTCTGCTCGCCATTCCGCACCTCTACCGCGCTACGGCGGGTGAGAGGTTCACCGGCCACCACAACGCCCGCGGCGTGACGGCTTAGGCTGCGCATGGCCCCTTCGAGCGTCTCAGAAATGGCAAACTCTCTCGGGTGAGCGGAGGCGTACCGGCTGATCTCCGGCAGCTCCTTGGCCTCAGACAGACTCATGCCCTGATCAATCACCTTGGTGCAGCTGTAGTCCTGCTGCGGGAGGTCATGGATACGGGCAACATCCCGAATAGCAGAAGCGGCCGCCAGGGTGGAGTAGTTACTAATCCCAGCCACATGATCCTGCCCGAACCGATTCGTGATGTACTCAAGCACCTCATGGCGCCGGCTACTCATAAAGTCGGTATCGACGTCGGGATAGTCCAGACGATCGGGGTTAAGGAAGCGCTCGAAGATCAGGCCAAAGCGGATAGGGTCAACATCGGTAACGCCAATCAAAAACGCCACCAGTGAGCCGCCCGCGGAACCCCGGGCGGGGCCAACCATAATGCCGTTGCTCTTCGACCACATGATAATGTCCCTGATCAACAGGAAGTACCGGTCGAACTTCATGTCGCGCAACACGCCAAGCTCATACTTGAGGCGGGCGCGGTACTCGGGCAACTTCTCGGGCGAAGGCTGGTAGCCAAACACCTTCTTGGTCAGGCGATTTTTGAAGCCCTCCAGGCACAGCTTGGTAAGCTCTGCAAACTCATCCTCCGCCATCTGCGGGAGACACATGCCTTGCTTCTGCCAGCGATATTGGCAGTCATCGACGATGGCCTGAGTGTCGTCGGGAGCAGTAATGCCTGTCCGCTTTCTCCACTCCAATATCTCCGTCTCCATCTCCGACGGGGACAGCATGTGCAAGTCGCGGTTGTACGGGATGTTCCGCAGTGGGTGGACGGCGCTACCCTGGCCAATGATGTAACTCATTACATCGCGGGCGTCATCCTGCCCCTTATCGACGTACAGAATCGGCCTTGAAAGCATCACGCGGGAATCGCTCTCAATCGCTTTCTGAGACGCTATCGAATTGACGCGATCAAAGTATGCGCTCTTGAGCGGGACGAGCTCTATGACGCGCTGATGCGCTGGGACATGCTTGACCAGAGCAGAGTAGATCTTGTCTGCTTTGCAGTGGGCAAACAGTGAAAAGAAATCACCGGTCGTCAGGATCAGCCCGTCACTTCTCAAGGCTTTGACCAGATCGAGAACCCCGATGCGAGGCTCATAGTAGAAATACTCCTCAGACCTGGCCTTGGTCAGAAGAGAAAACAGGGCCTTCAGGCCCTCCTCGTTCTTGACCAGAAGCTTTGCCTCCCAGAAGTGATTCGGCTTTACCTCAAGGCCGCTCTTCTTCGATGGCGGGCGATAAGTAGGGTCAT
Organism: Aeromonas sp. Y311-2; assembly: GCF_027706025.1. Classification (NCBI taxonomy): domain Bacteria; kingdom Pseudomonadati; phylum Pseudomonadota; class Gammaproteobacteria; order Aeromonadales; family Aeromonadaceae; genus Aeromonas; species Aeromonas sp. Y311-2. Next base: position 87,747 of record NZ_JAPDCL010000015.1, on the reverse strand, counting down.
CAAACACCTTGATGGAGGTCCCTATAATCGCCTTGGCGCCGCAGTCTTCGGGCATGGCCTTAAACAGGTCAGTCATCCCGGATATTGTCGCGTCATCGGTGAGGATGACGCTTTGATAACCCATCTCCAAAGCCTTCTTGACGATCGCGTCAACCGAGGACACGGCTCGACCCATCGAGAAGTGGGAGCGAGCGTTAGTTAGGTGCATATAAGCCATCTCCGACTTGGGTAATCACCTCCAACGCCTCCAGTGCGGAGATAACGAAGGAGGATGTGTTGTTCATGCTGGACGGAGAGAGCGTCACCGCTCGCCCAATGGCGAGTTTCAACTCGAGCCTGGAGAACGGGCGTCTCTTGTTCAGCAGTTCTTGGATTTCAGCGAGGTAGCCGGGTCGCATCTTCATCGTCTTGAACGAGTTCACGCCTTGCTTGGAGTCGGCAACCATATCGATGCCTGACTTCTCAATGGCAGTGGCAATACGCCTTGCGTGAATGGAGAGGGACGACAAGTCGCGGCGGCTCTCAAATCTCTCTCTGCTTTTGCCAATCAGCGGCTTGGCCCCGGAGACAAGCTCGACCTTGATGTCGCCGCGTGACACGCCCTTGCGATCAAGGAACGCCTGGACGCCATGCAAAAGCTTGGAGACATCAATCCGCTCTTGAAGTGAGTGGAGGCGAGAACGCACCTCCAACGCACACTCCTTGTTTTGAGGACACTCCTTGCAGCTCTTGGCGCTGGCAGAGAAGCAGACAATTTGGCCCTGGCAGTGGTGCCAGGGCTGAGGGGAGGGGATCATCCTTCAACAACCCGCGCTGCGATTTGAGCGCAGGTCTCCTTATCAACAGGCGTCAGTCGGTTCAAGAATGACAGCTGCAGACCGGTCATGAAGGATGCTCTGGCCACACCAATTCGTGCGGCATTGATCAACACGCGGGGGCCGAGAGTGGCGCCAATCTTCTTGGCATCGAAGGCCTCGCGAACAAGGTTGGCAAAGCGGACGAGCCGCTCTGCATCCGGCATCGCAATATTCCCCTGAGAAGAGACGACTGCCGCCTCTTGCTTGGCCGGCATGTACTTCATCTGGAGGACGATGCCAAAGCGCTCGAAGTTCGCCGCGTTCTGGATATTGGTGCCCAGGTACAGGCCGCTGTCATCGCCAGATCCGTTGGTGTTACCGGTCGCCATGAAGTGGAAGTTCGGGTGAGGATGAACAACCCGCCACTCCGAATCCGCAGGCGCATCTTTGATGATCAGCGGCTTGCCCTCGAGTACCGCCTGATACACGGCGAGCACCTGGGGGAACGAGAAGTCGTACTCGTCGGCGAGGTATCCCCAGCCGTACTTCATCGCAAGAGGCAAGGGGCCGGGCGAGAAGAAGGTGCCTCGCTCTGGGTCGGCAGCCATCTGGCCGAGGATGTGAGCCTCTTCGGTCGAGCCAGTGTGCTGGATCCGGATAATCGGCCGATGGAGCCGAGCATACATCTGCTCGAATATGGTTGATTTGCCGGTGCCGGCGTGGCCCCAGAGATAAGTCGGGATCTTCATGACCATGCCCATCAGCAACGTCTTCAAGACGTCCACATCGAAGACATAGCGGTCATCAACATCCGGGATCTGCATGTCCCACTCTGTCGAGCCGGCAACCTCGACCATGATAGGGGAGCCGTCGGCTCTCATTGCCCCTTTACACTTCTTGCCGAGCTCGAACACCTCGTAGAGAGGCAGGTTCTTCGTCTCGACCATCTTCATGCTGGCCGCGCTGAGCTCCGCTGAAGCCGTCAGCTCCTCTTTTGTCTTGTTGCGGGCGTTGATACGAGCGATAGCTGCCTCGCTCAACAGGGGCGCGTCTGGGTAGTCCGCCTTGTACTGCTCAATGGTGACTGTCGGGTGGTGATCGCGCAGGTGAAGCTGAATAGCGTGGACCTTCGCGTGACAGATGGCGCAGGAGATCTTTTCTTCTGGATTGGCAATAGCGGTGAGATCAGTCATGGTTTCCTCTGTTCAGTAAGTGTTAGCTTAAACAACGCTGTTATTCTAAACGCGAAACTCAGGGCGATAAACAGTCAATATTTACTGACCATTGGGCGCGACCGAATCGCCCTGATTGCGATGATTACCGGAGCAGCACTCTCTGCACCTGCTCAACCAGCTCCGTCGGCAGTTTCGTCACATCCCGCAGAACGATATGGTCGTCGTAGAATCTCGACACAGAGTCCGTATCGATCCCCACGCCTATCACCTTGATGCCGGCCTTCTCGGCGGACTTGACCGACTTGGACAAGTGGCGAGACAAAGATGAGTGGTCGTAGGTGTGGCAAGCCGGTACACCGTCCGATAGGACAATCAACATCTTCCCCTCTGACCGCTGGGCAATCAGCCTTTGAGCGGCAATTTGAACACACTCACCATCAACGTTCTCTCGAAGAAAGTTGTCGGTCGAGAATGCCGCGCCTATTCGCTCCATCGCTTTCGGGCCCCACCGCTCTTCGAATGATTTGAATATCGGCATGTAGAGCCAATCTATCCGGCCGAACTTCACCCCATGCTTGTGCATCTCCCTGTAACAGGATTCGCTCCATTCGGAGGTGTGGGATTTTGTGGTGAAGCCCAGGATCTCAAAGTTCACGCCGATCCGGTGAAGGGTATCCGCCATCGCGTAAGCGGCCACCATCGCCGTCTGGAAGCGCGTCAAAGAGCCGGTGCCGTGGGCCATCGAGCCGGAGCAGTCGATCAACAGCGAGACATCGAAGCTTTTACTTCGGTGCTCTACTTTGCGACGGAACACCCTGGTATCCCCCACAAACAAACGTGAGAGCGCCGCTGTGTTTATCCGACCGCTCTCCTGAGCCGTTCGCCAGTGCGACTTGTTCTTCGACACCAGCGCTCGCTGCAGGCTGTTCTGCATGACGCCAACCTGATGCTTGGTCAACGACTCGATCTTGGGCAGTGCTTTCGCCGCAAGAGCACTCATCGAGTGAACCTTGAACGGCTCGATCGTGTCGTTGTCCGTTGAGTAGATGACGTAGGAAGACTTCTTGGCGGCATCCGAGGCCATTGACGCTATTGACCCCTCGAGCGCCGTCTCCATGTCACCTACCGAGTAGTCCATGAGAGACTCGCCCTCGCCCGGGGTCCATACGGGTTCCTTGTCCTCTTCCGTTTCCGGCTCCTCTTCAGGGTCTTCGCCTTTGGCCTTTTTAGGCCCGCCCTTGCCAGAGAGAGAAACCTCATCCACATCGTCAGACTCTCGGCCAGCTGAGGACATCTTGGCATCTGAATCCAGCTCTTCGTCAGAGCCTTCACCTTTTGCAGCCTCATCAACCTCGTCGTCGAACTCGTCAGAGCCAAGCGTGGCGTCTTCTTCCGAGTCATCCTCGTCGGTCTCTACAGGGTCGTCGCCTTCCAGGTCAGCAGCGGCTTCATCATCGTCAGAACCATCAATCTCGCCCGCGCCATCCCCTGGAATATCGGCAGAGACCGGCCCTGATGATGGAGCGCTCTCTTCGTCGTCTGGGACCTCGTCTGCAGGCTCGCCCAGGTCATCCATGTCGTCAGCGGAAGGCTCGTGTTCCGGCTCTTCGTAATCACCCTCCTCGTCGATCAGCACATCGCGCTTGGGGGATTTGCCTCTTCCAGGACTGGACTTCCCAGACGGCTCAGATCCCGGCTCCGACGACTCGCTGTCGGCCATACCGGTGTCATCATGCTCGTCATCATCCGGCACACGCATGATGGCATCGATGAGGAAACGGGCGAGAGCGATGTTGTCGCTGGTGCTAGTGGCAGCGCACACCCTCTCGGATATGTCGGCCGGCAGTTTCTTGATGATCGGCTCTACATGGTGCCACTTGTCCTTCATGTACTCGTCGAAGGTGACGAACTGGTGCCAGGCACGAGAGATACACGGCAGCAGAACGCCAAAGTATTCGAGAGGGTTGACGGAGCCTCTGTCGAGCAGCTTTTGGTAGTTGGCGTTGACAATGCGGTCGATGAAGAAGGTATGCAGCCGAGTGATTGTGGCTTTCGACCCTGGGAAGGTCTTCTGCATATTCTTCTCAACGAACGGGTCCTCAAGGACGTTCTGCATGTGAAGCCAGTCGGCGTCATGGCCAATCTCAAGCACAGCCTTGTTGTCGGTGAACAGCAGATGGCCGACCTCGTGGTCGAGGAAGCCCTGTACCGCCAAGATCAGATCGTCACTGGCGTCATCAGGAAGATAGGGGAGGGTGACAGATACGGGTTCGCCGGTTGCTTCGCTATAGGAAACACAGGCTACAAGCCCACGCTGATAAACCGCGATGTTGCGGCCAGCGAGAATTTGCGTGATAGCGGAGATCGAATTTCGGATGACCGAGACAGGTGTCAACAGTCCAGTGTAAGCAGTCATTAATGTTTAACCCCTCAAAGTGTTCAGCTTTCACTGAATGATAGCGAACACTGTGAGGGGCTAAAAGCGACATTCCGCGATTAATCTACGAAAAGTTGGGTGCGGACGAACTCCATCAAGCGAGCTTCCTTCTCCGGAGTCATCACAACACGTTCGCCTCGCTCTTGCTCTACCGCTCGAAAAACCTGCAGGATCTTTTCCTCGGATTCATCGTGAGTACCGTTGATGACTTTGTGGATCAGCTCCCAGGCCTCCGGCTCATCTTCGGTGCGCTCCTTTAAAACAGAAGCCAACAGAATAACAGGGTCAAGTTTTAGCGCTTTTGCAGTTCTGGCGACACGGCCAAGTTTTAATCTTGAGGTGCCTTTTTTGATCATGGACAACATTGAGGTTTGATTGGCAGCAAATCCGATTTCACGAGCCAGTTCTGACTGACTCTTGCCAGGATTATTGCGGTCTACACCTAATTCAATCAACTCTCGAACGGAAGGAATATCAGCAGGGATTCGACCCCCTTGTGCTTGAACATCGTGCATTTTTAGACTCCAGCGAAAACCATCAGTGGCAAAATAAAATCAACAAGCTATTAAGAGAATACAGTAAAGATTGACTGAATCAAGATCGGATCAGTTAAAGACTCATTTGATCGTTGAGGTAGTTTTTATCAGTCAAAACTAGAGCTAAATCTCTAATTATTCGCCATCTGCTCGAGCATTTTCTTTTTAGCTCGCTTTGTGAATCTGCCAATTTCCTTCGCAATTAAATCCTTGATGTTGGTGTCCGTGTAGGCCGAGATCATTCGCAGATCGCGCATTATCGACTCTGGAATTTGAGCATTTAAGGACACCATTTTTTCAGAGCTGACCTGTGGCGCGTTGAGTTCGACTTCAACCTCATCGTTCTTCAAAAGGTCATCAAGGGTGCGGCCTTCGTTGTTCATTTCAATCTCTCCATCAGTTCATCAGCGATCTGGTTCACGCTTTCAGCAATATCTAAAACTTGGTCTTTGTCGAAGGACGCCCTTTCACTGGGATGGCGTCGCTTGTTGATCACCTGGTTAATCATTGAGGTATTTTTGGCAGCATCGAGGATGGTGAACCCCAGCGCGGAGACGGCAGATATAACGTCCGCAGTCCGGATGCTACGCGACATAAGGTGACACCCCATGTCCCCAATGAGTCGGGCCACATGCTTCGTGGAGTTGGCAGAGGGGTTTACCTTGCTCAACACATAGGAAAGGCCCAGCTGCTCGTCAGACTCTCTCTGGGTGTTCTCGTGAGCCACAGCATCGCGAACCAGCTTGGTCGGCTCCAGGTCGAACTCGGAGGCCTGAACCGGCGAGATAACGTAGTCTGACATCCGAAGAAGGTCGTGCTGGAACTGGTCAAACTCGCCCTTGGTATCCACGATGACCACATCGTAAAACTCGGTGATGCGCTCAAGCTGTTTCCGGTACGGAGCGTTAGAGGAGATTTTTGCTACCTCCGGGAAGCCCATGTCGAAACCAACCAGCTCTGACTCATTGGCGGTAATTCTTCTCTGACCGTAGAAACTGACCGCAGAGGCTTGCTCGTCAGAATCAACGATGGCCACACGAACGCCCTTGCAATGGAGCGCGTGACCGATGTTTAGCGCTATCGTAGATTTACCGGTTCCGCCCTTCTGCGTGGCCAGCGTCACTATCTTCCCTTTTCTCATATCTCTTGAACTCCAAAGTGCTGTCTAACCTCTTGGGCCGCCAGCTCTGGGTCTATAAACACCATGCTGGCGAACTTGCTTCTCAGCTTGTCGTAGTCGCACCCAAAGGCCATTTCGACCCTAAAACGAATGTCGGCCAGTTGAGCGACGCCGTTGCCGGTGTCGCGCCAAAAGACAAGATCTGATCGGAGATGACGCGGCAGACTTTCAAGAACGTCCCACGCGGCATCGCTGATGATACTGGAGATAGATTTCACCTCTGGCCAGGTAAGCTCGGACACACGCTCAAGGCTCCATCCCATGATGAGGGAGAAGAAGACGCAGCGGCGGTCAGCGAGATCCAGCTTTTCGAGCCCCTGTCTGAGATCGCCCAACAGCATTGGCGTAGAGGCGATCCGGTAGTTTTCGAACCGGTCGTTATGGACGAATCCTTGATGATTGGCGTTGGAGATGTCACGAGCAATGGTCTCCGCGGCAGCCTTGGCGGCTTCGCGAGAAACCAAAAACTTGGCTCTGTAAAAGAACCCACTGAGATGGATTGGAGCAACGTTGTCAGCGTCCATATCCCATATGGCGAACTGATGCAGCTCCTCTGGGAAGTTCCGCTTCCCGCAGAGATTTTCAAGCGTAATCATTAGGCAAATTCCAGCGATGAACACGCATAGAATGAACCAAATGAATGAAAAAAGGAAGGCACCGAAAATAGTGCCTTCCTTTGTCGCTACCCAACTACCAAGGAAGCAATCTTTTTTCCTTGGAAGCTATCAAACCAATTTTCCTTTTTCCAAGATGTCTCTGAAACGATGGAATCGACCGTGGCGCATAGAGCCGTAGTTGGTTATCTCGTGATATTTAACCTCAACGAGGCGTCCAATTATGCTTTGTCCGGATGGTTTTACCGTGTGGGTTACGGTGATCATTTCATCCAGTTCTTCCTCCCATGAAACGCTGGTATAGGTCACTACTCGGCCAGTATAGTCGGCCCAGATCTCGGCTCTCTGTCTGTCGGTAAATCCACCCCCGATACGAACCTCTACCCCGTTAAAATCGACAATAATGCCGCCGGCCATTCCCTCGTATTTGCCTTCCCCTTCATAGACCCCGATGACCTTCAGATCGACCTCTCCAGCGGTCTCGACCTCATCCTTGAGTTTGAGGTAGCCGTTGTTCCGGCTCCGCTCGTAGAAGGTGTGGGTTTGCTTGACGATGACCCCCTCAAAACCCATCGAGAATTTCTCTCTGAACTTGGCGCGAACCTCTTCGTCATTGCCGGCAATCTCCTGCTCGATCAGCTTCACGGCCAGATTGTCCATCTCAGCTTCGCCCAGCGTTTCAGCAGCGCGACGGAACAGCAGCTCAAGCCGGCCGCGACGGCGCTCTTCAGGGAGTGAACACCCCTTCACAAACTCGCGCTCGGTCATAAACTCGAATACGTGGTACTCGGCATCTTTGGCGTCGAAAGTTTTGCGTCTGACCTCGCTGACAGTCTTCAGGAAGTCTCCGGTGATGACCTCCCCATCCAGCACAACAAGGCCGCTGGAGACGTTCAGGCCAGCGGTCAGGAAGGTGATCACGTCCGAAGACAAGGAGCGGAATGCGTGAAACTCCTTGCCGGTTCGGGAAAGGAACACAGCTGTCTTGGCCGAGAGGTCTGCGATGCAAATTGTCCGCACGCCATCGTGCTTGATCTCGATCTTGACCGGCCACTTCTTGACCCGCTTGGCTGAATAGGGGTGAGCAAGATTGACCTCAAAAATGATGATCTCTTCTCGGCCAAGGGCTCGGTTTACCGATTTCCCTGACATCCCGGCTCGGACATCCTTCGTGATGATCCTGGTAAGAACGTGCCAGGACTCCTCTGAATAGGTGGAGTAGAGTCTGGCCAACTCTGCTTTGGCAGCACCGCCCTTTAAGGTTCGGTCCTGCAGCTGGGCGAGTATCAGCTCAGCCTCTTGGACAGACATGTGCTTGTCCCCAAAACCGGACAGCTTCTTGATGGCGGCCTTGATTGTTTTCTTGCCGATGCCATATGTCAGCATCGGATCCAGGGCTCGCTTCATCGCCCAAAGAACGTCGGCGTCCTGCAGCTCTTCCATCAGCAGATCGTTTTTGGCATTGCCGCTCACGGCCGCGATACGCTCGAATGACTCATAGATGTGTTTCATGCTGGCTCCATGTTGGGAATTGATGCTTTGTCTAAGGGGTGAGTTGTTGCTGCGAGATTCTTGGCGGCGAGCACCAGACGGGCCTGAGCGTCTTTATCGAGACGAAATTTGCTGATGATCTTGCCCATCTCGAGGCGCCAGAGATCGCGATCCCGGCTTCGGATCAGCTTCGCGACATACTGGACAAGCGGGGTTGGCTCCTTCTTGCCGATAACCGCCTCCGTCGCGGCATCGGACACCGCGTCGGCGAGAGTGCTCTCTTTCACCCCGAACAAGCGTTCGGAGGCCGTTGGGGTCGGCTTCGGGGCTGAGCGAAGAGGGGTTGGCCTTGCAGCCGGACGGGCAGGGGACTTGCCAGAGCCGCCAGAGAGAATGCGGCCGGCCGCCATCCACCCTCTCATGTAACTTTCCGAATCAGGCTTTGTAGGGCCGGTGATTTCCTGACGTGGCTCCTCCTCAACCTTCACGGTTGAGATTTGGCGCTCCTGATAGAAGAGAGCTCTGCCCGCCTCGATCTCCTGCTGGCGGTAGCCTACTGCTTTGCACTCTCCTCGCTGGATGTGCTGATAACATTCCGAATCGGGCCGGAGCTTGCCTTTCTCGTGCGCTGCAAGGGTGAAAAGGCACACCGCATAGGAGGTTCTGCGCTCAATCTGATCGCAGTGGTGATAGACGGTGTTACGGCCTGAACGGCTGGCATCGACCGGCAGCACTTCTACAGTTACAGGTTTCATGATTGCCTCAGTTAGTATTTACTGACATGGCGGGCTTTAAAACATGCCCCAGTTTTTGTTGGTCTCTGACGTGGCCTTCCCGAATGTGGTTGAAGCCTCTTTGGCGAGAAGCTCGTCGTCGGATATGCGGGCCAACTCCTCATCAGCGCCGATCTCTCGGTGCCCAAGGAACCCTTCATCCTCTTCTCGCTCGTCAAACTTGCGAGCCTCTCGTTCGGCCAGCACCTCATCCACGCGAGAGCGAAGCCCTCCTGCGAAAGACTTGGCTTTGGCGATCGCAACCTTCATTTCAGCCCCGGACAGGGTGTCCACAAACTCCTTGTCGCTATCCAGGTCGAACTCCTTGTCGATGGTCTGATAGGTGATCCGGTTTCTGGCCAGCTTGGACTCGTTCTTTTCGGAGTAGAGCTTCTCCATCTCTTCGCGGCTTTCCGAACTGCTGATCTTCAACAGGTGCTTGACGCTATTGGCATTGGCCGCGTAGTTGATCAGGTGATAATGACGAAGCGGCTCTCCATCGGCCTTCAGCGTCAAAATCAGGTTCACGTAGTTTCTCTTCCGCTCGTTGTCGGCATCACGCAGAATGGAGCCGACCACATGGACTGTTTTCTTCACAACACACCCCCTTACTCAAACATTCCCCATCCTGGATTGGCCAGGCGGCGACACTCTTCATCCACAATTCGCTCAAGCTCCTCCTCATCCTCATCCCGCTCGATCATGGCCAGCATCTTGGCGAGGCTGTCATCGACCTCCAGATTTGCCGGAGAAGCAGGAACAAGCCTGGGAGCTGGAGACCCAAGTCGCCCTTCCTTGAAGAAGGAGCGATCGACAACCTCTTGCGCAAGCTCAGACAGAGGCGCATCGCCGGCACAGGCGGAGACACAGAACATGGCGATATGCTTGGAAAGGCCAACAGGGCCGAAGAACTTGGTCCTCGACGTCAGCCAGTCCTGAGCATCCTTCACAACAGAGAATGTGGTTTCGCACTGCATGACATAGTGACGGGAAATATCGGCAATACCGTCTCTCCACCGCTCAAGCCACGCCTCAGCCTCGTCCTGACTACCGACAACCTCCTTGGCAAACAGGTAGTCGGGCTCTCGGCCGGAGATCGAGGTTGACTCGTTGGCTGACATACAGAGCCAGCGCTCATGACCGTCGCAGTCAGCCCCTACCGCCAGGGCGATGTTGTGACTGGTTTCGTCATAGTTCGGCAGGTAATAAACCTTCAGCAGGCGATTCACAGCGTTCTCCGTTCAGCTCTAAATTCAACATCAGCATGATAAATACTCTCACTCGGGCTTTGACTCTCTTAGCCGAGCTCTGCGCATCAGCTCGCGGAGAAGCCGCACGTCGGAGCAAGACATTGCCCTTTCATAGGCATCAACAACGACGGAGGGCGGCACCTCGTTCGGGTCTTTATCCTCGGGCAAGAGAGCGACCTTGGCGGACAACCCGACTGAGCGAACAAGCTTGGCCGACTCGATAGCGGCCTTGATGGCCTCGACCTCGCCGTCCCACATAAAGACAACCGACTTCAGGCCGTGCTGCTTTAACCGGATCAACGCGCCGAGCTGGTCCTGCCCGTTATGGTCGCCATGACTGAGGTGTTTGCCGAAGGTGCCAATCTGCCCGACCGAGCGGAGATGGACCTTCGAGTCCATGGCGATCTTGGTGGCCATGACGTCAAAAGCGCCCTCGCAAATGACGACCTCTTCGCAGCCAATGACGTTGTGGCCGTTATAGAGAAAGCGGCCGGAACCCGGGAGTCCTGGCGGGAATAGGTACTTACGAGGCGCGTCGTTGCTGATGTGGCGACCCTGGAATGTCACAAGCACACCATCAAGGTCGTAAATGGGTATCAAGACCCTGTTATCGTAGTTCTGCCACATCCTGCGGCCTTCGCCGTCGATATAGATGTACTGCCCCTTGTGGCAGAACCGAAGGTGAAAGAATCGGGCGAGATCGCGGTCTATACCGCGCTCCTCGAGGTATCGAAGATTTCGGCCGCCGTGTGGGAGCTCGATGCTCTCCGGCATGTCAAAGTCAGTCACCTCTTCGACTTCGGCAGAGGTCGAGCGTTTGGCAACCCACCCTTGGTCGCGAGCGTAATCCTTGAGCCGGCGGATCGTCTCTGACGAATCGGTGCCCCAGAGATGGCGAGAGAAGGAGAACAGGTTGAACCCGGGCTCTCCAGCGCAATCACCGTGGAAGCAGTTCCCTAGCCCGCTCGAGGCGTTGAGATAGACCTTCCATCCGTTTCCTCCGCACCTTGGGCAGGTTTTGATATTCAACTGCTGCCCGGACGAACCAAACGTCCTTTTGAAACGGACACCTTCGTAATCAAGGAACAGCTCTGGGTCGATATGCCCCAGAATTTCAGACAGGTCGGTATCTGGCTTGTGTCTCATGGCGTGTCAGTTCAGCAAAGTAGGGGAATGCCCCGTCAAAAAATGTCTATCAGCCAGATGATCAGCTCGATCAGCTTCCATAGGCCCAGCAGGGCGAGCCCTGCCAGGACTAAGAGCAGCTGGCCGACGATCTTGAAAGTGTCACCCAGCATCACCGGCTAACCCTCTAAGAGCTCGGGGTGGGCCGGCTGCGCGACCGCTCTGGTCATGGCCATGAAGGCGGTCTCCAGGTCGGTTTTCGCGATTGCAGCCCATCGACGAGGCTCTGCTACCCGATGTCGTGCAATAACGTCACCAGAGGGCTCAGGAGCGATGTGGAACGCGCCTCCAAGGGCATTCTTTCTCGCTGCTGCTGCAGCGGCTTCGAGATGGTCTTGAGTCTCTATGTGGGCCAAGATCTTGCGGTGAAGCTGGATAGCCCGAACCTCCATCGCCTTGATCTCGTTCATCAGGTCAATCTCGAACTGGGTCAGATCTCGGTATCCACGGATCATCTTGTGCTGGTTATTCATCTTCCAAGCGCTCCTGCTCATAGAGAGACTTGGCGCCGGACAAGATCTCTTGGGGGTCGAAACCTTGCTCGGCCGCGTAATGGAGCAGGTCGGTAATCAAATCCCCAATCATGTCTTGACGATCGCCCGGGTGGAGACGAGCAAGACTCTTCTCGGGGCCGATGTAAACCTGACTCATGAAAGCCTCCAGGGCAGTTTCAGCCCAGGCGGAACGGTCTTTATTTGTGGGCATACCCATCTCCTTACTCAAAGCCAATCACCTCTTTGATTGCGTGACCCCGTGACAGATCGCGCTTAATCCGGATCGCGAACTCACCCTTCTGGTTACGAGACGCTGCGAAGAACATTCGAGCCTCGCCCTTGGCCATCTCCTCCTCTGTCGCGTTGATGGAGATAACCAAGTCAGCAGTCCGAATCTTGTTGAAGTCCTCTGCCGCATGCTCGGCCTTGGCCGTCACCGACTTATGGCCTTCACGGTTGGTCTGGGTAGCGGAGATCATGGCGACCTCCTCCGTCTGCGCGATGCCTCGGCAATCAACCCAGATGGTCCGACTGTTCTCTGTCTCGCTCTGCACCCAGCGGTTCGGGGCCATGATGTCCAGGTAGTCGATGACGATGGCGTCGAACTTGATGCCGTCGGCTTTGTACCGGTCGATCAAGTCCTGCAAATCCATCGGTCGGAACGAGCCAGACGGGTATTCGTGGAGAATGAGCTCGCCAGGCAGCTTGCGGTCTCGGGTGGCGCGGATGGCCTCCATCACGGCAAAGATTGACCCTTCAATCTCGTCAATCGGGGTATCCGAGACGGATGCGTCAAGACGAGTGGAAAGCACCTCCGTGCTCACCTCGAGGGTGATGCCAAGCACGTTGTAACCCTGCAGTGAAATCAGCTTTGCAAAGTCCCAGATCGTGAACGACTTACCCTTCTTGGCGCCGGCCATGAAGACAGTGAGCTCCTTGATGCCGAAGCCCTTGTGAAAGAGCAGCTTGTCGATGCCAGGGATACCGGTACTGATGCCGCGTGGCTTGATCTCCCCCATCTTCATTGCGCGGCGAACCTCTGTTCGGGTTTCAGCCTCTTTCCAATAGCTGTATGGGGTAGAGTTCGGGCGTGGCCCTACCTTGAAGGCCTTCTCCAGGATCTCCTGCACCTTGACCGTGTTGTGCTTCTCAAGCTGATCAAAAGCGACAAGCATTGCGGAGGTAATAGCCTGGTGGCGGGCGAACTCGCCGACCTGATCAACAGCGAAATCACGGCAGGAAACAATATCCATGCCGGCATCGAAGATGACTCGGATCTTGTCTTTAATCTCCTCGACCATGTCCGAGCGGATAACGCCTCGACGAATGGCGTCTTTCAGCAGGGCAACTACGTTGGCCACATCTTTGGGCGGCCTCTTGTAGCGGTCGTAATAGCTGATCGCCAAACTGACGAGAGCCGCATCTGCGCGGCTCTCAAAGTATTCAGGCTTGATAAGACCCTCGGTTCTTCTGGCGAAGGTCTCATCCCTTACCTGCAAGGCGACCAGTCTTTCCTGAAACGACTCGTCAAAATCAACGAACTTGATTTCCGGAGTCTCAACTTCCATCTCAGCAACGACTGTCATGGCTCACCTCAAGCGCGGCTTGCGACCGGGCTGAACATCGCAACGGCATGCTTGAAGAGGTGCAGGTCTACGCCATCGCTCTGCTTGATCGAGAAGGAGTAGCGGTCGAAGTCGATAACGACCCCCTCTACTTCCTTGCCTGACATCAGGGTTACGGTCACAGAAGACGCGCTGCGTTTGCTGTTAAGCAGCACATGCTCGTGAGCGTCCAGCTGACGGCGGGCAGGCTTCTTGTTTTGGGTCTCGGGGCGCGGGCGCGGGCGAAGAGACGGGCGACCGGCGTCGGCAGAGAAACGACGGTGGGCTTGGTGGTTTTGTTCGTGCATTTGCTACTCCATGTTGTTCAGCAATTCGTTAATGTAAGCATCTTACTTGCTATCTAATGGACTTTCTACAGTAAACACTTACTTAATAATGGGGCTGACACTACTACCAGCCCCAGACAGAGATCAGGCTTTTTTGACCGCCTCAAAGCTAGGGTCGATGGCCGGCATGACCTCGCTGAAGAGGTGTTCAATGCAGAACCCCTCAAGGTCGCTCACTTCCGCCTCGCCATGCTTGATCCTGGAGAACATCGTGGCCCCATCGTTATTGGACAGCAGTAGCGGGGGCTTGCCGGCTTCTAGCGCTTCGCGATCGTGCCAGTATTTGAACTGGTAGATAACAGACACGGACTGCTCTTGAGGTTGTTCGGCGCCGAACAGCTCAACGCGGTTGACGGTCTTCTGCGCATAGCTGAGCTCAAACACAGCTGCAGGGTGGGGGATGCCGTAAGCATCGGTGAATTTGACGGTGAAATGCTTCTTCATAAAGCCTCCGAGACAGTTGACGCGGCAATCATACATAGGTGTTCAGAAGTCATCTACAGTAAGCTTTTACTTATCGAGCGAGCAGCAGAAATCACCTCCGGAGAGAAATGCACTCGCATATCTTGGGGGTGGATCATGTGGCGCTTGAAGCCGTACTCCATCAACGAGAACTCAGGCCTAGATCTTGACGCAATCAACCGGCAGAGCCAGGCAGAGTGCTCCAGCTGAGATGGGTGGCCTTGCCACTTCGGGAGGGTGTAGAAGTCGGATTCCGCAGCGTAGATACGCTCGCTCAGAAGCGCTTCCCAGCGATCGATGATCTGCTCAAGTATGTTGACACTGTAGAGCTGCCCTGGCGTTGGTATACGCTGCCAGATTCGCCCTATCGCAGCTTTCATCCCTGACATACAGAACACATCGTAGGGAATACCGAGCAGGTCAGCTTTCTGACGCGCCTTCCAGATACAGGTCGTGTTTCTGAAAGGAGAGGACTTGCCCGTCTTTGCCTCTTTGGCGATGACACTGCTTGGTTTGCCAAGAGGGTCTTTCCTCGGCAGATAAGATCTCGGGGATGGCCCCTCTACCTGCTCATAATCGACATGAAGCCGGATCATGTGGCGGAAGGCCTCTTCGTAGTAATGCGCGAACAGATATGTGCGCTTGGTAGGGTGCATAGCTCGGTAGTCAAACCATGCCGTCTTGTAGAGCTCGCACTCCTCTTTTAAGACCGAGAGGCTGATCCTCTCCAGGGCGATGAGCTCACATTCAAGATCGGACAGCGAGGAACCGACGAAATCATCCAGCATCATAACTTTAGGCTCGCTATTCAATAAATAATTACTTGTTTTTGAGTTTACTTATATTAGAAGAAGCGATCAAAAGTGATTATAGGAACACCGCGGAATTTGAATTTTGCGTCGGAAGGAAAGGCCCTGACCGGTACACCTGATCGATCAGGGCCGGCGCCTTACTCGGAGACGACCGAGCTTGGCATTGCGACCGATTTGCCATCTCTGGCCAGCCGGTCGTTGAGCACCGTCAAAACGGTATTGAGGCGGGCAATGGACTCGTTCAGCTTGCGGAAGTTTTCGCGGTTCTCGTTTGCAACAGCATTCTGAGAAGCGGCGTGTGACTCGAGGACTGCGATTCGGGTGTTTGCATCAAAGACAAAGCTGGCCAGAGCGACAATTGAGGTTGTCAGCAATCCGGTCACCACCTTGTTGACATCGTTAAGCCAGTTGGGCATATCCTTATCCTATAAGGTGAAATTTTCAGGATTATAACCACCCTCTTTTTCAGTATCCACTGAACAATAAGAGGCCCGAAGGCCCCTTTTACCAGGAGTTGCGGAGTGGCTTTTTCCGCTCGTCATACTCAATGCTGTCCCTGCAGTGGGTCGGGCTCATCATGATGAAGTTGATGATCTTCTCCAGCCTCAGCGCCCACCGCTTACCCTGCATAGCGTTGTACCCAACATTGCCAGAGATGGTCTCGTCAGGCCGACCGCCGAGCAGGGTGTTGCCCAGCTGGTCGATAGAGATGGCCACACGGAAAAAATATCTGGTTACTGCATTACTCATAGTTTCTCCTATCGGAATGTAGAGCCTTCACAGCTGACGTTTACGGTCTTCACGACCGCTCCGTTCAGAATGAAGTCAATGGCTGCCGTGATGGTTTCGTATCCTGGGAAGCCAGGGGAGCTACAGGCCACACCTCTCCTGGTCCCGTCCGGGGTAAAGGCGACGTTGTTGCTCGCGCCAGAGAAATAGACCGAGCCATCCCCTCCCGTGTGCCGGATCCTGATCTGGCACACGCCTTTGGTTAGTTGAACGTCGGGAATGTTCGACCCTCCGCTCCAGATGTCATTCCCAGACCGCCAGAATTGGAGCACCCCGTCCCCTGGGTTTCCGTAGGGCGAGCCTGGGTCATTCAAGATGGCGAAAGCACTCATGCCAGCGAGATCCCCCGCCATGCGGGGGAGAGCTAAGCCGGCCTTGGACAAGATGTTGGAGGCCCATCCATTGCCCCCAAACTCCGTGTTTGCCTGAGAGAGCCAGAACGGCTTATTTGGTACCGGCATTTGCGGCCTCCAGTTGCTCGATGCGCTTCTGCATTTCCTGAATAACCTTGCCGGCCAGCGCCAGCACACCCATCGGGCGAAGACTCAGGTGCTTGTCATCTGGCGACTCGGTTACTACCGCCGAGAACTTCTCGACAAAGTCCTGCGCCACAAAACCAAGCTCGCGGGCGCCCGCCTTGGTGTATTCGGAGATGCGCAGCAGCTTCCAGAAGTCCCAAGGGTCGGCGATCTCCTTGAAGTCGGACTTGAGCCGGATGTCAGAACGGATCTGGACGTCGTTCACCGAGGCGTTGCCGTTGCAGTACCAGGTGCCGTCGGCGCTCAGGTAAGCCGCTGCATCTGTGCCGTTCGCGGTCCGGCTCTTGTTGATCATGTAGATGCCGAACTGCGAATTACCGAGGCCGCCAAGGATAAAGTGACGGTCAGCATGCTCCTGACGGACAATTGCGGAAGCGGCAGCGTTAGAGACGGCTGAGCGCCCCTGAATGGCGTTGGACGACCGCATATCGATCCAAGAGGTGCTGCCGGTGTTGATGTACGCCTGACCGTTAATATCGACGTTGTGCCCGAAGTTCACGTTGCCAGTGGCGAGGTTCGCGTACATCGGACGAAGGCCGTTGTAGCTGCCGTATTGATCGCTGGCGTTGGTAAACATCAGGTACAAGTTGGAGCCGTCATTTCGCCAGAACGTCCCGTAGTTGCCCTGGACCATTCGCATGGAGTTGGCAGACAACGAGCGGAGTTCGCTGTTGACCGTCAATGCCCCAGTGATGGTGCCACCCTCGATCGACAGAGCTCCAACATCGGCGGGACCGATATCCTTCCACTGGAGAGCGCCGGCAGTGGCCCCGGCCATCAGGAACTTGCCATTGTTACCGGTGCCAGTGGCGGGCACATGCAGGTTCCCATCGCCGCCCGGGTGCGAATAGCTGTTTGCGCCGGCTGCGATACCGTCCAGCTTCTTCTTGTCGGCCGCACTCATGAAGCCGTCAGCAGATCCGGTTGCTACGGCGTGAGCAGAACCGCCCGCGCCAACGTGTGAGCTTGGAGCGGCGTCAGTGATGCCGTAACCGGACAGGGTTGTTGGGTTGGTGCCTCCAGTGACATGCCCCTGAGTATTGACGGTGACAGATCGATATGTGCCAGCCGGAACGCCCGAGCCATGGTGATAGGACGAGATGTTGCCGCTGTCCACAACCACCCGCCAGTTCATCCCGTTCGTGCCTACCACGCTGGTTTTCTTCCAGTCGTTGGTAAACAGCAGGGAGCCGTTGGCAGTGCCCTGATCTACTGTCACAACGGCACCGGCCAATCTGGCAGTGGTGTCCGCGTCGGAAACCCGGGTCATGAGCCAGGGGGTGGTAGCGGAGCCCGCATCTGTAACCGAGTAGATGCCGTTATGGGCCGAGCTTGTCTGGTTCTTCACAAGCACCCTGAATCCCACCGCACAGCTGACCCCATCGATGGACAGAGCGCCGGAGGCAGTTGCGGTCAAGGTTGCCCCGACCCCCGAAGATCCGTTCGCATAGTTGGCAGCCAGGTTTGCGGTGGTGGCTACATCAGCGGCGCTCTTGTAGGGATCGTCGAGGGCCAACGCGCCAATCTCGTTCGGGGTCGGCTTGTTGTTGCGACTGTAGACTCGACTGTCGAGGTCAAATACTTGCCCGTCTCGCAGCCCGTATCGCTTCATAAGCTCGCCACGATCGATAGCTGTCATTGGGGTATAGACAGTCTTGTCGGCGTCTGTGTAGTCGCCCTCGATGACGCTGAAAGCCGTATCGACGCCGTAGTCACTCTGCAAGCAATACTTCGCTCCGCCTCCTCTGAGCCAGAAGGCCATGCCGTTCTTGAGGAGCGTAGCGCGAGCAACCATGGTCGAGTAGGTCTCGGAGAAGTGATCCACAATCCAGTTCTTGGAGTTGCCACCCCAAGCACTATCCCCGCTCCATCGGATAGAAAGCGTCAAGCCGCCTCGATGAGTGGCGTTGTTCCAGGTATTCGGCGCCGGCCAGTTATAGGCGCGGCTGATCATGACCCGGGTATCGCCAAAGTCCGAGGTCATCGGGGCAACAACAACCATGTAATAAGTGTTCGGGTCGCCGTTGACCGTAAACTCCTTCCGTGTGCCTTTGAGCAGAGTAGCCGCCTGCTTGAGGCCCGATGCCGTAGCAAACTTGGTCTCACTGCCGTCCGTGAGAGAGGACGTTGCGGCCCAGTTGTTGAGTAGATCAAGGCCAATGTCTGCCTTGGTGGGTTTGAAGCCCTGGTGGTACACCTGGAACCCCTTCACCCGAAGGTTATCGGACTTAAGGCTCATCACCTCCGTAGTCGTAGAGCCGCCGACAATCTGCCATTTGAAATACTCGTTGACGTTATCGCCCACCTTGAACCACATGAACGAGTCGGTGTCGGAGTCTCCACTGTTTTTAAAGCCAATGGAGGCGTAGTCGGTGTTTCTGCTCCACTGAATGACCGAATCGTTGGTGAAGGTGACGTTGCCGGTCAGGTTGCCGCCCGACTTGGCCAGCGCCGCATTGGCAATGTCAGCCGCTCGCTTGACCGCCCCGGCTGTCGCGTACTTCTGATCGGAAGGATCAGTGATCGAGGCCGAAGCCTCCCAGTTTTTGAGGTTGTCGAGACCCACGTCAGCGGCGGCCAACGAGGCCCACATGATCGCCCCTGCAGTGGCTCCGGCCTTCAGCACCTTGCCGGCATTGGAGGTGCCGGTTTCTGGAACATGAAGATTGCCGTCCCCGTCTGGATGCTCGTACTTGTTGGCACCAGCCGAGATCGAGTCGAGCTTTGCCTTGTCTTCTGCAGTCATCAAACCCGCTCGCGATGCAGACGCGGCGCTGGTGTCTGGAACACCCAGCGTCGCCCGCATGGCGGCAACATCTGCATCATCCAGAAGCGATCTGGCGGCAGCCGTAACCTTCATCGAAGCAGCGGCATTGGCTGCAGTGAAGTAAGGGACGCTATCAGCGGCCATAGTCAGGCTCTCGATGGCCCGCAGTGTTGCGCTGGACACCCCGTAGCCAGCCAGGTTAGTCGGCTTGCCGGAGGTGATCTTCGCCCAGTCCAGGTTGGGAATGTCGGCCGCGGTTTGACCAGAGGCAGCTGTGACACGGCCTTTGGCGTCCACAGTGACTTTGGTGTAGGTCCCAGCGGCGACACCACTGTTCGACAGTGTCACCGCCATCGATGCGTTGGCTGAGCCGTCAAAAGACATCGAGCCTGTTGCGTCCCCAGACAGGGACAGAGTGCGGGCGGATTCGAGCTTAGAGGCAGACACGGCTACGCCGGCCGCAGCCGTCAGCACTTTGGAGCCCATGGAATAGAGACCGTCAGCTCTCATCTCGCCGATGCGAGTTTTGTTCACTACCAAGCTGACAATGTTGTTTGTGAGCGTACCGAACGAGAGGTCGTTGCCGGCAATCGCAATCTCGTTCGGATCAAACGCGATTCCGCCGCTGGCGCTGCCAATCCGAAGCCAGCCGTTGCCGAACGTTGTGCCACCGATGGTAGGCCCGCTCGCGATGTTGATGAGCGTCTGACCGGTAATGGGGCCGCCCGAGGCTGAGAACAAGTCGGCGTGAGTGTGAGTCAGCGGGGCCGCGTCTGTGATGCCGTAGCCCGCCAGGGTAGAGGGGATGTCCTTAAGGTTGGCGAAGGTGTGTTTATGGCTGTCATCCTTCACAACCAAGGGGATGGCCACGTTTGCGGAGCCGTCAAATGTGACAGAACCGGATCCGTGGCCAGAGATAGAGATTGACCGACCCGTTGAGAGTTTTGCAGCTGCGACAGCAGCAGCAGTCGCGGCAAGCGCCCCAACGTCAGCAGCAGTGAGCACAACAGCGCCTTTCTTGTTGTTCACGCTTGCGACTGCATCAGTGTTGTCGATCTTGTAGTAGCTGTTTGTCGCGCTGGAGTAGACGAGGGTGTCCCCGACCTCATAGTCGATCCCGCCGACTTTAGAGATCCCTGCCGTGGTGACTTTCCAGAAGCAGGCAATATTGGAGCCCGACTTGCTCTTGAGCGGGGGAGGGTAGTCGCCGGACGCCATGCTGACTTCGCCAGCCTCGACCAGGCCGCCAGTTGCAACTGCAGCGGCGTCCTGAGCGATTTTAGCCGACTCGGCAGCAGCATCAGCCTGAGCCCGGGATGTAGCCGCCGAGGCTGCGGAATCGGAAGCAGACTTGGCCGCAGCAGCCGCAGACTGGTTAGCCTCGCCGGCCTTCTGGGTAGCCGTGGTCGCGGAGGCGCTCGCAGACGAAGCGGAGGTGCCCGCCGCGTTCTTGTTGTCCAGCGCAGACTTGGCGCTTGCTGCCGCTTCAGTAGCTTTCGTGGTCGCCAGGGCGGCCTTGTCAGAAGCGACGGTGGCGCTGTTGCTTGCATCTTCGGCCTTCTGCGTGGAGGTCGCTGCGCTTGCAGCTGCCGCAGAAGCGGAGGCATCGGCCTTTGTCGCGTGGTGCAACGCGGAGAATTGCCCAGGAGAGACAGCGGTGTCTACTGGGTTAGCGGCCCACTTCTGAGCGGTAGTGGCGCTTTGGGATGCCGCATTCGCTCTCGTGGTTGCAGTAGTCTCGCTGGTCTTGGCGGAGGCTGCGCTCGCAGATGCAGCGTCAGAGCTGGCTTTTGCCGACTTTGACATCTCAACAGCCACGCTCGCGCTGGATGCAGCCTCTTCAGCCTTTGTCTGAGAGATGTTTGCGGAAGCTGAAGCCTCGCCGGCTTTCGCAGCGGCCACGCCGGAGGCTGCACTCGCGTCAGCTGCTTTGGCCGATGCAAGCGCTGCAGATTCGGTCGCGGCTTGGGATTTTGCCGATGAGACGGACGCTGACTGCTCTGCCTTGATGGCATGGTGCATCGAGGAGAACTTTCCTGGTGTTACGGCGGAGTTCTCCGGGTTGGATGCCCATTTTTGAGCGTCAGAGGCGCTACTGGCGGCAGCGTTCTTGCTGGCCAGCGCGTTGGCTTCGCTAGTCGCGGCGTTCTTTTTGGAGGTATCTGCAGCGGAGGCAGAGGAGGCGGCAGCTGACTGAGACGAGGCGGCGGCGTCTCTGAACCCGACCAGCTCGGCTCGGGTAGAAGTCATCTTGGCCGAAACCTCATTCAGCTGGCGACGAACGTCAGCCATTTGAGGTGCGAGCTCTGCAGGCTTCAGGTCGGTAATCTGCTGTACGGCGTCAGAAACGATTTTCTCCATCTGCGCCGGAGTCATGATTTGCCGCTTGTTGCCGGCAGCATCAGTCATGACTCGATAGCCTTTTTTCTCAGGGTTGTTATCCGGCGGGGCAAGGTCATTCGCAGCTGAAGGCCCAGCTTGCCAGTTCATTTGCTGGTCAAGGAACCGCTGCCAATTCGCCATCATGTCGCCGATCTGGGCATATAGCTCAGTAATGGTCGGTGTGGTCATAAAGCCTCCAATTCAACATTGGAGGCATTATATTTAAACCATGCAAGATCAGTAAGCGTTTACTGATCTTGCGTACCGCTATTTTGCTAGGGGGTGGAGAAAATCCAGGTTCTTCAGGACGCTGTTTTTCAGGTTGCCCTCTGGCAGATAGGGCAGAATCAGCCGGTAGAAAAGAGCCGACTTCGTTTGCCGCATTGCGGGTTTCAACCATGCGTAATGAGCAACAACCGCCTCGTTGAGAATAAAATCGATCCTCCTCGCATAGGTGACAGTGTCAGTCATAGCCGCCAGCCTACTCATCATCGCATTGAACTTCTTGGGCAGAACACTCATGACCCCCAAGTCGTGCGCGATGAAGTTGAGAAAGTCTTGGTCTGGGTAAACAGCCCGCCGATGATGCTCGAAGAACGTCTGCAGCTTGGGAGTCAGCGGACCGCTCTTGCACAGGGCCAGAACGTTGAGCGCGAGCACTCCGCTGTTCACATAGGGGTTAACGTCAACGACCGGCGCTGCGCGGCCAGCCCAGCCAGAGCTTTGGCCGGAGTCTTCCTCATCGACATCGAGAACACCGCCGAAAACCCCTCCGCCGTCCAAAAACCTGACGATCTCGGTGAGGGGTCGCAAAACCACGGTGTCGGTATCCAGGTAAATAGCCTTCTCAACTCCTTCTTGAGCCAGCCAGTCAATCGCGGCGACCCTCATGCACATAGAGATGCACACATCCCGACGGTACTTGCCAAGCTGAAACTCACAGAGCTCCAGGGGAGGCAAGGTGATCATGCGATGAGGTACTGGCAGCTCGAGAGGTTCATAGCTGAAAACGATAGGTTCTCCGGCCTCTCCGTTCTCAAGAAGCGAACGAATGGAGGCGATGAGGTAGTCCCGGTCGTTACCGTCCGAAAAGTAGAAAACCACTGGCTTCATTTGTAGATCCTCCTGCGTAGTTCATCCCGTAGCTTTCTGACCTGCGAGTCCGGCGGCAGCAGCTTCTCCAGCTCGTCGAGCAACATCCTGTCGCTCTGCTCCAGACGGAAGGCATCAAGAGTCAGCTTGAGGCTATCGGCTGTTACTCCGATGACGGCCTGCGCGGACGGGATATTCAGCATTTCCCTCGTGATAGGGCCGCTATTGATGACGATCACGGTCATGTTGTCGTAAACACTGGTCGCGTTGTCATAGACCCGAACTTCCGGATCCGGGTCATCCTGCCAGTCGAGCAGATATGAGATGTCCACCTCCGTCAGCAGAGCGACCCTTTTACCAGCCTTTCTCACTGACAGAGCAATCGAGTAAGCCATGTCAGTCGAGCCGACAAAGTCATCCAAGCTGACCACAGCCACGTCTCCGGTGATTGAGGCGCCCGCCAGGGGCACCTCTACGATTTTCGCCATTTCTTCTCCTTAGCCCGGGCCAGGGCCGTTGGGTTGGGTTGCGTTGTTGGCCGTATCTTCGATTCGGAAGGTCAACTCGTTGGTGCCGTCGTTGAACCTGTCATGCAGATCTCGAACGGTGATGCCTACATCGAGAGTGCCATCCGACCAGTAGGGCAGATCGTTGAATTGCAGGACAAACTCATAGAACCCGAACGACCCGGGCACCCAAGAGTAATGGTTAGGGTTTGGCGGGTCATAAGCCGAGAAGGAGCAGGTGCATGTCCCGTTCGGCATTGCCCAAGAGATACCGCCGCCCGGGCGCTGGCCGTCAGATCCGTCTTGTGACACTGCAGGGGCTTGCCAAGACCAAATAGCGGTGCCGCCCGCGTACATGATGAAGGTCAGCGCCATGTTGGCGTCGATAGCTCTTTGACTGCCGTCCGCCCACACTCTTACCGTCACCTTCGGGGAGATGAGCTTCCTTGAGTAGCGGAACGCCCTTGAGCGATCAGAGTGGTTGTAGCTCACGATCGGGTATGAAAGGTTCGCCCTGTAGGTGCCGCCACGGTAGAACTGATCCCACCCCAAAGAGACTTTTGAGGAGACATCTGCGGCCACCCCGTCCAGGTTACAAACGAACGGAGCATTCTGGCCGTGAACCCCAACGATGGTTGGCAGGTCCATTGTTCCGTATGTCTCCTGGTTGGCCCACGAGAGCACCTGGAGGCCGGCGTCAACCACGAACCGAGAGGCTTGGATGTTTGTGCCTCGGATCGCGCCGCCTCGAATAACCGCACCTTCGATATTGCCACCTCGGAATGTCGATGCGTTGAAGATGCCGTTGATGTTCGCGTTGTTTGCGACCATGTTCCCGCCTTCATCAACGCTAAACCGCGAGCCAATCGAGATGCGGCCGCCGCTGATCACCGGAGCGCTGAGTGAGGCGCCCGCCACGATAGAGCGAGCCACGACGCTCAGGGCGTTGATGTAATCCGCCGTGATCTTCTTCGCCACGATATTTTCGATCACGGCGTTGTCGATGTAGGCATCGGACAGGAACGCCTTCCCGTTTACCACCTTGAATGGCGAGGTGCGAAGCACGGTGCCGGCGGCATCCCGGGAGATAAGCCCCAGGTTGTCAGCCTCGATGAGGAAACTGGTCTCTTTACCGTCATTGAAGAAGCCAATGCCGCCCTGCAAATCGCCAACCTTG
This sequence comes from Aeromonas sp. Y311-2, assembly GCF_027706025.1. Classification (NCBI taxonomy): domain Bacteria; kingdom Pseudomonadati; phylum Pseudomonadota; class Gammaproteobacteria; order Aeromonadales; family Aeromonadaceae; genus Aeromonas; species Aeromonas sp. Y311-2. The sequence continues at coordinate 63,338 of NZ_JAPDCL010000015.1, read as the reverse complement.
GTCTTTACACCCCACTGGGAGTTGTACTTGCCATCGATGCCGGCCACGGTCGAGCTGAGGGTCGATACGCTGGCAGAAACACCGTTGATTGAGGATGTGAGCGAGGTCTGCAGGTCAGCTCTCGCCTTCTGTTCGGTGGCGATTGCGGCCTTGCGGTCGCTGATCTCGGTGGCGATCTTGCCGGCCTCTGTGGAGATCAGCGACTTCAGGGTTGACTCAAGGCTGGTCAGCGCAGAGTTGACAGAGGTGATGGCCGACTTCCGGTCGGAAATCTCTGTCGTGACCTTCTTGTCTACAGAGTCGATGCTGCCGCTAAGGCGAGTCTCAACAGCGGTAACTGAGTTGGTCAGGGTGACATCGGCCGCTTTCCGCTCTGCAATCTCGGCGTTGAGCTTACCGCTGACACCGTCAACGGCGCCTGACAGCTTGGTGTCGATCGCGGCAATTGACTCGTTGACGCTAGTGATGGCCGTCTTTCGATCTGCAATCTCTGTAGTGACTTTCTTGTCCACCCCAGTGATTGAGCCGGACAGCTTGCTATCCAGCGCAGCGATGGACTCGTTGACACCTGTAACAGCGGTCTTCCGGTCGGCAATCTCGGTAGCGACCTTCTTGTCCACGCTGGAGATGGACCCGGACAGCTTGGTATCCAGAGCCGTGACAGAGCTGGCCACAGTCGAGACAGCGGTTTTCCGGTCGGAGACTTCGGTCGCGACCTTTGCATCAACGCCGTCGATCTTTGTCTGCAAAGCGGTAGATTGCTCCGCCAAAGCCTTGTCGGTAGCCGTGGTTGCCGCCTTCCGCTCCGAGATCTCGGTGTTGATCTTGCCTGTCAGCGTGTTGAGCGAGCCGGTGAGCCTGCTGTTCATCTCCGTGATGGAGGTGTTCAGGGCAGTAACGGCCGATTTTCGCTCTGTGATCTCGGTTTCGACCTTTCCATCCACGCCAGATACCGCCCCAGATAGACGGCTTTCGGTTTCTGACAGAGCCTTGCTGACGTCGGCAACCGACGCCTTTCTCTCGGCGATCTCGGTCGATACAGCCTTGTCCAGGGTGGAGATTGTGGCGCTTAGCTTTGTCTCAAGGGTGGCCAGCGACTTGTTGAGGGTCGTGATGGCGTTCGAGCGCTCCAGGGTCTCTGCGGCAACCTTTTGGCCGACCGTGTCCAGAGAGGCTTTCACCCCGTTGATGTCGGCAGCCCGGGCGCCTGACTCGTCTGTGATGGCCTGCTTGCGAGCGTTGACCTCAGAGGTCAGCTGATCAGAGGCGAGCTTCTTGTTCGCGGCAACGGTCGTTGTCAGGTCAGAAAGCGCCTTTTTCGCGTCAGCGATAGAGGTCTTCACCTCGTTGATGTTCGCCATGGAGGAGACATCGACATCGCGGAACTTGGCGTAGATCTCACTGACCTTGTTGGCCATGCTGGAGTCGAGAGAGGCGACTGATTCGCTCAGTTCTTTCAAGCCTGAAGCAGCACCGCCCTGGACAACGCCGATCATCTGCTCGACCTTCTCGATCGCGCCGCCCTTGCCGAGCACGTTCTCTCGCAGCTTATCGACCATCCCTCTCACGCCATCCGGGCCGTACCACTCGATCCGGCGCTCGGTCTCGTTGGTCTCTTGCTGCATCAACAGGCGCAGGCCAACCTCTGCCGTGGTTTGGGAAAGCGCCAGAGACTCCGATGCCTTCTTGTCGATGGTGGTAAGAGAGTCGAACGCCTTCTTTGCGTCCTCACCGGCCTTTTTCAGGGTGTCGGCGACATCGGTATCGAGGAAGTCGAACTTGATCTGCTTGTCCAGCAGCTTGCTCATCTCCTCCGGGGTCAGGCGCACAAGAACGAAAGCGCCGCCGTCCGTATGGACCGGCCCCTCAATACCAGCCTTGTTGATGTGGCGAACCCAGACGTAGTACCCGTAGCCTGCGGCCGCTGCGATGCTGACCATCGTGGAGGTTTCCTCGGCGGCGAGCATCGTATTCATATCGAGCTTGGCAGCTGACAAGGGGGCGCCGGAGGCGTTCACAAGGACTCGCTGGACGAACACCTGAGTCTTGCCATGCCCTTCATAGACCGGCTTGTCCCAGGAGACGCGGATTGCGCCAAAAGCCGCGGTCACATTGACACCGGTCGGCTTGATGGACGGCTCAACCGCCTCCGCCTCTTTCGGGTCGTAGATGGCGGCCGGCATGGACCATGAAGTGTCGCTGAGCTCGTCTACGCTGCAGAAGCGGCGAGAAGAGATGAACAGCGCGGCGTCTTTGTTGGTGACTCCGGTTCTGTCAGGGGTCGGCTTCCAGATCGACTCCACAGGGCGAGGGGAGTCATAGCTGCCGCCAGTCGGCCTGGCCGGCGCCTTGACGGCATAGGTGTAGACAGAAACATCGTTGAAGGCTGCGGAGCGAATAGCTCTGCCACTGCCGACGAACCCCATTGGGCCCTTGGCATCAACCATGTCGATCGTTCTGGCCCAATAGAAGAACCGAACCTTTTCATCATTGCGGTCAGTGATGATGTGGCTGAACCGGCCGAACTGATCGGCATAGCCGATCTGCTTGCCGAACAGCTCAATGCCTTCCGCCGTGACGACAGAGGGGTCCTTCAAGTCCTCGATCTTTGTCTTGTCGCCGACGATACCCTGGCCGTAGCCTGCGCCAATTACCGTGCCCTGACGGATAGCCCAGATCTCAACCTGCTTGACTCTGTAGGGGTCAAACTGGAGGCCGGACAGCACCAGCCCGCCGTTCGTTGCGGCGACCGCGCCTCCGGTGACGGGCATATCGTTGGAGTTTTGCGGGATACCGGTGAGCACAACTCCCGTCTTGAGCACTGCGCCAGCCTTGCCGCTGATCGCATAGGGGATGATGGTTACATCGATGCGGTCGCCCGGCTTAACCAAGACAGATGCGTGAGTGGTCTGGCGGCCAAGTCGCTGGATCTGGCCGTTGTTGACGGTGACTGACACCTCTGCGTTTTTGTAGTTGGTCGATGGATGAGTCCAGGTGATGGTCGCCCGCACACTCATCCCTGCGCCATCGAACACCGCGCTCTCGGTGATCTCCACGTTCTCAACAGCTGTCAGAGCCCGCTCGTAGGCGTTATCGGTGACGATGAAGTCCGTGTCGCTGTCATCAAACACGCGCTCGTCATATTCCAGCGCGGTGATTTGGCGAGTCATGTCATCGCCGGTCAGACCAATGCTGCGAACGGTGAAGAGCCGAGCCTGGAACTCAGGGAAGCCAACCATGAAGTGATCGAACTTCTGAGGCTCAACGGTCAGGCCGGACACGCGAACTCGGTCTACCGGTGATCCGTAAACAGGCGGCGTAACAGCGGCGGAGACGATGACATCGGTATCGAAAAGCCTTACCGATGCGCCAGCGGCAAATGCGTCAAAGTCGCGAACCACGATCCCTTTCTTGCCGTTCGAATCGACGAAGGTGTCGAAAACGGGGGTCTCGACGTTGGCGACCTTGGCCCTTGAGACGCGGCCAACCTTGTCCGGGTCAAAGCCGGTCAGGATCACGTAGCCGCCGAGGACTGATTCAACCTTGAACGAGCCTCGATCAACAACGCTGGTCTGAAGGTTGATCTTCCACGCCTTGCCCTTCTCGAAGCTGATCTCGTGGTCAAGGACGAGGTCATAAACGCCAGCCGCGACCTTGCTGACGCCAGCCAACTTACCGGCTTCGCCCCAGGTCATCATGTTGTGCTGAACCTCGATCACGCTGCCGATTGTGCAAGCGAGCGCCTCTACCGGTGCGGTAAAAGTCACTGTCTCGACCAGCTTGTTCGTGTTCAGCATGAAGTTGGCCTCACGAACCGCCTGCTCGTTGGTAACTACGCCAACCAGCTTGGTCGATGTCGAGACCGGCTTAGCTCCTCTCGCTGCAGCCTGCTTGTCGTAGACCTTGATGACGCGCTGCTTGTAGTCGTACTCCTCATCGTAATAGGTGAGCTCGATCTCGTTGGCTCGGTCATTCACCCCCATCCAGTTGATAGAGAAGGACCCTTCAACGATGTTGTCCACGCCAAAGGACATGACTTTTTCCTTCGGCATCTCGATAGAGACGGTGTATCTGGTGCCGGTCCGAACGGGCACGGCGCGACCGACTCGGAATACCGATGCCAGGGCATCCCACAGCGTCTCCTTGCCGTCGATAATGGCTCGGAAGTGCAAGCCCTTGGCTCGGCAGTAGTCGGCCCACTTCTTAAACGCCCAGAAGTCCAGGCGACTGGGGTCGATGCCTCCGCCGAATCGGGTGTCGGTGAACATGTCCCAGGCGATCCAAGCCGGGTTGTCATGGTCGTAGACGCCGCCAACGTACTTGCCGGCCGATGCCTTTGGCAGCATGTGAGCGGGCATTGAGAGGGCGCGGACGTTGGGTGTGATGGTGCCCAGTCGCTTCAACGTCTCCTTGTGCTGCTCTGCGGTGAGAGGCGGGAAGTCAGCGGCCTCTTTGCTGCTGATCGGGAATTTGAAGTAACCAGAATCGGCACTGGCCACCCACTTCCGCTGGGTCTCATCCCACACGCGAATCACACGGCCAAGGTTCTCGAAGGTGACTTTCGGGATAGAGCTGATCTGGTCGCTGATCTTGACCTTCACATACAGCAGCGCGGTGTGGTTATAGGCGATGTCCGAATAGACGATCTCGGACACCTCATTGAGCACCACGGTGTCGCCGATCTTCTCGTCAGTCGAGTCATCAGTGGTTCTTCGAGCCCGCACAACATAGCGCCCTTCCGGCAGCCTTGGAGACTCGAAAGAGAAGCGCATTGTGGCACTCGCGTCGCGACCGGTGAGGCGCAGCGTGGCGTCGTTTTGGGTGTAGGTAGTGACTGAGTCGGCGTTGTAGCCACTGACCATGATGTTGGCGGCATGGAACTTGTGATAGGTGCCGATGACCTTGCCGTTGCTTACCAGCTCGCCGTAATCGTACTCGGTCAACCCAGAGGCGCTTGGCAGCTCTCTAGGGGCGACGGTGTTCTCTGGGCGGCTGTGACCGTATGGCCGGCCGTAGTAGGTGGTGTTCTTGGCGCCGTTCGGCGTTACCGCTTCACCTACCAGTACGAATTTGGTACCCGATTTGACGTAGTGGTTGCGGTATAGACCGGAGGCCTTGTCGAAGATGTTGGGCCGGGTCTTATCGATGAACTGGGAGCCCTTCTTGACCTCTTTGATCTCGCCGTTGATGAGTCGAGCGCCAGCCATGTCGATTTGCCAGCCACGCGCAGAGTGAGCGCGGGAAACGCCAGTAGTTAGAGGGCGAAACTCGGTGTCCGGTGCTCCAAAAGGCTTGATCTCGGCGATGACGTCAACGCTGTGAGGCTGCTCATTCCCGCTGTCGTCCATCCGGTACAGGCTGGCGAGAAAGTCCAGGCGGACGCCTTCAACCTCTTTGTTGACGCTAGTGGTGAACTCCGTCCAAACATTGGACTTCTTCATCTCGCGGTTGATCGTCACCTGATTAGGGGTGATTTGCCGATCAAACACGCCGGTCGTCTCCTGGCCGTCGTTGCCGTGGAAGAAGCGGTACTCCACGTCGGTGAGGGAGTCGATCGGCTGATCGTTCAGCTGGATACTGCCAGGCGCGATGCCGGCTGTGACACCCTCACCCGCGTTGATCAGCAGGTGAAGATACTGGGTCTGGCCAGACAGCGTTGTGTAGTTGCCAATGATGTTACCGGCCTGACGGTGCCGGCCGTACACGACCGGAATTGGGAGTCCCTCTTCCGATGTGTTTTTGGCGCCATCGACGCCGTATGTCCGAGAGTCGCTACCGCTGTCTCGTGCGCCACGCGCATTCATTTTCGAGTACGGAAGCAGCGCGTTGATCATCATGGTGCCGCCGATCATTACGGCCGCACTCGCTGCCACCATACCAGCCGAACCAGCGGTAAGACCTGTCAGTCCGCCGAGCGTATAGGCGCCAGTGCCCATGGTGAAATAGGTAAGCGCAACAACGGCGACCAGTCGCACGATGCTCTTGCCGCCACCGCCCCCACCACCCATCGGAACGGGGGCGATAGCGATGACATCACCGGCTTGGGGGATTTCGAGGCATAGGTCGCTCTGGGGAACGACTCGCCCGTTCACGGAAAATGCGTAAACCCCGGACAGCTCTCCGATGTACTCGGAAAGCGGCTTGCCGGGGCTCAGCACTCGCTCTTCAATGTGTTTTACATCAGGGACGAGCGGGTTCCTGATGATCACAAACCGAATGGTCTGTGGAGTATTGTGCGGCATAGCGATACAGCCCCTCGATGCGATTGATCCAATTCGAAAGGCGCTCTCTGCAGACCCCACCCGTAATTTCGCTGGTATGAATAAACTCATCGTCGCCGAGGTACATGGCGACGTGAGTAAAGCGCCCAAGGCGCATAAACAAAACGACCCCCGGCTCGACATCGTCTACCGGTTGCCAGAGATGAAGTTGGCCACGCATAAGCGCGGAGATCTCGGCCGCGCTTGTCGGAGAGGTGTAATCGGGGAGCTCTATCTGGTAAGCGCGGCGATAGAGCTCCATCAACAATCCATAGCAGTCGAGGGCCTCTCCAGGGTCTCGGCCGCCATACCTGAAGGGGACGCCGATCAGGTCTCCGCAAGAGATCACGACAGCACCGCGACCGTGATAGAAGGAGCCCCACCGAATCGGCTTTCGTTCTGATGAGCTCGGCACCCGTTATCGCCAGTAAGCGTCAGGTCGCAAGATGGAAGTGCTCCGGTATACCCGCAACAGGCGGACTTGTACCGGAAGCTGCATCTGTCGCGCATCTGCGTTCTTCCAGGAAACATCCTCATCAGGGGGTTCTCTGCACCCAGCTCGATGCTGACGGCGTAGTCAGGGGACGAACTGCTGACGATCTCGAACATCTCAGAGAAGTCGATCAGGGTTGTTTTATCTGTCGGGTCAACGGTGACGATCATCATGGTGACTCGACTGCCAACCGCCCCTCTGTAAGTCTGCAGATAGGGGCGGATCAGGCCGACCTGATCCTGGATGGTCAGGTTGACGTTCTGGAGCTCATTCGTGTCGTCCTGCAGGGACAGGTCGAACCCGATCTTGGTGTAAAGATTGCCGTCGATGGTCAAATCGGTGTCGTAGTTGGCGATTCGAAGCGTCATCACGTAGTTTCCAGACACCGGATCGACCAGCTCGATGTCCAGAGCCATCGTCATGGCGTTTTCAGAGCTGATCCGGTTCTTCTCAAGGACACTTGCGATACTCAGGTTGTTCATTGCGCCCCCATAAGTAAATATTGACTGATTTTACACCTCTGTCATTTCCACGTCAGTAATGTCGTAACGATGTGTTCCGCCAACGCCAACGTAATTCGATGAGGGGAGGGATCCGGTCAGCCTGACTGAAACCATTTCGCCCGATGTCGGGACCCGATAGGTAAAAATCGTGTGCCGGCCGACTTCGGAGAAGAAGCGCATCAAGGAGTTCTCCTGGGCAGGGTCGAGGTTGGAGAAGCCCGTTTTGAACACCCTTCTTGGAGGTCTGGCGCTTCGGGGGCGAGTGTAGGCGTACCCGCCCTCAGTCTTGTTCTCGACGGTATTGTCCTTAAGGCTCTTCTTGAAGAAGCGGGAGTCCTCTCGGACCCCCTCTGGTGGGAAGATGGATGAAACAGGCATCACTTAACTCCTTGCATTGCTGTTCTGAGCCTGCCCGGGCGAGACATGGCGTTCAGCACGACATCGATGATGTACTTCTCGCCGTCGAACTTCTGCCCTCTGTTCTCGGCCTCGACAGGCATGCCGCTCTGGTTGATCAGGTTGAAATGGACGGTGGGTGCAGCACCAGCCTGCGGCCCCGTCATCGTCACTGGGATGGTTCTGCCGTCAGGCAGGGGGACGTAAGCCTCGTTCATGGAGCCTTCGCCAAACAGAGCCAGCTGCGGGCTGGTTGCTACACCACCTTTTGCGTACTTGCGCAGGGGGACGCTGCCTAGCTCAGACATGATCCCGCCATTGGCGAAGCTAAAAATTCCACCGCCCTTGCCTCCCTTACCACCACCGCCGCCACCGAAGAAGCCGCCGAGAGTGGACTCGAACATCTGCATCATCGCCATCTTGACCAGGAACTTTTCCAAGTCTTTGGTGAGCGAGTCCATCATGTCTTTGAAGCTGTCCTTGCCCTCCACAATGCCGGCCGCGAATGCGTCAAACACTCCCTCGAATGTCGCCCCGAGCTTCTCGTTGATACCGTCCTTCATGTCCTCGAGGCTTCGCTTCCATACGCCATAGATGGTTGTCTGCTGCGATTTCTGCTGCTCGGTCAGCTCACGCTGCTTCTTGATGAGGTCGATGTTCTTCTGGATCAGGTCGGCCTCTTCTTTGCTGGCGGTGCCCCTGGCCTTGGCAGCATTGAGTCTTGCCATCTCGAGGTCGAGCAGCTCATCCAGCTGGGCGATCTGCCGGTCAAATTCCGCTCTTGTTCTCGCCATGTTCGGCATCATCGCCTCGTTGGTCTCACGGATTGACTCGTTCATCTTGGCGGCGATGTTGTACTGATCAGCCATACGCTGCTTTTGCATGATCTCGGCGATCTTTGCCGCGTCATCCGGCAGGACGCCGGAGGCCTTTTTGAGGTTCGCCTCGATCTCCTTGATCGCTTCGTTGGTCTGCTCAGCAGCTCGCTGCCATTCCAGAAGGGGGTTGTCGCTACGCCCCTTTGCAGAGCCCATCTTCTTCGAGATAGAGATGGACAGGTCATCCAAGCGATCGACCGTTGTCCGGCGCAAGCGAGCCCTTTCCTTGATCTCCTGAAACTCGGTGTTGGCCATGTCCCTCGCCATGGCGTCGATCTTCATCTGCTCGATGGTCGCGCTCTTCAGGGACTTGTACTTGCCGGCCGCGATAGCAGCCTCTAGCTTGGCCAGCTCCTTGCCTTTGATTGCCTGCTCGTCCAGCAATCCGAGGGCTACCTTCTGCATCTTGATCTCTTCCTGCTTGCCAGCAGTGAAGATCTTGGATGACTGCATGTAGGAGACCGACGGGTCGATCTTGCCTGTCTTGGCCATCTGGCTTGCAAGCCTGTCCAGCCCCTCATGGGAGACCGAAATGGCCTCTTTGAAGGTGTCCCAGTCCTTGTTCACGCGCTCAAGGCGGCCTTCCAGAATGGCAAGCTGCTTGTCTCTCTCAAGGACAAGGCTCTCGTTACTGCCATCTGCCGGCTTCTCTGACTTGAGCTTTTCCATCTGAGCAGCGATGGCCTTCGACTCACCCTCGAAGATGCTATTCATCGAGGCGATTGCCTTCTGGCGAGCCGGGGCCAACTTCTCGGTCAGCACCTTCTGATAGGCATCATTTGCCGCTTTTGCATCGTCCTTGTACTTCGCCGACTCCTGCTTCGCCGCCGCTTCTGCCTTCTTCGCCGCCTTCTCATACTCCATCGATACCTGGCGGAGCGGGGCGGCCATGATGTTCGCAACAACACCAGATCCCTGGTTGCGGAAAGTCTCGCTGACATGCTCCTTGGCGGAAGAGATGGCCTCGTTTGCTCTCTTGATCCGGCTCTCCATCGCCTTGATCTCGGAGTCCGCCCGCTTCACATCGTCAAAGGTGCTGAAGAGCTTGCCGGACTGTACGGAGTTCAGCCCCAGCTTTTGAGCCAGACCCATTTTTTCGGCACTTGTGCCGCTGTTCAGGATCCGAACCTGCTCGTTTGTCAGCTTGTAAGCCTCGGTCAAGGCGGCCACGGCCTGTCTCGACTCCTCGAGCCCTTGTTTTCGCTCCTGGAGCAGAGTCTTGTCCTCTGCCATCTGCTTGCTGGCGTACTGCAGATCTTCAAATGAGGCGACTAGGCCGCCGGTTTCGATAACCTGATCGGCAATGCGGCGCTGCTTCAGGTAGAACTCATCAAGGGCGTAGAGCGCCACACCGATGGCCGCGACGATCACGTTCGTCCAGCCCCCGAACATGTTGGCCACGGAGTTGGTCATCGCGGACAGTCGAGACTGGCCGGCTTGCAAGGTCTGGAGTCGCTCCTGCAGTGCGGCACGATCGAGGTCGTACTGACGCTTGTTCGCGTCCATGGCGTTCAGGATTGCCCTGTCTTGGGCCGCTGAGCGTGATGCGAGGTAGTCGGCTTCCAGAGCAAGGCCGCGGCGCTGGAAATCGCGCTGGAGCTCCAGCATTTGGTTCTGCACCACCCTTGTGGATTCAGGCCACTTAGCCGACTCGGCCTTGTAGGCCTCAGTGAGTGCGCCGACCCCGGAGATGATCTTGTTTGCCCAGGATGCGCCAAACATGGCGCCGATGATCATCGTCAGCTCTTTCGCGTGGTCATAGATGAACGCCGCGACAGCGGCCATCATGTTCGACAGGTCGGTAAGCACCAGGCCAAGCCGGTTTGCGTCAGCAACCACCTCGTCGGATTTGAGGAAAGAGTTGAACGCATTGGCCAAGCCAACGGCGTTGTCATAGAAGCCGGTATCTCCAGTGATCACCGCCAGCTCCGTCAGGGAGGTGGAAATCCGGTTAAGGGCGCCGTCCCATGTTTTTGTCATCTCTACTGCAGCGCCAGCTGATGACAGGTACATCTCTCGGGAAAGCAGCTCAAGCGCCTGCTTGGCCTCTACGGTGCCCGTGGAGACCTGCTTGACCAGATCGCCCATAGACACACTGGCAGCACGGGCCATCATGCCCATCGCATCGGGGACCGCTTCGCCGAATTGTTGGCGCAGCTCTTCCATCGAGATGACGCCCTTACCGGCCATCTGCTGGATGGCAACGGAGGCCCGCTTCAGTTCTTCCGAGCTCTTACCGAATTTACCCGCGGTGTTCATCAGGCCGGCAAGGAAGCCGTCGGGGCTGGCCAGATCTGCGGCCTTGAGCTTGGTGTAGGCGTCAACCAAGGCGTTCATCTTGTACGGCGATGACGCGGCGGCGCTCATCAGGTTCTTAACTTCGACCGCAGCCTGTTTTTGCGCCTCGGCAAAAGTGGCGGTCTCTACGTTAAGGCCAGCTAGGAGCAGGGTTGTCTTGTCGAAAAAGGAGGCCTGTTCGAGCAGAGCTCGGGGCAGGGCGGTCAACCCAGCGGACAGGTTGGCAATGGTGAGTCGGGCCAGCTCCATGTTGAGAGCCATTTCCCGAATACTGGTGGAAACAATGGAGTTTGCTCGTCTGGCCTTCTCGGTCGAGCGAGCATAGTCATCCATCTTGTTGGCAATGCGGTCCAGGGAGTCCGCGGCGCGAACCACCTGAACCTTGAACTCGTCGGCCCCTTCAAGAACGAGGCCGACCCTTACATCTCCGGCTACAGACATCAGTCCTCCGCTAAAACAAAGCCTTGAGCTTGTCGATAGCCCCTTCCTCTGCTGCGACCAGCGAGGAACGAGCTAGGACGTACACTTCTCCTTGTTCAGCGATAAGCACCTGATGAACTCTCTGAGCCGTCTCCCCGCTCACTGACGAGGCGCCGACTGCCAGGGCTCTCAAGTCCCCCTCCGCCATGATCCGAACGATCTGACGCTCCATCGTGAAGAACATCCGTGCCGGCATGGCCAGCACGTAGTCGGGGGTTAGCGAGTAAAAATGACAAAAACGAGAGAACAAAAAGGGGAAATCGACCCCCTCCAGTTCGCGGGGAGTTACTTTCCCTCTTCGGAGGCCTGAGCAGCCTCGTCAGCGTCCGGCAGCATCTCGTCCCGTGCGGACGCGAACTCAACAACAGCGGTCAGCTGGCGGGGGCTGAGGGTGCGAACAATCTCCCGAGGGGCATCCGGGATCAGCGCAGCGGCTGAGTCCAGCATGTGCTCGAAGAAGGCGGCCTGATCTTGACGGTCAACGTTCTTTTCACGCTTGATCGCATCGATCAGGTTGCCGAGAGACTGTTCGGCAATGGAGTAATCAACACCCTTGATTCGAACAAAGCGCTCGGTCGGGATCAGGTCATCCAGGTTCAGTAGCTTCATGGCATCTCCTATAAAAAGGCCCTGTAACAAAACAGGGCCATACTACCATATATCAGTCAATATTTACTGATCATTGTTGACGAACTATTTCGCGCTCGCATCCGGGTCGCCGAAGCTCACCAGCAAGCGAGTTTCGGGATCTGGGTATCCCTTGAACTCAACGTTGTAGATGCGCTCCTGATCGTTCTTGTAGGCGAACTTCAGAGCGCCAGAGGTGCCGGCTCGCTTGATGATCACATCTTCTGACTTATCGGTGTCAGGCAGTGCGACAGGGTGCAGGCGCAGCTCTTTTGCGGCTGAGTACAGGCTCATGCCGGAAGGAACGGTCACATCGACTCGCTTCTTGGTCGGCACAGTTTTGTCAGTCACAAGCTTGGCACCTGGCATGATGCGAACCATGTTGTCCAGGTTGGTCTCCGCCATGGGGACGGTGACTTTGACGTTGCGACCGGTGATGATCTCTTCAACGACGGAGTCGCCGAACTGGTCAACCTTGGTCTCGTGGGTAGAGGTAGTGACCTCCATCTCCACGCCGCCGATGGTCAGGCCGAGATCCACGTTGTCGTAAAACACCTTGCAAGTGCCAAGGCGAATGTTTTTGGTATCTGGCATTGAATCCTCCTCATTCTATGGTTAATGCCAATTCGTAGCTCGACAGCCACTCGGTAAAACCACTCTCGTCCCTGCCGAACGGCATAGGAAGCGCCTCCGGCTGGCAGACGAGCACTCTCATGCCTTCAAGCTCCAACCCTTCGAAATCCATGACATCGAAGACCTTTTTGGCCAACTCGCCGGCATCGAGATAACTGGAGCTCCGAGCGGCGACAAACACCGTTCCTCGGAAGTAGCGGCTAATGTCGGTGTGACGCATCAACCCCTCGCCAGTGGTGAAGAGCAGAACGCCCTTCTTTCCGCTTGGCATTTCGCTGACAAAGATGGAGTCCCCAACTTTGCCCACGCCCTTTTGCTCCAAGTAACCAGCAAGTGCGGTGAGTACATCCATCAGGTAAGCGCCTCTCTAATTGCCCTCTTCAGGTGGAACTCGATAGCCCCTCGCCTCTGGTTTGCAGCGCGAGAAAGGAACAAGCGACCGACATACTTGCCGCTTGTCGTCGGGTTTGGCGACAGGCCAAGCCTTACCGCCTTCTCGATCGACTTCTTTCCGAGCTTCCATTGGCTTCCGTTCCTGGTGATGCCGGAGTGGATGACCTCCGCATACCTTGCCAGCGACACCCGACGGGTGCCGACCAGCTTCCATTTCCGCAAGTTGAGTTCGACTGCTATCTCCTTCCGGCCGCGGGCGCCGGCCCGTTCAATGATCTCGAATGACGGCGTTGCCCCTGTAGATCCGTCCAAAAGGCCGGTCTTGAACGGCGCATACATTGCCGCCAGATGCGCGATCTTGCGGGATTCAGAACGAAGGACACGAAGCGCGGCATGGCTGGACCGCTCCGCCGTGTTCTTCAGGTTTACCTTTACCCTGGCGATGTCTCTGCGAACCTGCAGAAGCGATCGGCTGTTACTCTGCAACGCAGTCCACCTCCCAGTGGTGGAGTCTGCCCATGATGTCCACTCTTCGGTGAACCAGGACGACCTTCATGCGCTCGCCAGTGCTCAGGGTGATCAGGTCGCCCCGCTGGGGAGTCACCGACTTTTCGATGACCATCCGGTAATCGATAGTGTCGGTTTCCGCCCTGCTCTTTGACGCAGACTTGTCGGCTCGGACCTCCGTCCGCTCGAGGGCCTGGCGCATATAGATAGGGCCCCATCCGAACTTCACGCCCTTGGCGCTGTAAACGGGCTCGTTATATGCGTTTTGTCCGGCCCTCTTGAACAGGAGGCCGTCTTTTCTGACTGGGATGAACATGCTCACCTCACCGCAATCACTTTCGCCCCGCTTTGCGGGTGCAGGTATCGATACGGGACAGAAGAAGGGGAGAAGGACTCTCCATCGCCGCGCTTGCCCGGGTTATCAATCCGAAAGCGGATCACGCCAAGACTGGAGGCCTTGGCCAGATAAGCCGACACGCCTGCCATCATCAGCAACTCTGCAGTGCAGAGGTAAAGACGATGCACGATAGAGTGGCCATTCCCGACCTTGCCGCTCGCCCAGCGCGAGAACCGGCCGTTTACGCTGGTTCTGGCCAGAGACATCGCTGCCTGAGCTCGGTGCCCCGCTGATGCGTTTACCATAGCCTGGGAGCTCATAGCGTTCAGGATCCTGACGCCCTCGACACCATAAGCTCTCAACTCAGCTTCGACTCTCTCTTGCATCGCAGAGACAGACGGGGAGCGCTCTAGCATCGATTCTGACTGCGCCACAGACAGCTCTCGCTCTGCTCGATGACTCTCAGACTTGATCACGCTCTGCAGCTGGTGATCGAGCAATTCTGCGAAGTCTCTGGCCGCCCTGGACGCCACCGGAACGATGCGAACCTGCAGCCTGGAAATCGCGGCCTTTGAGAGAGAAGAGCCGTTGCTCATCTCGCTTGAGACCATGCCGACGATTTCGTGGCAAGCAGACACGACCGGTTGGATAACGAGCTGGGCAGCAGCCTTCTGGTCAAGCACGACCGAGTCTCCTGACGGTATCCAGATAACGCCCGATACGGCGCATCGCGTCCCGACACAGGCCAAGCTCAAGCGGGCGATTGGAACTGAGGAACTGCTTAACCTCTCCGACCGTGTAAGAGAGCACTCCTGCTTCTCGCAAGGTCTTGAACTCGGTGGCGCCCAAGAGATTGTTCGCCTCGATCACCTGAGCGGCCTGGAAGTCCGAAACAACTCGCCGATCGAGCTGCTCCCACATTTCCTTGGTCAGTTGGGAGATCGATGTGAATGGCTCGTTCTCTCTTACAAATGGGAACGCCTTGGGGTTCAGAGGCAAGGAAGCAATGGCGTTGTGAGCGCAAAGCAGGGCCACCTTCTGATCCTCTCTGGTCGCGGCTGCAAAGCTGGCGAGGTTGGGGATCTCTCGCAGAATCGACAACGCACGAAGCGGCGAGACGAGGGTATTGTTCGGCTCGACAAACGCATCAGCGCTCTCAACCTGAAATACGAGACTTGATTCGAGACGACCTGACTTGGTGACGAGGGTGTAGGCCAACTCATACGTGGTGTATGGGCGCCCGCGCTCAGCAACGTTCGCCTTTGCAGGGATAACCACGGAGATGGAATTGGCGCCCGCCTCCGGTGCAGCCATGCCTGTTTCCGACGCCTGACCAAACTCATTGAAGACACTCCACTCGACAGAATGGACGTCAGCAACAGGCTCGCCGTCGATCTCGAACGGAATAGTCAGCGTCAGCTCGGTATTTGCCTGAATCGTCTTGAACATGCGATCAGCCTCGCTTCTCAAGGATCTTGTCGATCAGCACCGGAATGCTCTTGGCGCGGACACCAAGGCGATCCGCAATGACTCGGAGGCCGGACATGCCCTCTTTGTCTGCGATAGCCTCAAGGCCAGCTCGATCGGGAATGTCAGTGAGGTCGATCACCTCCCGCTGTTCTTCGCCGATAGCGGTCACAACGGTCACTTCGATCCGATCTGCGCTCTCGGTCTCGTCACGCAGCGTCACGACCATCTCTCCTGGCTCCAACTCTGCAAGAGGCATGGCACCCGGGTAGACAGGACCCTCTTCTTTGCCGCTTTCATCGAGCATCGACAGGCCGCGGGCCTCCGAAGCGAGCAGCTGAGCCTCGAGGAAGTGGAGCTTGGTAACAGAAACGCCGTTTTCGAATGCAAACCGACCGAACAACAGGCCAGAGAACCCAGCGTAGGGGCCGGTCAGCTTGACTTTGAAATGGGTCTTCATGGTGAATCTCCTGCATGGCTCAGGGGGCCGAAGCCCCCTGTTTGTCACTATCAACCGCCAGTTGCCGGAGCAGCGCCAGGCAGCTTGACGTTGGACAGTTTGGCCAGTGCGTGAGTAGCCTTCAGCGCCATGCCCACGTACATCTTGATACGGGTACGGGTCGCATCTTTGTTCTGGACGGTGCCCAGATCTTCGATGGCGAAGCCGGCCGGGTGGTTCGACGCGAACAGGCCGTGCAGACCGCTGTTCTCATCCAGGTGGAAGGCGAAGATGTCGGCCTTGCCGTCCTTCTTCTGGATGAAGTCGTTCACCAGAATCGGCACACCGTCGTGGGCCAGGATCGGGCGATCGAAGTTCGGCAGCTGGATCATGCCGCCGTTGTTGCCGCCCATCAGGCGCAGCATGGCCTTGTAGGCACGAACGTGCTCGGAGCGCATCATCAGGCAGTCAGCACCCAGCTTCACAGCATCGGTCAGCTCGTCGAACATGGAGAAGCCCATGTCGTAGCCCTTCGCATCGATGATCTGCTTGGCGTTCACCAGAGCGTTCAGGCCGTCGAATTGCTTCTTGGCCTGGGTGCCGTTGATCAGGGCATCTTGGAACTGAGTCCGCATACCCTTCAGCTTGGACGCGATCTGGATGGCCTTCTGGCTGTTCACATTGGACATGGTGCCATCCAGGAATTTATCCACATCGACGTCGCCGATCAGAATGCGGAGCTGGGTGGTCACTTCGTCGAAGGTGGACGCGCCTTCCTTCACTTCATCGTTCGGATCAAGCCAGTCACCGGTCGCCAGAGTTTTCTCGCGATGGTAAACAAGCGCCTTACCGGTGGTAGGGGCGAACGGCAGAATGCCGAACAGGTCATCCTTGTTGATGAACTCTTCAATCACGCCGCGCAGCATGTCTTCTTGGGACAGCTTCGCGGCCTCTTCACGCAGCAATGGCATGTTTCATTTCTCCTTACGAGTGAACAACAGTAAACATTTACTGATCACGCCTCGCCGATAAAAAGCGTTACTTGGCGCTTTGCTTATTCAGAGCAGCCTCAATGCGGCTGACACCCTGGCCGATAGCCTTGGTGGGATCAGCAGCCTTGTCGGTGCGAGTACCAGAACCGGCGCCAGACTTAACGTTGGAGCGGATCAGGCTTTCATAGTCGCTCTGAGCGGACAAAACACGCTTGAACGCCTCATCGAACGAGACGGGTTGGCCGTCCTTATCGACCAGAGGGGCTCGACCCTCTTGGCCACGCGGCTTGTCGTAACCAACAACCTTGCCATCCACGATGTCGAAGTGGTCGCCATACAGGCGGCGGCTACGCTCGGGATTCATGGCCTGGACAAGCTCCTCACGGATGAAAGAGGAGTTGCTAAAGGCCGCACCGATGGTCAGGTCTTCGATCTGCTTTTGGAACGATGTGACTTGGTTGCGGAGCTCATCGCGCTCCTTTGCCACGGACTGCAGCTCCGCACCGGATTGGGTGCGAATCTGCGCCAAGACACCTTCGTGCTCATCGCGCATAGCCTTGAGGGCTTCATCGAAACGACCCTGCTCGATCAGTCGAGCGTTAGCTTGCTCACGCTCCTGCTGATCCAGCTTTTGCAGGCGCTCCTGCATCTCGCGGAAAACCTTGGGGTCGATACCCTCAAACTCCGCCAGTCGAGCCTCCAACTGACCGATCTTTTCCTTGCGGCTCATGGACTCCTTGAGCAACTGCGCCTCGCGATCAGAGGGCTTGCCGTTGCCGTCGTTGCCCTTGTTGTGGTCAACGTTGGCATCTGCGCCGTCCGCACCGGTAGAGCCACCGGATGCAGCACCGTCTTCGCCGGCTGGAGTCATGTACTTCAGGAATTGGTTACGAAATTTCATGGTAAGCCTCTCTCTTGGCTATCTTTGGCCTGTCTCTCGGCCGGTCTTTACTGCTTTGAACCTTGGTTGATAACTTCCTCGTTTCCTTGGTTGCTATCTTCCTTGGTTGGTTTGTTGGTTGCGTCAAATCCAGACAGCATTGAAGCAACCGCGTCGTCCATCTCGTCGATAGCGGACTCAATCTCCTTGCGATCCTTATCAGAGATGTACGGATACAGCTTGGAGACCACCTGCTTAAGCTGGTAGCGCTTCAACTCGATGGGGGCGGTTAGCATCTCGATGCGACCTGAAATATCCAGTTCGTCATAGAGAGTTCTGGTGTCGAAATTGCGCGGGTAATGAACAAGTCGCTCCGGCCCTGACATGGCGACTTCGTGCTGGTCGCCAGACCATTTACAGACCAACTTGAGCATCTGCAATTCTGCGAGCTCAAGCGAGGCGGCTTTGTTCACAAGCAGGGAGTTAACGCGCTCAAAATCGTAGGCCTTGGCCACGCCTGAGCTGTTATCGATCCCAGAGCTGTTGTCCTGCTTCGTGCGCTCACCAGCGACACCTACCGAGTGGTAGATCTCGTTGATGATCTGCTTGATGCTGGTAATGATCAGCTCCGCCTGCTTTGGATCAGGGGACAGGAAGAAAGGCTTGCCGCCTTCCGCTCCATCAAAGGTGAAGATGCGCTTGGTGCCGGCTTCCAGAACCTTGTTGTGGCCATCGTCCCCGGGCAGAAGGCTCTGCGCGGGAATAGCCAGCTGGGAGAAGGTCTGATCCTGGATAATCGCGTCCAGGTTGCTCAAGTAGTTGGCGCAGGCTCGGTCTAGGTAGGCAATATCACCGATCAGGCTAGGGGCGGTGTAAATGCCCTCGCTGATCATATGGTCAACCCAGATAACCGGCACTACGCCAAGCCCGTGAACGTCAGTCTGGATAGTGAACTCGACGTTACCGAGCTCGAACCCTTTCCCCTTGTCGATGAAATGAACGGAGAAAAGGAACCATTCCTCTCTTGTCCACAGTCGATACCGATAGCTGACATCGCCCGAACTGACGAACGGGTCAGAATCGTCACGCACACGCTCGCGGATCAGAATCCAGCGAAGATCGCCGTCTTCATCCACTGCGAGATCCAGTACATCCTGGGGAGGCACTTCGTATGAATAAACCTGAGACTTGGTCTCGGCCAGTGACTCACCCTGTCTCTCAACCACACTATCGACCACCACCCAAATCCGGCCGTACACGCTGGCCAGCTTGGAGATGTATCGCATGTAGGTGTCGATACTGGCGCGTTTTCGAGTGGAGGCACCCCAGAACTTACGGATGCACTCAGGCGCATCCTGCTCTCGTCTGCGGATTTCACCCTTGAAGGTGTACTTGTTCACAAGATCGACCACTTCTCGAGAGTGGTTGAAACGGTAAGCCCGCTTCACGCGATCTTGGAACTCGCCCTGGCCTTCTTTCATGTAGGGGAAGATGTTTTTGGCAAACCAATCCCTGCCACCCTCATAGGTAGCCTTCAAAAAATCCCAATGCTCAAGCATCCCTGAGTATTCAGGGTGCCGGCGTTGAAGCATTTCGAAGAGAATTTTCTTGTCCAACTGTACCTTCTCCTACATTACGGCGCCATTTTAGTAAGTATTTACTGACCATGCAATCACAATGAAACCCCAGCAATGAAGATTTTCCGTACAGGGAACTCCATCTCGATGCAGTAACCAAGCGCGTCGGTAACGTGCTCGACGGACATGGCCTTGTTGATCTCACGCGATCCCTCCTGATACATGGTCTGCTCAAAGGAGATAATCGTTTGGTGACAATGCGGGGCGACAAACATACCGATATGGCCTTCCGCACTCAGCAGCTTCCTGTTGACGGCGTTCACTCGGTCATCGATAGCCGGGTGCTTGCGCCGGAACTTGATCCTCTTGAACCCGTGATCGCGAAGGATATCCAGAGAGGACTCTCCTCGGGCATGCTGTCTGGCCTTGCCGGCAGGGTCGGGGTAGATAGTGATCTGATCCATGTGCCTCCAATATCGGCGGGCCAGCTCACTTGCGGCCTCGTCAACGTTGGAAGAGAACTGCACGATCTCATCCACGATCCAGATCTGCCCATTGGTCTGTGGCTGCATGACAACCATAGACATCGGGTCAATGTTGAAGTCCATGCCGACCCAAATTGGCAGTTTCGGGTCGAACTTGACGTCGTTCCGAACGTGGGTTCGCCGGTCGAACGGATAGTAAACGCGACCGGACACACTCTCGAAAGAAGCCTCGAACTCCTGCCGGAAGGTTCGAGGGTCCATGTCTTTTCGAGCCTGGTCGATCTCGTATGCAGGGATGAAGGGGGAGGTGATAGTTGGGAACTGCCAGCTCTCCCACATCGGCAAGGTTTCATCCTGCCCCTTGATATAGGCGTCATAGAGGAGGTTGAAGGATTTTGGCGTACCGATAAAAACGGCTCGCCCGTTTGTGCTTGCCAATGTTGGGCGGATACACTCCTCCCACACCTCCGGCCGCATATCCTGGTACTCGTCCAGAACGACGAAATCCAGACCAACGCCACGCAGCGAGTCTGGGTTATCCGCCCCCTTACAGCTGATCTCGGTGCCGTTCCGCAGGAACAGCGTAAGCTCCGTCTCGTTGGGCTTTCTGGCCAGCCAGGACTTTGGAATGACCGCCACAAGATCCCGCCACATGATCTGTTTCGCCATGCGGAAGGACGGCGCGATATACCAAATACGCTGCTTGGGCTTGCGAGCGGCCTCCCGGATCATGAGGCCGCGGCAAAGGTGCGTCTTTCCAAACCGGCGACCGGCTACAACCACGCGAAAGCGAGCCCTCGAACGGGCCACCTTGCCCTGAGCCGGATGGAAGGCCATCGAGAAGCTCACTACTCGGCACCCTCCAGGGCGTCGTCATCGTAACCTTCGTCCGTTGTGAGGCCCATCTCTTCAGCCTGGAGGCGCTGCTGCTCGCGGATCGACTCGATCTCTTCCTCAAGCATGTCTCTAACCTCGAGGGTCGGCAGTTCGTCGTCCAGGGTGTCGTTGTCGATAATGCCAAGCACCGTGTACCGGTTCTCTCGGGTCAGCTTCAGAGTCTCGGCAGCAGTTTTCAGCGCCTTGAAGACGCCGAGGGACGTTGCGATAGAGCGACCTTCTGACTCGACACCGACCATCTCTCGGACGATCCGCTTATCGATCGCCTGGTTAAGCCGGTAGTGCTCTTCTTTGGTCTCGCGAATGCGCTGGGCGATGATGGATGCGTCTTCTTCAGCCGCGTCCTTCATCTTCTCGGTGACTTTTTCTTTGATCTCGGCTGCTTTGGAGCCCTTCTCGATGCCGTTGGCCTTCATGTGGCGCTGAACGGTGATCGGGTGAACGCCAAACTCCTCGGCGATCTGCTCAAGGTTAAACTCGCCGGACTCGTAGAGTGATTCTGCTTTCGCCCACTCCCCGGGAGTGAGCCTGCGCTTGGGATCGGCCATTTGCTCCATCCTGAATAGGAAAAATTGGGGCGAGCGAGGAGTCCTCAAAAGAGGGGCTCGCCCCGAGCTGAACAGGGAGTCCTAAGATCTCCGGCGCCAGTTTAGATCGAACCTCCATAATAAGTAAACACTTACTGATCAAGCAGGCAAGCATTACCGAGGTCTAATCACTTTTGAGTTTTTGAAGGACAGAACAGGCAGGGGAGGCAGAAGAGGTTCCGCAGGTGAGTGAAAAGCAAACCCCGGGGTGATCTCTTCTCCGCGGGCCAAGCCGAAGGCGCAGGCCTTGCGCGAGCGAAGCGAGCGCGTAGGTTCCGAGACTTGGGAGATAAGCTATACTAACTTGCAGTTTTTGGTTTTCAAAATTCCGGATAGGCTATACTGAACTATCATCACTTTTTGTTGCTTCTACTATTTATAAGAACTTTTTTCTTAAAAAAATAAAAACATAGACGCGCGTGCGCGCGCGCGAATACATCAAAACGCTCGAAAAGTCAATATTTACTGATTTGGTGTTAGCGAGGAATGGAAAAACAAGGCCAGCTTTCGCTGGCCCTGATTTCTATCTTGAACGTATCGCATCGACACATTTCCAGACGCAATAGAATCGATTTACAGCGAATCCAGAGTCTTTCTGCTAGTGTCAGATGCCCCAGCGCGTCTGAATCGCTCTAAATCAATTCTGCGCAGCTTTCCGCGAGCTTCGCCCCTCCCTCTCCGGTGACTGTTGTCATCTGATAGCCGAGTTTGGTTATCCGATACACAACCCGGCTTCTTCCACGCCGGCACTCTCTGCCAGCCTTTTCGATGACCCCCTTCTCGATCATGAACCGGAGGGTGTGCTGGATGGCCTGCTTCGTCACCTCATAACCGGCTCGCTCGATGAGCTGGTCAAGATCAACAAGCGATCCGTCAGGGTTTCGTTTTTTGATTACCTCGATCAGGAGGAACATTCGCATGGTGAGGATCATGAGAGCTCCAGTGGTTGATTTACAGGTTGTCGGTCAAATGCCAGGAGAGGAAGCGAGGCGGGCATCGGCCGGCCCCAATCAGGGTTCTCATAGAGGGCATAAACGGTGTACCCGAAGATGAGCTGCTGCAGCTCCCGAACAAGGTCGTGATCGCTCATTGTCATCAGGTCGTCAGCCGTCTTGCCGAGGTTCTGGCCGGTCTTTTCGCGAGAGCTGTGCCGGTAGTAGAAATCGATCATCTGCTTCCGCAACGCTTGGTAAACGGGCTTCGGCTGTGAAATGAGCTCCTGGTACACCGCCTCGCGATCGGCCGGATGGCATTCGAATGTTTCGGCCATAAACTTCAGACCGACCTCGTAGGCCGCGGCCCTACGCAAAGGCGCCCTGACGAACCCGGCCTTTGTGTCGAACGGGTTGTATTTGGCCATCGAGCTCACGATCTCGACATAACGCTTACCCTCCATTCGGCAGACAAGGTTCATCATCCGGTAGGAAACACCGGTCCCGCGGTACATGGTCGATGTCACGATGCGCCCGATCCGACGCATGTTTGCATTCAGCCAGGCAGGGCGATGCTTATTGGTCAGAGTTGTATCCGCGCCAGGCTTGAGCTTCGGCAACATGTCGTGGCGCGGGCCAAGCAACAGGGCGACGGATGAAGTGACCACCACAGCGACAATGTCGTTGGTCGTGGTCAGACGGCATCGCCAGAATCGAGGCGCTGGAGGGAGGTTCTCGGCCTTGTAGTGCAGGTGATGGAGCTTGTCCCAATCCTCCTTCGAGCCAACCTCGACAACCATGTGCTCAAGCAGGCTGAACAGCCTGCTCTCACACTCCGGATGGCGGGTGATAATGGTCTCGCTCATCGCTTGCCGCCCTCTTGGTAGGAGCCGGCAGAAATGGCTGCAGCCCGGGCGCGGAAAATCTCGACCCCCTTGTCAGCCAGTTTCTCGGCGGTCCGGCCACCGATGTAGCCGCCAAGACCGATTTGGACGATGTCCAGGATCTTGAGTACGACCTCCTGATCCATGTCCTGATGTGTCCATCCCATCCAGTAGATGCAGACCATGGTTGAAAGGGCCATCATGATGATCGGACGCCAGTTTCGCTGCAGCCATGACTCGCCTTGGGCTTCCGCCACAATCACAGACTTCTGAGCATCAACCTCGCGGCCAAGCAGCTCTACGACCGATGTGGTCAGCTGGGCCGTCAGGGCCGTCTCCAGCTCCTTCGCCTTGTCTTTGTCCTCAATAAACTTGCCGACAGTCCCAGAGACCACGTTGCTCACCGTCTCAAGAACACTGGATACCAATGGGATCATCAAAAACCTCCTTTACTGATACGGTGAGCGCTTGCAACAACACTCTGTCCATCGCCACGTTCTGCCTTGATCGGGTCTTTGTACTTGAAGGTCTTGGCCACCTTTCGGCAGCCCTTCACGACCTCTTCCTGCAGATAGGCAATAGCCTCCTGACTGTCCGCGTCGGCGGGGACGCCTACTCGTCTCAGGATGTTGAATGAGCAGTGCAGAGCCTCATGGAAGAGAACGAACTCATCCTCGACGTCTGGGACCCAGATCAGGTTCGCGACGCCGTTGGGTGTCGTGAAACTCATGCAGTAGCCGCCGCAGTCCTGCAGGTCGTCTCGCGTGATCTCCCAGTCCCTCTCTTTCAGCCTTGGAGCCAGGAAATCAAGGACGCGCTGATACGGACCTGTGAAGAAATAGAACCCCGAGCGGAACAGCTCGATTGGGTAATAGGGGTGTTTCACGGTCAGTACCTCGCCATGGTTTCTCGATCAGCAACTCGGATTGAGATCTCGTCGGCGAACCGCTTGTCGATGGTCATGGTCGGCCGGAGATCCCACATGAGATCCTTGTGAGTGGTCGCCACGATGAGGGTGATGCCGGCTTTCTCGCACATCGCACGAACCGAATAGGCCACCACCCGGGCAGTGGTTCGGTCCAGGATCGCCCCGAACTCGTCCGCCGCGATGACATCGACACCGGCATCGAGCAGCTTGGCGATGATGAGGCGGTATCGCTGGCCGTCAGACAGCTCCGAAGGACGGCGAATGAACAGATAGGCATCGTTGAGCCCTGCTTTTGACAGGATCTTGCAGGCCTCCTCCGTAGACTTGCCGATCTGGTCGATCAGAGGGACATCCTCCAGCTCAACATCATTCAGGGTTGCCACCTTGAGCCCGTAGTCATCGCGATACTGGCGGGCGAGCTCGCGCAGCATGATCGACTTTCCGGAACCGGACTGGCCCGTGATGTAGATGCAGTCGCCCTGTCGGGTCTGGAACTTGAGGTTGTCGTAGACCACGAACTCTTGTTCTGAAACACCAAGGCCGAAGGCCTCAGCTACCTCAAGCACTCGCTTTGACCGCTTTACGCTCGTCTGGAAGCGAACATCAACGGTGTGGTTGTAGATCTTCTGGGTCACTGTCGAACTCCTGGGCGGCGAACCGCCTCGCGATACGGTGGCTTTCCAAACCGGCGAGGTTCTTCACAGCATCGGCATAGGCCAGCTGCTCCCCTTCCTCGCTTGTCAAAAAGTCACCGACCGGTGGGTTAATGTGTCCGACGATATGGATTCCATCTTTAAGGTTCAGGATGCAGATAGTGGCCGAGCCCGCCCTGGCGAACTCAACATTCTCGATAAGGTCTTCGACCCCCTCGATGTGAGAGAGCGGATCTATGACCTCGAAGCGCTCTGCAAACGCCTCTTGGGTTATCAGCTGGCCATCGATAAAGACATCGCCGACAGCTGGCTGCCGGCCTGTCTTGTTGTCCACCCTGGACACGTTCATCACCCGCATATCCCCAAGCTGGAAATAGTCAGGAGAGGCGCCCAGGGCGACAACATGCTGGAAATCAAGGCCTCGCTCTCGATGGAGGCATCTAGGCATTGAACAGGGTCTCCTCTGCATGACGGACGAGGCCACTTACGCCAGACTCTCCGTGAGAGACCAGAGCCAAGAATCGGGTCAAGATCCGAGCTTGTGACGCAGAGACGTCCTTCACTCCAAATACCTTGGCCAGCGGAACGCGAGACTCTGTGAGATCCTCAACGTGCTCTTCCTCGCCGGAAACATCCGGCATCTCTTCGGAAATACCCGGGTATTCGACAAGCAGGTCAGTGCTCATCTCGCCAAGGTCTTCCATCAGGAAATTGAGCTCGCGGTCGTCAAAGCCTAGGTCGCAGAGGTCGATCGACTCTTCAGCCAGCCAACGCAGCTCTTCCTGCAGGATGTTGGTATCGAAATCCCCCTCGCTGACCTTGTTGTCGGCCAGACGAGCGGCAGCGGCCTCAGCCTTTGTCAGGTCGTAGCGCACGAAAACAGGCAGCTTCTTCCAGCCCAGCTCGATCAGGGCAAGCGTCCGGCCGTGACCGGTGATCAAAGTGCCATCCGGCTCAACGTTCGGCGGGTTGATCAGGCCGTGCTTCTCGATAGAGCGAGCGATTTTGGCAATCTGCTCCTTCGGGTGCTTCTTGGCGTTCTTCTCATAGGGGATGAGCCTGGAGATGTCCCACTCCTCGAGCTCCTTGGTCTTCTTATCAGCCATTGAGATCCTCCATGCCGAAATCGGCCAGCAGATCCAGCTCGGCGTCGGTCAGCATCTCGGTGCGGGCCGGCTCTTTACCGCCAAAGCTCTCTTCGTAGTTCCGGCATAACCAGAGCAACGCTTCTCCCGCTCGAATGGCGGAGTCAGAGTCGGTGATGCCTTGCTCCTTGATGATCCGCTCGATCGTGTCCTTCACGAACTCGGAGTCCTCGACAGGCACCTTGTACTTCATCGCCTGATGGGTCTGGATCTCACGAACCGGCGCGGCCAGAGGCTCTTCGTCCATGGCGTCCAGATCATCCAGGGCGCCGAGCAGATCGGCTTCTTCGGGTGATTCCGATGCGCCAAGCAGTGCGCCAAGCTCATCAACGCCCATGTTCATCCACTCGGCCAGCTCGTCGGCCGAACCCAGACCGGTCAGCAGCTCGCTCAGCAGGCCAGCATCGTCATGGCCATAGCGGGAGTTGTCGATCATCAGCGCTCGCTTGGCGTCTTCATCGCTGATCTGGCCAAGGTTGATAACCGGCACCTCGGTCATGCCAAGGTCGATGGAGACCTCAACGCGGTGCTCGCCGCCCACAATCTCCAGAGTGCCGTCCTCCAGGGTACGAACCAGAATTGGACGGACATGGCCATGCTTCTGCAGACTGTTGCGGAGCTTGGCTTCTTCCTCCGGTGACATCTTGTTAGGGTTCCATTTGTTCTTAACGAGATGCCGCGGGTCTTCGAAGGTAAACTTCAGTTTTTCCTTGCTCATTGTGATAATCTCAGTGCGTGTTTAATGAACATTTATCCGACCTCTTCGGTCAGTAAACACTTACTGATAGGTTAAGCAAAGTATAAGAGCTAGGCAATCCGATGATCGTAAAAATGGTGTCCAACGCGGTTAACGCGAAACTGATCGACCCTCCGAAGGAGCTGAGACTGCTCGTCTCGGACATCCTGAGCTACTCGGTGGAGGGGTTTGAGCACATGACAAAGCGCCCAGGTTGGGATGGCCGCTCAACGTTCTTCTCATTCAAGACAAACAGCTTCCCCGCAGGCTTTTGCTATGTCGTCAGACGGAAGCTGAGAGAGGCCGGCTACCTTGTTCAGCATGTGACTCGCCCTTTGCCTGAGCCTCTTGGGCCCGAGACTCCGGTCGTTGACGCATTCGGGTTTGACCCTCGATACGCATACCAGATGGAGACCGTCCGGAAACTGGAGAAGTTCGGGATGATGACGGCCCAGCTGGCTACCGGCGCCGGAAAGTCGCGTGTTGCCCGGCTCGCTTACGCCCGCATCAAGAGAAAGACCCTGTTCCTTACCACCCGATCGGCCCTGATGTACCAGTTCGCCGATGCCTGCCGCGAGTCATTTGGCGATCAAGAGGTCGGGATTGTTGGAGATTCGATCTGGCAAGCAGATCGCCCGCTCGTCTGCGGCATGGTGCAGACGCTCGCAAGCAGGCTCGTCAACTACACCGCTGACGAGCTGATAGAGAGGCATCTGGTTGCGCAGGCCGAGCGCGAGAAGAAGGAGATCCAGAACCTCACTGCCAGGCTTGCTCGCAAGAAAGCGCCCAATGACGAGCGAACCAAGGCCATTGCTCAACTCAAGCGAGAGCTGGCCAAGAAGCGCATGTCTGACGCTGATCTGGCCGCTCATATCGAGCGCAAGCTTGAGACACAGGCCAAGAACAGGGCTGAGACGTTGGAGCTCTTGAAGAGCTTTGAGTTCGTGATCGCAGAAGAAGCCCACGAGGCAGGCGGCAACAGCTACTTCGATTTGATGCAGTCCTGCACGAATGCCAACTACCGGCTCGCCCTGACTGCCACCCCGTTTATGAGAGACGATGCCGAGTCAAACATGAGGCTCATGGCGGTATCCGGCGGGGTCGGTATACGGGTGAGCGAGAAGCAGCTTATCGATCTGGGGATCCTGGCCACGCCAATCTTCCAGATCAGCCGCACACAGAAGCCTCCGAAGCTCTTCCGCAGCACGGCCTATCAGAGAGCCTACGACGTTGGGATCGTCAATCACGACTGGCGAAACAAGCGCATCGTGGCTGAGTGTATCCGAATGAGCAGATACGGCCTGACATCAATGGTTCTTGTCCAGAGAAGAAACCACGGCGACCGGATCAATGAGCTGCTGGGCAAGGTCGGTATGAGGGCGGAGTTCATCAACGGCGATGACGATGCTGAGGGCCGCAAAAGGGCGCTGTCCAAGCTTGGAACCGGCGAGATTCAGGTCCTCATTGGGACAAATATTCTCGATGTTGGCGTGGATGTGCCCTCTGTTGGGTGCATTGTGCTGGCCGGCGGAGGCAAGGCCGAGGTGGCAAACCGGCAGCGCATAGGACGAGGCCTGCGGGCCAAAAAGACAGGCCCCAACATCTGCTTCGTGCTCGATTTTATGGACGAGCATAACCAGCACCTTCAAGAGCATGCCCTGCAGCGAAGGGCCATCATCACCGGCACCGAGGGTTTTAAAGAGAACCTGCTCCCGATGGATCAGGACTGGAATATCGCCGATTACGGCTTTCAACGAGTAGGAGGGTAAGTGAGTACAGAGATCAAACGAGTCACGCTTGAGGTCAGTCCGGCCCAGCACCGGAAGTTGCGTGACGCCTGCCGCAAGTTCGACACCACACAGGCCGAGCTCTTGGGATACCTCATAGACATAACCCTCTCCAATACCGATGTGGTCAAGACGGCCGTTGAGTCGATGGTCCGCAAGCGGAAGATTGAGGAGGAGCGTCAGCGCCAGAACGAGGACAAGGCGAAGCAGCTGGTCTCCTCTCTCCCGCCGGAGGTGCTGGCAAAACTGCTGTCTGGCGAAGCGGATCTGTCGAAGTTATGAGTTGGTTCGCTGTTGTTGGGGGCGCCGTTCCGCCCGGGCTTGAGCCGGTTCTGGTGAGGGTTCTGGACGCTCTTAGTGCCAAGGGGATGTCGATGCGAACCCATAAAGGCGACATCGGCAACCTGGCAATGGAGCACTTCAAGGGTGGCAAATTCTCGTTCTGGCCCGGCTTTGAGCAGACGGGCGTCATCGTGCATGTCGATCCGCGCAATACCGACCTCACCAAGACGCTGATCAGGAGCGTCCCAGGGTTCGCCAGAGCCTCTGGTCATGAGAAGAGCCTAGCCCAGTCTGTCGCCGCATCAGTGATCGGCCTGGACGGGTCAGGTTCGTTCAAAGCATCCTTTGGGATAACGATGGAAGCGACAGAGCTTGATAAAAAGTTTCCTTGCTTCATTGCTTCAAAGCTTGGTTTGAAGTTGTATAACATCGCAGACAGAAATCAACTTTCAGAGCTGGTTTCGGTCATTCGTAGATATGTGCCTTCATTAAAACCAATGGAGGTTCAAATGAACGAAGTTAAGAATGTTGTTTTGCAAGTAGCATCAAAGGAAGTTGGCAAACAAGAAATCCCCAAAGGTTCAAACTGGGGTCCTCACGTTCAGGGGTATCTGGCGGCCGTCGGTATCGGGTTCCCTGCAGCCTGGTGCGCGGCGTTTGTGTACTGGGTGTTCAAGCAGGCCGGACTGATCGGGAAGATCCCCAAGACGGGCGGTGTGCTGAAGATGTGGCGGGATGCGCCGGTATCGTGCCGAGTTACCGACCCTCAACCCGGGGACGTCTTCATCATGGATTACGGAAAGGGCCTGGGGCACACCGGCATCATTGAGAGGGTGGATGGCGACAAGCTCTACACCATCGAAGGCAACACCAACAGCGAAGGCTCCAGGGAGGGCTACGAGGTGGCCAGGAGAGTGCGGAGCAAGGCGAAGTGCTTGGGGTTCTTGAGATTTTGGTAATTTGAGGTAAGAGAAGGGGGCGATATAGATCGCCCTCTTTTCTTGTTGTAGATTCTGCTCCATCTCATAAGTGGAGTCCCAAACGAAAATGAAAGTCCGAGTATTGTTCTTGGCCGTCGCGGTAGCGCTCGGCGTGACAGGATGTGCAGCGAACGGCCAGCAGGGAGGTCAGGAGCAGGGTCAGACCGTATCCAGGCCGGAGGTGCAGATCAAGGCCTCATCCGACAAGGTTAAGTCCGAGCTGGTAGGGAGACTGACTAAGGCGGGGTTCGATCTCGAGGATGAGGGCCAGTTTAAACTCACTTTTTCCAAGCCAATCACCGACCTGAAACGGATCATGAGCCTGACACTTCAAGGGGTGAACTCATCGGCATCCAAGCGAGACATTATCGACTTCACAGTCACGGAAAATTCAGGCGAAACGACCGTCATTGCAACGCAATTTGTTGGACTTGAAAACGCATTTGGCAAGCAGTTAAAGTTCGAGGAAAAGTACCAAAACGAAGCGCATGAATCGATACAAAACAGCTTGGAAAAAATGAAAAAAGAGATGGAAAAATCATAAAGAAAAGGCCGCAAAATGCGGCCTTTTTTGTTCCGTAAAATCACGGGAATAATGGCAAGAAATTCAGCGGTAGGCAGCCGTCGTAAGGCGTAATCAACCTGGACACTGCGGGGGAAGAAAGCTCAATGTGCGCTCTCTCGACCAAGGTGATATGTGTGAGGCTGACTCGCAATATTGCAAACCTCCCCCGCAGTCATTACAGGCAGTAAGCACTTACTGACAGACATCATACCACACCACCCCCTCCCTTCATCAACACCCTGAAACTAATTCATGTAACAATTTTATATTGTTACATGAATTGAGGTAAGAGCATGTTTTTAAAGGGTTAAATTAGAGCGTCCGAGCTCGTCATGATACAAGATCATGTAACTTTCAACGTTGTTACACCTCGCGAGATTTTCAGCTCGGCGGCGGTGATTGGCCGTCAGATCTCGCGATTTCACATACGAGCTCAAATAGCCTGTAGGGGTGTTTACCCTCTGCCTCGCATCCCATAGGATCCACAAAAATTTCACCTGGACTGACAATGACCGAACAGAACCTGCCGCTCTCCTTCAAGAACTTCATCGGGCAGAACAACACGATGCACTACGGCGTCCTCGAGAACGGCTACACATACGCGATCACCCGGCTCATGTTTCACGTCGCGCTCTACCTGAACTCGACAGCCGACGGGCTGTACGTCGCCTATGACGCTCGGGTGACGCCTCCGATCGGTTGAGCTGATATGATGGGTGGCTTTGAGACTCATAGCTTCATGGCATCCATCACCGTTCACTGTCCTCGTTGCAACTCTGACCACGTATATCGCCATGGGAAGACCCCTGCCGGCCATGTTCGCTATCGTTGCCCCGTCTGTCCGCACGTGTTTCAGCTCACCTACACCTATGAAGCCCGCAAGCCTGGCGTCAAAGACAAGATTGTTGATATGGCGTTCAGCGGCTCAGGTGTTCGTGATACAGCTCGCGTCCTCAAGATTGGCATCAACACCGTCATACGCGCCCTAAAAAACTCACCCCAAGGCAAGTAATCTCCGAAAGGGTGGTGCTCGATGACGTGGCGCTTATCTGTGAACTTGATGAGCAATGGGCCTATGTCGGCAATAAACAGCATCGACATTGGCTTTGGTATGCCTTTGATACCAAAATAAAACGAGTCGTGGCATATACCTTTGGCCCACGCAACGATGAGACATGCCGTCGGTTGCTGAGCCTGCTTTCTCCGTTCCAGATAGGCTTTATCACGAGTGATGACTGGGGAAGCTATGCCAGAGAGGTGCCGAGCGAGATGCATCTGACCGGGAAGATATTCACCCAGCGTATCGAGCGTAACAACCTGACGCTCAGAACGCGCATCAAGCGATTGGCTCGCAAGACCATCTGCTTCTCTCGTTCCGTTGAGCTCCACAAGAAAGTGATTGGTGCCTTTATAGAAAGGCACCATTTCAGCTGATTGGAGGCATTACCCCAATAAAAACAACTTTTTGAAGATCCTCAATAAATTGCTCTGTTTGTTCGGGGCTTTGCAGAGTGAGGATAGAATTTATTTGATCCTGTCCAATTTTAATGCCTGTTGCTTTTTTGGATGCGGTTCAAGTCATTCGCACTGTATAACATGGCGGTCTCAAAATATTAGATTGAAAAGGTCTATTAATATACAGATTGGGATTGCAGTGGCAGAAAGTTTA
This sequence comes from Aeromonas sp. Y311-2, assembly GCF_027706025.1. Classification (NCBI taxonomy): domain Bacteria; kingdom Pseudomonadati; phylum Pseudomonadota; class Gammaproteobacteria; order Aeromonadales; family Aeromonadaceae; genus Aeromonas; species Aeromonas sp. Y311-2. Next base: position 31,648 of record NZ_JAPDCL010000015.1, on the reverse strand, counting down.
TTTAGTATGTACGCGACATACCAGATGGGGCTAATGGCTTTAATGTGGTGGCTGATACTCGCAAGCGTAAGGCTAAGAATTAGCAGCCCAAAGAAAATTCCGATGGCATAAAGTGTATACATAAATCTCCCTTTTATGAGGCATTCTGACAGCAGCGATTATGTCGTCCCAGCCCTGAATTTCCCACCATTTTTGCCTTCCAGAGCTTGGTCGCCCAAATTCTTTGATTCTGGGGTCTAATGGTTGCCTAAAATAAGCAGGTTGTGGCTGTCGGCGGCGGCGATCTCTAGCGCTCGCTTGGCCTGAGACTGGCCAATCACATCCTGCAGATCCGGTACATCGGGCAGGCTCTCCGCGTTTTGGGGATCCGGCAGCGGCAGTTCGTACTGACCGGCCAGCCATGCCGGTCGCCGGTGATCATGTCATAAGCTGTCGGCGACTGGTTCTGCCAGGAAAAGCCAGTTGAAGGCGAAGAGTGAGAGGCTGTCCGAGAGCCGTGTCTATGCGTAAATACGCCAAAAATGAGAGAATTGCTTTTTCTGTAACCGTTTCTGGGAGGGATGGTGAAAATATTGAAGTACATCGCTATAGGGATCATCGCGCTGCTAATAATCGGCAACGCAATGAGGCCAAGCAAGGAAGAGCTTGTAGCGCAAGGGGACTGGCTGTTCACGACCTGCATCAACGAGGCTAGAGCGCACGACAGGCTCGACCAGACTCAACGAGAGATCTGTGGCACAGCTGCAGCCCGGATCAGGAAAGGCGAGGCGACTCTTAGCAAAGAGGCAATCGACAGCTTCGAAAAGGGTCTGGATTGGGACAGGAAACCGCTGAAGGAATGAGTGAGGGGCCGCGGCCCCTTTTTTATTGCCTCACCGTCCAGGCGGAAACTTCTCGACCGAGGCTCGCCATGTGTCGTATTTTTGTCTGACGAAAGCGAGCGAAAACATGCTCTGGGGACGTCGAAAATCACGCTCTGACGCGCTGCAGAAGCGCTCCGAGAGTATCGAGCGCTGTGACGATACGTCTGCGCTGTGGGAAACGCTCTAATCGCTTTCTGTGAGACAACTAAACTTGCTTCCAAGGAAGCTTTCTTCGTTGCTGGAGTCATTATGTCGGTAGGCCGGAAGCCGGGCACCCCTGGTAAACAGGGTCGGGCGCCTGTACCCACTCGTAAGCAGTTCAACATCGCCCTGCAGCGTTGCGAGGGCTACCCTCACGCGCTTAGGAACAAGGCTCTGCTGGCCATGCTGTTCGGCCTGGGCCTTCGTCCCAAGGAGGCATCGAGCCTCACCCTGTCCGACGTTTACGACTTCAAGGCGGAGGCCCTGCTACCGGAGCTCACCCTGCTCAAGGCCTACACCAAGCGCGGGAAGGTTCGGATGTTGCCGCTGAACAACGACCTGGTGACGGAGCACATGCTGCGGTACATCCAGTTCAGGAAGGAGAACCCACGCCACTACCGGCCGGAGGCTCCGCTGATCTTATCCCAGCGTGGCGGCCCGTTCACAGCGAACAGTCTGGGGAACCTGGCGAACGAGCTGCTGCAGGTGAGGGCGAGCATCAGCAAAGCCTGTACCTACTCCGGCCGGCGCTTCTTTGCGACCACCCTGGTGCGGAACAGGGTCGATTTGCGGACGATACAGCGCTTGATGGGACACTCCTCACTGGCGACGACGCAGATCTACATCGAGAGCGACCCGGTCATGATGGCAGATGCGACAAAGGGCATTCTTTAATGCTGCCAACAGTTGATTTTCAGCAATTACTTACATATCATCGCCCCAGCTTAAAAAAAGCATCCTATCACTTTCCACCGATAGGGATTCCAGCGATGCCCGCCTCTGTCATCCCCACGGCGGGTTTTTTTTGCCTTTTTGCCGCCTAAGCGCAACAAATTTACCGCCTAACAACATTGACTGTCAGCATTCACTGAAATATCCTAGCCTCAGTCGCTTCTGTGACTACCCGTAAAGCTGAGACCCGGTTATCCGGGTCATTTTTAGGATCACAGAGGCACCCTGGTTCGTTTTACGGCAACGACGACTGGCACTATCTACGACATGGCGAGCGCTCATTTAGGGGCGCTCTTTTTTTTGGGATCCTGCACCGTTTCGTCCGTGATTTGGCCTTGTTCGTCAACGCCTATGTGCTTCGTCCACACCCTCTTTATCCCCGCCACGTCGATGTCGCTTATGTCGGTGCCTTCCCTGGATAATGGGTCTGCATTGGACGATGAGTATTCGGAGTAGTGCGAGGAGATGATCCGGTAATGGGCAAGCCGGCCTTCCCCTTCCAGACGCATGATGCCCTTGTTCTCGAGGCTCTTAATCGCCTTCGCCGCTGTGTTGTATGACACACCAAGCTTCTCAGCGACCTCTTTCACCGTCACCCCAGTTTTCCGGTACTTCTCGATCATGGAAGCCACGACCGTAGCCTCCTTCTCCCGCTTCTCACGAACAAGGCTTCCAGCAAATGACTCCGAGTCTTGGACCTCGGTCAGGCCACGCTCGTAGGCCTCGGTGAACCGTTTTATTGCTCTCTCGATGACGCTGCACTGGTACTCGACGAAGTAGGTGAGATCCATGTCGTCGGTCTCGGTATGGACGTATGAGACACCATATGCCTTCGGCGCCTCCTTGAGCAGTGTACTGATCGCGATGTACTGGAAAGCCTCGTAACCGCTCTTGAACATGAACCAGTAAAAGAGAGACCGAGCTACCCGACCATTCCCGTCATTGAAGGGGTGCTCAAACCCGATGTTGAAGTGGAGCACGATCGCTTTGAGCAGCGGGTGTAGAAAGGTCGGCCCGTTCGCCTCATCGTGATGTTCGTTGGCCCAGTCGCAAAGGCGCTGCAGTCTGGTGAGTATCCCGGCTGCCGGAGGCGGGGTGTGAACGACATTGTCATCGCCATCAACAACCTCCACATTGTCACCGGTTCGGAATGCGCCAGGTGTGTACTTCCCATCCTCGATGCCCGCGACACCGCATCTGTGCATGTCCAAGATCAGCTCGATTGTGAGAGGCTTGTCCTTGTTGACCAGGGCGAACCTCATCATTTCAAAGTTGCCGATCACCATTCTCTCATCCGGGGTTCTCGGCGCCCTCTTTTGCCGGATCATGTCCTTAGCCACGATAGTTGTCGTTGCCGCGCCCTCCAGCTGACTGCTGCTGATAGCTTCCTCTGCGATCAGCTCGTCCAGCATAAACTCGACATACTTCGACTCCTGAACGTCCTTCTTCATCCAGTTCATAGCGGCCGTGGTGGCCGTCTTATCGACCAGTGAAGTGATCCGGTGGATGGTGGGGGTCAGGTACAGGGTTGCCTTGTCCATATCCTCACCGACATTCATCACGAAGAACGACTGGGTGGTTCTGGCCATCTTCTTAAACTGCCATGCCAGTCTGGGGTCGATCGGCTTTTTGATGCGAAAGTAGAAGTCGTGATAGGAGAGGTATCTCCCCTTCTCGTCGCAAGGCTGCATGTGGTCAACGTATGCGCTCGCGTGTTCTCGCCCAGCACTGACGGCCAGCGCCATTGACTCGATGAACTCGCCTTTTCCGAACTTGGGAGGCTTTCTCAGCATGAATACTCCGCCAGGTGAAATTGAAACGGACGCGGCCGAAATGCGGATTCTGTTCGCAAAAGGCCGGATTATTGAGAGAGTTTATACAGGAGGGAGGGTGATTAGTCTCAAAAAACGTCAAAACTGAAACAAAAGGCCAACTAATGCCGGCCTTTGTCTCAATATCAGGCTGCTTTGCGCTTTTCGAGCGCCTTCAGCTGCTCCTCTTTCGACTTGCGCATCAGGTTCAGCAGGGCATTCTCTGCCGCCTTGCTCGGGGTGAACATGTTGGAGTTATCGTCTCGCGGGTCGCACAGCAGGATGGTGTCCCGCTCTGGATCATAGGCGCACAGAAGTCTCATGCCGCGCTCGTGCTCCCACCACATCGGGCTGACCAGGGCCATCCGATTGCCGCCCTCCGAAGCAACCACTACCTGATCGTGATAGGGGACAATCTTCTCTGACCCCAGAGCCCAAATCGGCTTGTTGGCGCTGTCCATCTTCTTGCGCAGCTCTTCGTTCCGGTGATTCAGGAGCCTGTTGTTCTCGGTCAGTCTGGCGTTCTCCTTCTTGAGCTCCTCGTTGCGCTCCCTCACGCCGTCCAGACGCTTCTTCATGCCTTTGGGGTCGAGCTCACGCAGTTGCTTCACCTCTACAAGAAGGGACCCATGCTCGGTCTCCAGCTTGCGATGTCGAGAGGCCAGTTCGTCGTACCCCCGGGCAACGCGGTCTGAAATTTCAGTCAGCCGAACGATTTCTGCATTGGCAATTTTGACCGACTCGTTGTGCTTTTCCAGAAGCGCCTTTCGGTCGTTGTGAACGTGCAAAAGAAGGCTCTCTTTCTCAGCCAACTCAGCTCTAAGCCTTGCCAGCTCTGTCTCCAACGCCTCGTTGTCCGCAACAAGACGGTTGAAATCCGCAGTGTCCTGATTGTGGGTCTCGATGACCAGATCGAGTGCTTCACGAAGAGTTTCCAGTGGGTGTTTTGGCTCGTTCATAGGGTTCCTTACGACTCGTAATTCGACAGAGCGACAATATCGGGGCATTCTCGCTCTGCACTATCTTTGACAGCGAGATTCTATTTTTGCTCAACAGGCATCGCAATGAATTTAGTAAGCATTGACTGAAAAAATCGAGGGCTGACGCCGGTTTTTCGCAGGTATCTATCTGGCCGAAACAAAATCAGCGGATAGATACCGACCGGACTTTTGGCGTCAGTACCATAACAACACCAATCAGGGATAAAGAGGTGAACCATGTTCAAAGGCAGTGAAGACCCGGTCAAATTTTGCGAAGACTTCCTCAAAAGCGAAATCGCCTACAACGAAGAGCACCACATTCTGAAAAGCGAGAATGCGGTAGCCAACAGGCTGCTCAAGTACCACGTCCACATGAGCTCTGTGTATAAACACCTGTGCGAAACCCTGCCAACGGCAGAGGCGGTACGCACGGTTCTGAGCGCACTTCTCTCTAGCGAGGCGTTCTGGAGCTGCGAAAGCCTGAAGGTAGCCAGGGAAGACAGGGCAAGGTTGATTCGCACCAATCAGGCCATCGCTGATAAAGCCAAAGAAATCGCGGCGCTTATGGAAGAGAGGGAGGAGCTCCACAACAAGTCAGGCTTCAGAAGCGACACCCACTACAGCGTTACGGACGTCATCATTCAGGCCGCACACCACACTCGAAACGGCTACTTCAAAGGCTACATAGAGAAAGAGTTTCAGCGCATCGCGAGCTTTGACCTGAAATATTGGCCATCACTGCCAGAGTTCATGAAGGAGATCAGTCGCGACTCCAGGGAGGGCTACACGGCGGCATCTGACCCGATGACAGCGGCAGGGACGAGCTCGGCTAAGGCATCCAAGGCAGACTTTATCAGAGCGTTCCTGGCCAGGCTGGCAAACAGCTACAAAGAGCGAGGCGGGCACCTGCCAGACGGTTACGTGCCTTCTGACGTAGCGATGGCAGACATCATGAACAGCGTGATGGACCTGGAGGCTGATTGCGTAGTGACGGCCGAATACATCAAGAGCTTTCGGCAGAAGGAGCGAAAAAAGGCTTCTGTCGAAGCATGATGGCAGCAGGTTATCGTGTAAGACTTCACAATTCCCTCTGTAGTCGTGTTCAATACCCTTCTGTGCAATCGGCACTGGCCTGAACAGGAGAGGGCATCATGAGTGAGCACGACAACCATAACCAGGGTTCTCAAGAGGCGGAGGAGTTCGATCGGTTCATGTTCGAGACCAACAACCCTCGCCTCTTCGATGAGGGCAATGGCGCGGGCGGCGTTGGCGGTGGCTTTGATGACGATGATGACGACTACGACGATGAGGACGAAGAGTTCGAGCTGAACCGTCAGGCGGAAGAGGAGGAGCTGGACAGCTTCATCTTTGACGAAGACGGCGAAGGCGACTTTGACGAGTCTGGACGGGCGCCCGACGTTAACCCTTACGGCGACCCTGACGACTAACACCCTCTACCCCGTCACCCTCTGACCCCTCGACCCGTTTACCCGTCAGGGGTCTTAATATAAGGGTCGTTATCAGGTGCGCGGCGCGGGCTAGTATAAGGGTGCCGGACGGTAGGGCTGATTTTGTAGGGTGGGGATTGGGGCAACTCGATTTTTTCTAGGACTTTCGATCTCGGGGTCGGTCGTCTTTGAGTCATAAGCAGGGGGCGATGATCGCCCCCTTTGTGATCGTGATTTAAGCGGCGGCTTGTTGTGCGATTGCTGCGATGATCGCCCCCTGTATTGCATCAAACAGGGCACCTTGTTTTTGCATGGTGTGGGCTTGCTCTACTACTGGGCGCATTGCGCTTTCGTTATAGGTGGCGAGGTTCAACTGGCGGCCTGTCAGGTGGCAGCGGATAGACAGGGCAAAAGCGCCATCATTTTTCATCAGTGAAATAGTGATAGATTCAAACATGGTAAAGGCTCCCAAAGCGTTTATATGGGGGCGCACTGGGCGCCCCTTGTGAGTAGTTAGGCGATGGCTTTCAAGGCCATGACGACGGGGTGATCTGCTTTAATCAGACATTCCCGCGCCTCTTTACTCCCGCGCTCGGTGGCCATCCCCAGCTTGACCAGCAGACCAATGATATAGCTTGCTTGGGTCGGGCCGTTGCACTCGGCAGCCCAGTAACCGGCGGTGAAACGCTCTTTTACTTTCATGGTGTCGATCAGGTGGGCGATGGTGTTATGCCCTGTCCGCTTGGTGGCGGCTGTCGGATCCAGTGTTTTCAGTGCGTCATTTGCTTTTGTGAGATCGATCGAGTCAGGACGCTTGTTCTGTGCGATGCAAGCAACCAAGGTTGCAATCTGTAATTTGTGTTCACGGCTGAACCCGCCAGCTTTGGGATCCCGTGCCAGTCGGGACGCATCTACGCCCAGCTGCTTAAGGATTTTCATCTCTTTGTCAGTCATACCGGAGATCAGGCCGTTGCAACGGGCATGGGTTTCGGCGGCCATTCCTACAGCGCCCAGCTTGGCGCGGCGGCTTGCCTTTTCCAGATCCAGATCTGGATTGTTCACAAGGGCGTTTTTCAAGGATTCCTCTTTGATGGCGAGGAAATCCATTGCGGAGCCAGTCATATATTGACGGATCTCGGCGTTGGTGGTCGGTGCTTTTTGTTCGGTGGCAGCGGCTACAGTGGCGGCGGCGGTGGTGATTTCTTTGGTCATGATAGGATTCCTTATTAGCGATAATTTAGAGTTAGTTTTTAGTTTTCATCGTCACGCTGTATTGCGTTTCGATGAGTAGATAATAAGTGTTTACTGATCGAGTGACAATAGAAAACTTTACTTTTTTAGTGCTTAAAAACGAAAAACATGAAAATTTGCGAGCTTAAGCACAAATTCATGATCTTTTCGCTTATGAGTGCGTTCCCGCGCTTTTCGCATCTTGCAGGCCCATTCTTTTCGTGATAATCGCGTGTCGTGCGAGTCCAGGCCGCCCCGTCGTCGCCCTCAGCGCCCCAACGCTCCCCAGCTGCTCCCACCCACCATCCGCACCATCGAGAAAGCCACCTAGTCCTAAAGGCGCCGACCAGTAAGCCCATGGCGGCACCGGTAAGCCCATATGCGAGAGCCCCGCGGTCTGCCACGGCTGAACACGGAGAGATCAATTTGTCACACCACGGGGAACCATGGGCCGGCATGGAGGCTGGCCAGCTGGGGCTGAAACGGGAGAGAACGGCGAGCGAAGGGGAGGGAGATGGCCGGCAGTTTGGTACCGCGGCAACCCGAGGGCCGGGCAACAGGCAAAAAAAACGGGCTCAACACACGAGCCCGCTATCAAATCGCTAATGTCAGTGTCCCTATCAGTGACGCTGATGACGCTACTTTATCGATGTCTTGCTGGACGTACAACTGAGGCACGGTATAGCAACAGCAAAACCATGCTTCCCGAGCGAAAAGTCTAACTTCAAGCAGAGCTCGTCATGGGAATCGCGAGGGAAGCGCTCTCAGTCGCTTAAATTGCGCTTTCCAGCATGTGAGATGAGTCATCGTAGCGACTCGATAGATCAAACGCTTAAATCGCGTTTAAGAACGTCAAAATTCTGCAGGGGCTTCCTTGGGGATCCTGAAAACTGTATGCAGCTCATACACACACCACAGCCGGAGATGAAAAGACCCCTAGCCTGACGCAGGAAGACCCTCCGTCTTGGGACTCGCCCGCGGGGAACCATGGGGCGCTGGCATGTCAAAAAGGGCCAGCGATAAAACTGCCTACGCTGGCCAGATGGTGATAGGAACTGTTGTTGGTTATTCCGCAGGCTACGACCTCACTCGTGCTCGTAGATGGGGAACTGGTCGTAAAAGTTGCCGTCCTGGTCAAATTCGACGGCCTTGATGCCAAGGGCGTTGGCCTCGGTCAGCACATGCTGCAAGTCGGCCGGCAGCAGGAGGAAGTCCTCTCGGGACCCCTCGTCACCCTCCTCAAACCAACAGCTCCGACAGATGACCAGGTATCCATAATCCCGGGCGATGAAGTTGTTCCGCTCGTCCCCTTCGGTCAGAAACTCCAGGTGGCGAAGTGTGTCCATGGTGAGGTGGCCGGTGCTCAGCACCAGGGTCTTGTAGATTTCCAGATCCATTTTGTTCTCCAAAGGGGGCAGCGCGTGACTGCCCCAGAGGTGTTACTTGATGAACCACATCGGGTCGGTGTCATGTTTGACGGGAGCAACGCGCTTTTCCGGAGTACGGGCGTTCTGATGCAGGAACTCGCTCTCTGTGATGGACTTCTGCTCTACACCGAAGCGAACGGCGAGCTCGTAGGCGTCCAGCTTCATGGACTGAGTCAGTCCTTTTGCAGCCAGGCGCTCGCTTTTTTCTTTCTGAGTACGATAGGGCTTGGTGGCACGGCCGAGACCCATCATCTTGCGCTCCCGGGGTGAGAGTGCTGAGGGGCACACGGTCACTTCTACTTCCTGATTACCGACGATAGCGATGCGTTTTTCCATTATTATAACCTCGTTATTGCTTAAATCCGCGTCTGTCGTAGCAGACAACGCTAGATTAAGAGCAAAACAGAGGTGAAACTCGCTAACACCCTACGAGACCAAAGGGTGAATCCTGCTAAAAGGATGAGTGGCGCGCCACGGGGCGCCTTGGGGGAGACAGGGAGGATATGGAGACGGCCGGCTTGTCCTCGCCACACTCTCGACCAGAGAGCCTAACCCCTTGTGCAGGGTAGCAAGCATCCTAGCCTTATAGGCCCGCCCAGTAAGCCCATGCAGATGTACCGCGGGCGCCCATGGTACGTGTGATCGGACAGCAAAAGAGCCGTGGCGTGAAGTAAGGGGCCGCAAAGCCCCTTTGCTACACAAGCCAACGGCTCAATCAGTGATAGTCAGCTGGCAACGCCTCGTAGTGAGGAACGTTGTGCATCGAACTACTTGCGACCCCGAAATGCAAGCCATAGGCCGGCATCGTAATACTCTCAAGAGCCTTCACCTCACTCAGCGAGAAGGTGATATAGACTGGCTCGTTCATGGCTGAAAGCAGCTTGATGGTGTCCATTTTCAGAACGCCACATTCAAGGCCAAACTGCTCATCCTGGAACAAAGCCGATCTCGTCATAGCCAGTATGTGATACCAACCAAACCGGATGTCAGTCGGCATCCAAATCTGGTCAGATTCACTACGAGAGCTCACTTGAGATACCACAGGCTCTTTGTCATCTGCCCACCCTGTCATGATGTAAACTGGGACACCAGTCTTGGAGTGGACTAACACATTCAAAGCCCCTATCTCCGGGGTAAAACACACGCTAATCATCAATTCCGCCTGCTTACACAGCCGGGGTTAGGAAGACCCTTCATCCGGTCAACCGCGCCCGACATTCGATATAAGAACAAACGGAGCGGGCGATTACATTGTCTCGCGTTTAGAACACACCTTACACTTGCACACTAACACCCGATTATCCCCGCTCGGGCAAGGAGAGGTCTTCACTCACGCTCTCCGTTCACACGTAGCACCTTTCCTATCTCTGATACCTACACAATGGGAGGTTTGCGTAGGCCAGCCTGACCGGAAGACTCATTACCCTGATGGTTGCCTGAACCCTATAGGCGACAGGGGATTTTTGTTATTGAGCCCATACCGCAAGAGGAGCAATTTGCTCATTACCAGAGGGCGTTGTTCTCCTGCCGTTCATTACTGAATCTGCGTCTACCGCGTACTGCTTTTCAATGCCGCGCATTTCTTTTCGTGCGTTCTGGCAGTTCGATTCAAGGAGCCCTTCCAGTGAGAAGGGTGACTGTTTGCTCCCGTTTTGCTTAACACTGTTCTATCGTCTTCATAGTGAAGGATGAGCGTTTCGCGTTCGGTTTTTAGCAAGAAAAGTTGACTCAGCGCTAATTACCTATCGAGTTGCGCAACATCCTCGCTATGGGGAGTTGAATCATTAGAACCCGTCCGATAAGGTCTCGAACGAGTTAGTGAGAGTTCTGGGGACGGCTCTGTTTTGAGGACTGGCCGTTCCCTTAACTCTCACGTTCAACCCTCGGTACAGCTTTTCACTGCACACCCGTCCGTGTCGTATTTTTTACTGCGTATTTGAAAAGTCATCACTTTGGTCGCCGCAGCGACAAGGCCTCCTAGCTGTATTGAAAAATCTTTGGAACGACCACGGGTTCGTCTTCAACCGGGTCATCGTCTTCGCCGAAGTACACACTCAAGAGAGCGGAAAGGAATCGGCGGTTCCTCTCCTCAAACTGTTCGAGAGACTCCTCGCCCAGCGGGTGTTTGTCTCGATGCTGTTCGAAGAAGGCCTGAACCTCATCCTCGGACGTCATCTTCTCAATCTGCTGGGTCACGCTTTTGCCTTTGACCAGGATCTTCATTACATCTCCTTATGGGGAAGAAGCAGCTGTAGGCAGTGTTGAGAGATCAAATTGACCACCTCATCGTGCCCGGCTACCGATTGCTCATAGGTGTGATACCGCCATGTGCTCATATCCAGAGAGCCGCCCAGGATCATCGTCTCAAAGAGTACCGGTTCACCCTCTTCGGCATGATCGACCCCGAGGAATACCGTGCTGACCAGCATTCTGCGAGCTCGGTGGTCGAGGACGTAGGTAGCCTTGACTAAAGTCGCCAAAGACTCTCCTGAATCGACAGAGAGCTTCAGAGCGCTGGTTAGAGATATGGGTCGGGGGAAGTTCTCCTCGTCCAGTCGGTAACAGAGTGGACGAGAAGGCATGGGCAGCACGTTAAGCATTACGCGCCCTCGCTCAACTCATTGAGGACGGCGTCGTATAGGAACTGGGAAGAGACCTCGCGACCATCCTTGAGGAAGGTCAGTACGTGCTGGCCATCCGGGATGGTCAAGATCTCCTCGATAAATACGGGGGTCTTAGCAGCCTGGAACCGAGCGTTGAGTCTGCCCTGCAGGCTGGCATGCTCCAGTCGAACGACGGTCAGCTGTTTGGCAGACAATTTGCTCTCTGCCAGGACAAGGCGAAGCTTGGCCACACCGCCTATCCGTTCCCCGTCGCTACCCTGGTAAACATGCTCGCTGTTACGAGCCACATCCATCGATGTCGCATAGATCACATCGACCGACTCATGCTGCCCATAGCGCACCGCATAGCCTGCACGAGCGAGACTGACCGCTGCCCGGGGCGTAACCATCGCCTCGAGATTCGGATCCCTCTGAACGCGAGCCAAGAACTCTGATGCGCTGAGTGGGGTGCTTGGATCTGTTGGTTCGCTGGAGACAGGACGAACGCGCTGGCGGGTGCCGGCATCCATCTTGGTAAACACATCAGCAAAGACCGAAAGCTCACCCAGCTCCTTCAGGTAGGTCAGGAAGGTAACGAGCCGGATTTGTCCGCCGCCCTTCTCTACGCGAACGACGGTTGTTTCGGTCATGTTCATGCTCTCCGCAACGTCAACCTGGCGAAAGCCCAGGTTCTTGCGCTTGGCGGCGAGATAGTTCCCCATGGTCTTCAAAACCATAGCTACATCAGGATCGATGTCTTTTGCTGCTTGTTTAGCCACGTTTATTCCCAGCGTTTAGTAACTGCTTATTAATTTCAGTCAGGATAGCGAGCTTGATGACACTCGGCAACTTGTTCAACGATATTACCGAGTTACACCTCGACCTCATTCGGTGCAAAGTGTTTACAGCTAATGCTGGAGCGTTAATTTGTGCTCCTGCGAGAGACGCATATCGTTGAAAGGGGATCACTGTTCGGCGGGCTCTAGCGAAGTCTGGGGCGCATACAAACGCTAAAACGCTCGACAGTGAAACTGTGCTGAGAGCATAGCATTGCGTAAGCGGTTGATTAACATACTGCCCTTTAAGGTATTTAACATAAAAAGCCGCGTTGCGCAGTCAGGCCAGATTGTCCATGATGATGTCCGGGGTGGGGAGGTATACAGGTTCCGAGGTGTTCGCATCATCACTTTAGGATGCTGCTCTTCTTTTGAAATATATATATTTTATTTACTGGTTCTATTTAATAGAAGAAGCGACAAAAAGTGATTATAGGGCCAACCCTCGGAACCTGAAATCAATACCCGAGAGCGGATCCTTACTGTGATGATCGTGGCTCTTAATTATCTTTAGATCTTTTTAGAGATCTTTTTAAAGATCTTTTTAGGCTCCGCCAGCCCAGTCGTGGCGCGGCCTCCAGAGGAGCGAAGTGGACAAATCGATCTCGCACGGTAGACAAACTGATCTCATATAGTGGACAAACCGATCTCTGGCAAGAATTTGAAAAAACAGGATATAAACAAATTATCCACAGCATTCAAACAGGGTTATTAACAGGCTAAGCAGTTGCTTGGCGCGGATATATGGGCATAATGGTGGTCAACCGTAAAATCTGTCTACCATCATGCAAACAGCCATCACCAAGAGACGCGGCCGGAAGGTCGTACAATCAAACCAGCTGACAGAGGCCGCCTACTCTCTTACCCGAGATCAGAAGCGGATCCTCTACCTCTGCATGTCAAAGATGCCGAACGTGCCGGAAGGTGAGCCTATCACTCATGACGGCAAGTTCTCTATCACTGTTGCCGAGTATGCGGAGATTTACGATCTCCCATCGAGCGCGGCCAGCCAGGACATTCGTGCAGCACTGAGCCGGTTCAGAGGCAAAGAGGTGACGATCTACAGGCCTGAGTTCGATGACGGCGACGACAAGGGCTATGACGCATACCCGTGGCTGGTTAAGCGCAGCGTTCGCCCGAGCATCGGGGTTTACGAGATCAGCATCAACCAAGAGCTGATGCCCCTGATGGCCGGTTTGCGCCGGAACTTTACGGTTTACGACATCATCGAGGTCAACTCGATCACCAACCCTCTGGTTATGCGCCTGTACGAGACGCTTTGCCAGTTCAGGGGCAACAGAAGCGAAGGCACAATCACCCTGGCTGTAGAGTGGATCAGAGAGCGGTATCAGCTGCCGGCCAGCTACAACCGGATGCCTGACTTCCGCAAGCGCTTCCTGGATGTGGCCATTCAAGAGATCAACACCAAGAGCCCGCTTCGGGTGTCGGTCACTGAGAAGAAGACCGGCAGAAGCATCACTCACCTGGAGTTCAAGTTCACTGATACCGAAAGGAAAAAGGCGATAGGAAAGACTCCTGACCCTGAAGGTCAATCGACACAGCCGGGGTCGCCCCACGAGCTTTAGGTGGACAAATTGATCTCTACAGAGGCGCCGGCCTTGCACCCTCTAGAGATAAATTTATTGCTAATAAATGAGTAATGCCTGATACTGAAGGCATCGGAACGAATGACCGGATGAGATAGCGTTCCCCAGCGGCGTAAGCTGTACTCGCGCAAGGCGGGTCGAAAGTGGTGGCCGGATAGGATGTTGGTTAGGCCAGCATCAGAAGATTGGAGAAATCCAGCGGGCGCCTCGGCGCCCGTTTTCGTTTTACCTTCTAGTTGACACCTTTTTGCCCAAGTAAACGTTCGTGCATAGAACGTGAAATCCTATCTTCCCTATCGTAGCCGGCGATCCTTTCGAGGGGTCTTCGTGGTACGCACTCTCGATAAACAGGTTCAAATCCTGCTGCTTGCCACGAGCCGTATTGTCTCTTGAAAGCTCGAAAAACAGGTGATACGGCCCTTTCGGGTTCTCGATTTTCAAGCTGTAGGTGTAGTTGCGCCTTGCCGACGTCTCATAGACCTTGCATTGGGGGTTGTTCAGACTCCGAACGATACTCGGGAGATCGAAGGAGAGTTGGTACCGAATCGGACAAAACACCCTCTCACGGTTAGCGTGATCAAGAAGCAGGAGTTCCGGGTCGTAAGATACCGCTGGATCAGGCTTGAAAGAGAAACAGTGGTTACTGAAGCGCACATTCACCCGTAAAACCCTGTTGGCCGTCTTGCTGTGGAAGGACATGGTGAAGGCCTGAAGGTGGTGAAACTCATGAATAACACCATTGATCGGAAGCGGAGGAAAGTGTGGAGTCCCTGTCACATAGCACCCTGATTTGCTGAGAATGGACCCATTCTACCACGTTCAAAAGCCGAATGTTTTGAACCGAGGTTTCTCTGAAAGGTGGACAAACTGATCTCCAAGACGAGACAAAAGCGCGGCTCTCCCGCCTGAAAGGGGCCAAACCTTGATCCCGATCTCTCAAACAGAGATCAGTTTGTCCACCTTTGGGCAAGGTAGAGATCAGTTTGTCCACCTTTCGCAGGATGCACGAAGCCATAGGGGTATGTGTGGTCAGATTTTATCCACAGAAAGCGTGGACAAGTCTGTGCATACCCCTGTAGAGCCTGGGAAAGATCAGATTGTCGTGTTTAGCTGTAGCGACGGACGAAGCGGCTCTGCTCTATCTCATCCTGGCGATCGCCATATGCAAGCCACATGTCTAGCCGGTTCGGCGAGGTCGAGAGAGATTCCCAAAGCCGTTCGGCCATGTGTCGAAGGGTTTCATCGCATTTGGCGCGACGGAAGTGAATGAGCCAATCGGCCCGGGTTTTGGGTTGGGGCGCTACTTGCTTCTGGCGCCGTGGGAATGACATATCCATGTGTTCAACTCTGAACTGTAACGTTAGTTTTAGTCGCGATGGGCATCGCTTCGAGCGTGAATATAAACGATCTTGTTCAGTAAGCAATAGCTGAACGCAAAGAATGATGCAGGAGCGCTTGTAGTAGGTTCCCGAGCTAGATCTTTTGTCTAATCAGGACTTAGGGGTGTGAGTTGTGGATAAAAAGTAGGCGAACGAATAGGATTGGTGCGAGTAATGCGCTGATTTATTTGCTCAAGCGCAATCGCCATGTAGAATTGTTCTCGATGCTTCTATAACGACAGAGCAGTAGCAAGAGGCCCGGCCTCTGCTACGCCAATAGCAGTATTGCCGGGCCTCCAATTTCCAATGTGAAAACGGAGACCACTATGACCTTGATCGACGCCATCGACACGTTCATAGCACTGCTCACGATTCTCAGCATCGTGTTGAAGTATTTAGTTTAACAACAACTTTATTGCCGCCTTCGGGCGGCTTTTTTTTTGGCCACCCTCCACCATAGTGGGGGATAACCTGTAATAGTATTCTGCTTTCAAAAGTAGTTTACTGCAAGAAAGTTTGTGTAAAAACGTCCGCAAAGCCTTGTCATGCGTGAAAGGGTGCTCGAATGGCGCTTCGTTAAGAAGAGTTCCGAATGAGTTGATGCTGCCTGGCATAGGGCAAAGATGAGAGATAACAAGTCTCGGACTGATTAGGCTCTTGACCTTGTACCGCGTGAAGTGGCGAGCTCTGAGCCAGAGCTTTCTGGTAAACGAAAAAAGGCCCATCAGTGATGGGCCGTACTGAACACCTCGATCTCGAGGTTGGAGGTAACAACGACGCTCGTTGTACTTAAGCAAGATGGCATACTTCTGCCATCAATACAGGCTGCCTTTACTCGATAAGCAGCACTGCGCAATCCGGATCTACTATCCCCTCTGGGAAGGGATGACGTGAAATGTCCTGATCTTCCGCCAGGATGACATCAGACACCCGAACACTGACACATGGCGCTCTGTACCTTTCGGCCAACGCATAGACGGCGCAATCAATATCTCTGGCCACAGCCCATATGCAGATGCAAAGCCGGCCATCGATGTAGAGGTGCCCCTGGTAAAGCCTGTAGCCTGCACGAATGAGATATTTCAAGCGCCATCCCTCATATCAAATTGTCTACATAGCCCTGCCCCTGCAGGGCTATTCGTCTGGTTAAGCGGCCTTGCCTATCAGGGAGCGAAGAGACTCGGCGATCGGGCTGTCCTTGATAAGCACAAGGGAGCCAGGAACAGGGCGCTCTGCTATACCCATCGCGGGCAAGAGCTGCATCAGCTGGCCACATTGAGAGCGACTGGTCCCCTCGCTGTACGGGCGGGCCTTATAACGCTCATACAGGGCCTTGCTAGTGAGCTCGCCGGACTCCAGAAGCATCTCCAGGGCGATGCGGGTGTAGCAGGACAGACCGGCGCCTCCGGCAATGTGAGCAATGAGGTTCACCGCTTTCTCGCCTACCTTCTTCGGCAGACTGTCGAGGTCTTCCATTCGGGACTTGATCAGCGTGGACAGGTCGGCGCGAGACAGTGTTCCGTCGCTGGCATCGATGTGCAGGTGAGCCTCTACCGCCTCCACGCTGCCGAGTCGAGCAATGAGCGCTGCGGAAGGCTTGGATGCGCCATGAGCGCGGGCCTTTATCTTGGCCGGCTTCTCACTTTCGGCCGGGGCTGCCTCAGTCTCGACAACTAGGTCTGCTGCGCCGGCAGCGTCAGCGTCAGTTTCGGCATAAAGCTCTTCGCGCGTCTCAACCATGGCCAGCTCTTGGGCGACCTCTTCGATAGTTGAGGTTGGGAATGCAACGTCGGAACCCAGCAGCGCGTCTAGGTCATCGAGATCTGCACCGAGAGCGTCGATTTGGGCGTCAGCAGTGACATCTTCTGAGAGCGCTTCTGTGACCGCCTCAGCGACTTCTACAGGGGAAGCATCAACAGCGTCAGCGGTCGCTTCAGGGGCTTCAAGCAGCGCTTCCAGAGCGTCCAGATCTGCATCAGCAGATGTCACACCAGTAGCGGGCACAACATCGTCAAGTTCAAGAGAGGCGAGAGCCTTATCAAGTGCGTTCATGTTTACTCCTTGTTCAGTGTTAGCGTTAAGCAGTCTCGTTCGACTGAGTGCATTTTCGCTGATAGAGAGAGGGCTGTATCGAGAGAGCCCTCAGCTTCCTAGAACAAGAGATAGGATTCAGATACATCTTGAATGGTTGCCGCCCGATACTTATAGTCTGTCGACCTATAGGGTTCAAAGGGATGATCATACGGGTATGACGCATCCCCATTCGAATAAACGCAGAAAAGCCGCGAGCTTGCAGGATATATTCGCAAGAAATGTACTTTTCCATCGAAAACGGCTTGAGCTTTCCCAAGAGGCTTTAGCGGAACGGTGCTGCTATCACAGGACCTATATCGGTTCTATTGAGCGAGGGGAGCGGAATGTTACTATCGCCACAATAGAAGCACTAGCTTCTGTTTTTGGCGTCCATCCTTACGAGCTATTGGTGCCAAAAGAAAATGATTGATGTGATTCCCCCTCGCCCAGCAAACATATCTCAGGAATTTTATGATGCCTGCATCTCAATAAAAGCAAAAAGAGCAAGAACTGTAATAAATCACATCCTTCAGTATGGATTTATTACAACTGAAGAACTTAATGATATATATGGTTACGACCACCCTCCTAGAGCAATCAGAGATGTTAGAGAAAATGGAATTCCCCTTGAAACATTCAAAGTGGACAGCGGGAAGACCGGCAGAAAAATAGCTGCGTATCGTTTTGACACGTCTCAAGTCATTGCTGGGCGGATTGGAGGAAGAAAAGCTTTCCCCAAACATTTCAAAGAGGCTCTTGTTGAGTATTATGGTTCATGCTCCATGTTGACTGGGGAAAAATTGGAGCCGAGATACTTGCAAATTGATCATCGTATTCCATATGAGATCGCAGGAAATGATGCCGAAGAAACAGTGGATAACTACATGTTGCTTGATGCGTCAGCTCAAAGAGCCAAAAGCTGGTCATGTGAAAGATGTGAAAACTTTACAACAAAAAAAGACGTGGCCATTTGTGCGGATTGTTTCTGGGCTTTCCCTGAAAGTTATAGCCATATCGCAATGGTTGGAGAACGCAGAATTTACATTTCATGGTTCGATAAGGAAGTTGATGATTTTCAAAGGATAAAGGAAGAGGCTGACCGAAATCAGCTCTCAATCCAAGATTTTATAAAACAAAGTTTAGGTCGAATTATTTAAGCGGCATACATTTTTTCAATATTGACGCTCATATCACTCCACTCCTTTTCAATCAGGCCTTTTATATTGTTCGATACATATAGGCTTTCGAAAGTAGTGGAGTTTTTCCCATTCAGAGTTGCCTGGGATGACCTCCCCGCCTCAATCAACAAGCGTTTCATCTGCAATGAGTCAGGTAACGGATCTCCATACACAGTATCCCCAGTCATTCCATCATACGACAGCAAAAACGGGATGTTTCTAGAGTTTAGGTTTGAAAGCCCCTCAACAAGTCGCTCTCGCTCTAGCTGAGTGAAATAGCGCTTATCTCTTCCATATGTCGTGCCGTGATACGGTGGATCCATATAAACAAAATCATTCACACCAGCGGTTTTGATAGCGTCTGTAAAGTCACCTGCAAGAAGTGTCGTTCTGCCTTTGAGTAAAGCGCTTACCGCGTGAATCGACGCCCCCATCTTTTTAGGGTTTGTCCCCATTCGTCGCTTATCAGAGGATTGAGTAAAATGCCCATGCCGATTAAACCTAACAGCATTTTTGACACATCTAACGATAAGATACAACAAATCAACAGGGTCTCTTTCTGAATTAAACCTGTCTCTTACCGAATTAAAATATGTTGGCGACTTTTCCTCATTCCCCCTCCATATTTCCTCATATCTACCCGCAGTCTTGGTCGGATTCTCTATTATCTCCCTCCATAGCTCAATAAGCTCTGGCAAACTATCAGAAATAACAAATTGTTTCGCCAAATTATGGTGCGCGGCATATATGCTTATTGCGGCAGAACCGGCGAATGGCTCGTAGAGAGTATCAATTCCTTTCGGGATTAACGTACATATTTTGGGGGCAAGAGCGCGCTTGCTACCTTGGTAAGGAATCGGATGTGGAATGGTAGTTGTCATATGGGTATATTCAGCTTGGTATTTGTGGTCATAATATTTTCAAGAGGGGTGATATGCAAGCTCAACCACTTTACTTGCCATCTAGGTAGACGATTCACGAACAATAAATGATTTCCACAGAGACAATCCAAAGTTGTCAAGCATAAAATATGACTATTTTTTTTGGATTGCTATTGGTATTAATCACGATCATCACCCCGCCAACTATTAATAAAGGCGTCATAAAGACGCCTTTCTGTGTTCACGCGACCTGATTCTCTGTTGTTAGCTCCTCGTTAGAAGACGAACCCCCATCTTTGTACAGATCGGCAAAGGTGGGGGTTTTGGGTTGAGTAAAGGCGCCGGTTACATCTGCTCGGCGCAGAACGGCCGCGCAGAACGTCTGAGGCTTCAGGATCCGAGCGTTACGGAACACCCCCTTGATGTAGGCGCAGATGGCCGGGTCATCATCGATCATGGTGAACTCGGCCTCCAGAGGGTTATCGTGGGCAACGGACAGCTGTCGCATGATGGCCTCAGCCTTGTAGAGATGGTTTTGGCGAAGGTCAGAAACATCACGCATCAGAAGCGGTACCAAAAGCGGGGCGTCGTAACGGTTAAGCCAGTTGACGGTTTGAGCGCGGACAGTCTCCGGTCGGGCGGTGAGATAGAACATTCGCACTGCGGGGATCGAGCTGAGCATATTGATCAGATCGATCATGAACGGGACCGGCAAGTCCTGCCCGCATGCCTGGTTGAAAGGCTCCCAGTCCTCGACCGTCTCGCTACCCAAAGGAGGAAGCTTGTCGGCACGGGCCCTGTTATCGGTAATGCAACCGTCCAGGTCGCAGAAGACAAAGTACATGGAGGTTCTCCTTGCAGATGGGATAAAACCGCGGCATTGAGCCGCGGGATGTGACAATTTGATCTCTTAAGCGGCGAGAAGCCCTTTGGCGCGGGCGACCTTCTCTACAGATGCGCTGAGGTCGAAGTAGCCGGCCTGGATACCGACCATAAGTGCTTCCATCATCCGATCGACGTCATAGATGGCCCGGTGAGCGTCTTCCGAGTTGAACGGGACGCCCAGTGCCCAACACAGCTCGGAAAGGCGAGGAGGCTTGCCCAGAGGCGTAGCAAAGCGGCCAGACTGCATGGTGCAGAAGACCTCCATGTCCTGGTTAACCGGTTGGCCAACTCGGAGCAGCTCATAAGCGATAAAGGGGGCGTCGAAGTCAGCGTTGTGGGCGATCATGATGTCGGTCGCCTTGAAGATCTTGCCGACATCGATGGCCACCTCTTCCCAGCCAGGCGCCTTCCTCACCAGTTCGGGGGTGATACCGGTGATGCGCTGAACCTCTTCAGGGATTGTTCGATGAGGGTTGACCAGCTTGCTGTAGGTAAGCACCTTCTCAAAAGACATGGACGCGGGGTCAACCTTGTAAACGATGGCACCGACCTCGGTGATCCGGTGCCCGTCTTCCGGCCGGAACCCAGTGGTTTCAATATCGACGCCGGTAATAACAATGGGCTTCATTTCTTTCTCCTGCCGATGCGGAACCCAGCCTCGCGGAGCTGCTCATGCTTGACGTTGGCCATGCGGAAAGCGTCTTGCTGAGAGCCGAACTCAAGGACGAAGTCCATGCTGGACGGGGCATCGGTTCTGCTGAATTTGAGGGTGCAGTCGGATATGGTCATGCGATAGAGGTGGCCATCTCTGCAGCGGTAATGGCGAGCGTAGACACACTGCCAATCCGGGGATCCGGCTACGAAGAGACTCGCCTCGGTAAGCAGGGAGTTGATGTCTACGGAGGAACTCGTCACCCCTCCAAACCCTGTCTGAACTGCGTGTAGAAGCGCGTCAGCCTGCGCCCGGGTCAGTCCACCCTCTGATATGAGGTCGAGGACAAGCTCAAGCGTCTCAAGCGCCTTCCGGTCTATCTCGTCCTGCAGATCAATCACCATCAGACATCCACCTGTGTCGGATTTGAGACAAATCGATCTGCGGCTTTGGACAGATCGAAAGCCACCTGGTTAGAGACAGGGCCGCACTTGGCCAAGCGAGCCAGGCATTCGGTAAATGTGTTCAGACCGCGCATGTCGCAATTGGTCAGCGCCTTGATCTCTGCCGAGAAGTCTGCCGGCAACATGTGATTGCTCCGGTCTCTGACAAGGCTCTGGATTGCGGCTCCGTAATGGCTCGAGGCGGAAAGCTCCAGACTCTCGAACGAGATGGGGAACGGCAGAGGGGTGCGAAGGCGCAAAATGGCGCAGTAACGCCCAAACACACTGCAGGGGAGATCTGAATCGGTGAGCCAGACCTTGATGCTGGAGCTCATCAAAAATGCCGAGCTCTTTGCCAGAGACTCCACCTGCCCCTTTGTGAACTGAGCACAGTAGATCTCGGAGGCGAGCATGTTCTCCAGGACAACGCTCCGCTCGTGGCTAAGTTGTGAAAGTACCTTGGAAACCTCCCCGATAAAGTGCTCTCGAACGGACGCACCTACCGAAGATGATGACGGGGATGACTGGTTCAGCTGACGGGCTAAAGACATAGCGATTCTCCGAGTGTTGCTTTTTACAACTCTATTTTAGAGAAGATACAGCGGGCATTCAGTAAATACCCGCTGATCATTAGGCGCGAAATTATAGGTGGAAACAGATAGCGGATTCGGCCCACTGACATCGTGTTTCAAGGTCGATCATGCCGGTCGGCATAGTACCGTACCTGACGCCGCTGTCGGCCAAAGCGCTCTTCATCAGCCAGTGGGTCGCTTGAATGTACCCTTGGTCGATGAGGCCCTTCCCTTCAGCATGCTCCAGCGGGATGCCTGGCGGCACGTAGATAACGAAATCAAGGGTCTTGCGAGCCGTCTCAAAGCACTCCTTGATGTAATCCATAACTCGCTCACTGACGCGGGCCTCCTGGTAGTGCTGTTGGTTCATGTCAGCCAGTAGATAAGCGACCATGTCGATAGGAGTTCGGTCGATAATCACCCTTTCACCGCCGGACATAACCTGCTCGAACTTTCTCAGGATCCGTTCCTGAACGGAGAGCCGAGAGCTGGCGTCGAGCGTGGAACTTGGGGACAGGCCCATCTCGGCGAAAACCTTAGAGACGCCGGCATCGATCATGGTCAGAGCCATTCGATCGGCCAACAGCCTGGCAAGAGTGCTCTTGCCAACACGGTGGGCGCCGCAGATTCCAACTCGCATCATTCCACAACCTCAACTTCTTCAACCGCCTCGGCCTCTTTCGGCTGCATCGGCACGGCTTGATCAGAGGCGGCCATAGCAACGGCGATCTGGTCGAGAACAGACTGGAACTGCCACAAGGTCTCGCCCCGAACACCAATGGTTTCGGCGACAGTGCGCAGCTGAGCAAACGGATCCTCCGGACGACCTTCAGGGAAAACAACCTGCTCCAGCTTCGGCTCAAAGAAGGATGGGCCCTTCAAGGTTTTGCCTGTCTCGCCGTCGAACACAACGTACTTGCCCGGGATGGAAGACTCGCGATACATGGCGTTGATCGGGGTAGTTTTGCCGTGGAAGCCGTTGCCCAGTCGGTACTGCTCAACCGCAAATACAGCATCCTGCTCGGTATCGCAGAGCTTGCTCATATTGGACAGGTAGACCTGCTCCATGATTGCGTCAGCATCCAGGCCGCAGTCGTTGGCCGCGCCGTAGACAGTCACAAGGCTGTCACCGATGGCGTCGGCGATCTGCAGGAGGTCTCGTGAGTCAAAAGCCTTTGACAGCTCGGTCTGTGACTCTTCTTTGATCATCGCCAAGCGAAGACGGCACTGACCAAGAGACGGGACGATCGGAGCCTGAGCCACGCCTTGGCCAAGGACGGAGTTGAAGTGGGTGGTCATTTGAAAGTTGGTAAGCTTGTTCATACTTATCTCCGAATGTATCTAACTATCTTGAATGAATGCTCGCTTCCTTGGTTTCTTTCAAACTTGCTTTCAATGAAGCAAGGAACGAAACAAGAAAAAAAGTTAACTGGGAAAAAATGAACCTTTCTCCCTCCCTTCGAAGCTACGCAAGCATCAACGAAGGTAATCACCAATTCATCTACCAAGCCACTTTGCAGGTAATGTTGGTAGATTTGCGCCCCGCCGATGATGTCGGCATCCGCAAGGCGCGGAGGTTCTTTCACGAAGGTGAGGTTTTCGCCATTGGCCCGAGGGGTGCGGGTGATGACGATGTTGTGGCGCCCGGGGAGGGGGTGGCCAATGCTGTCAAAGGTCTTTGAGCCCATAACGACAGCCCGCCCCATTGTCAGGGCCTTGAAGTGCTTGAGATCGTCCTTGAGAGACCACGGCAGGTCATTGCCGATACCGATAATCCCTTCCGACGACATCGCTGCGATCAGGCGAACGGTCATACCGCGACGGCTCCTTTGATGTGCAGGTGAGCGTGGTAATCAACGATCTCCACGTCCTCAAACACGTAGTCGTCAATGCTGTCTCGGTCGGCAAGAACGAGACGGGCAGTGTTTTCTTTTGGCTCTCTGGACAACTGCAAGCGCACCTGATCGATGTGGTTATCATAGATGTGAACATCACCGCCGATGTGGATTAACTCGTGCGCCTTGTGCCCTGTCTGAGCAGCAAGCATATGGGTCAAAACACTGTAGAAAAGGAGGTTGAAAGGAAGGCCCAAGAAGTAGTCAACCGACCTTTGATAAACCTGCATGGAGAGCAGTCGCTCGCCGGTCTCCGGGTCAAGATCGGAGAAGCACTGAAACATCATGTGGCAGGGGGCCAGGCGCATTTCATGCAGGCGGCCGACGTTCCAAGCGCTCACAATCATCCGGCGATCGGTAGGGTTGGTGCGCAGGGTGTGAATCAGGTTGGCAATCTGATCGATGACGCGAACAGACAGGCCCATCCCCATCTCTTCGATAACACGCCAGGAACGCCATTGAGCTCCGTACAGGGGACCGAGGTCGCCTTTTTCATCAGCCCACTCATCCCAAATAGTGATGCCGTTCTCGCGCAGATAGCGAACGTTGGTGTCACCAGACAGCATCCAGATCAGCTCATGGATGACGCTCTTCAAGTGCAGCTTTTTGGTCGTGACGATGGCCAGCTTGTTGTCGGACAGATCGAATCGCATCTGACTGCCGAAGATTGATCGAGAGGGCGTATCAGTGCGGTTTTCGCGAGGCTGAGCGGCCCCGAGTATCTGAGATCCCAGCTCCAGGTATTGCAGCATGTGAGGGCTCCTGTTGATTGAGGGGATTATAGTAAGTATTTACTGAGCGGTCGGCAACCGGAGTGTTAGGAAGATTTCATTTGACAGAACAGAGGCGTGAGGGACATCATGAATGTACGGACATTTGGTCCGTTATAACAAATACGTCCGGACAATGATCCGGCTCGGCTAAGCAAATCAACCGCTAAAGCACAAGGGAGCTTTTATGCCCACGAAAAAACGCCATGAAATAAAGTCGCCGCGAATACCGATAACCTAACAGAAGGAGAGTGCCTAAACCCTTGTCCTCGAGCCCTTACGTGCTACCTATCTTCACGTAACGGCAGAGGTTGTTCATAGCTCGAACATGGTTCGAACTATCCTTGCGCAGGCAACTTTAGTTACATCCGCCGCGCAGCTCCAAGGGGAGCTAAATAATGGAAATCATGAAAACAGCACAAAACACAGCGACGCGCTTTGAGATGCGTCTTGACCCGACCCTAAAAGAATTGTTTGAAACAGCAGCTTGTATCGAAGGCATAAGCATGGCGGCTTTCGTAAAGAACGCAGCCAAAATGGTCGCAGACGATGTGATAAGTCGCCACAAAGTGACCACGCTAGGCCAAGAGGCGTACCAACGGTTTGAAGCTCTTGTGTCAGAGCC
Source organism: Aeromonas sp. Y311-2 (assembly GCF_027706025.1). NCBI lineage: Bacteria > Pseudomonadati > Pseudomonadota > Gammaproteobacteria > Aeromonadales > Aeromonadaceae > Aeromonas > Aeromonas sp. Y311-2. Next base: position 6,557 of record NZ_JAPDCL010000015.1, on the reverse strand, counting down.
GCCGAAACTGGACGCCAAGATGCGGGCCGCTATTGAGAACATCAATGGTGGAATCCTAAATGGCTACCGAAGAAACAGAAAACCCGAAGATCGAAAGGCTGACCGCTGAACATTTGAGCATGGAATTCAAATCCTCTTCGGAGCGCATGAACCGGTTTCTTGCCGAGTTCGCGCTCCAGGAGCAGGAGTTGGGGATTAGCTCCACTTACTGTCTTGTAGACGAAGATGGTGTGTTGGGGTTCTTCACTTTGTGCCAAGGGTCAGTCCTCAAAGAAGTCCTTAAATATAAAACGCCGTACAAAGATGTACCGGTGTTCAGAATTGGCAGGCTCGCCGTTACCGAGGAATGTGAAAGAACCGGTATCGGCAGAGCATTGGTAGCCATCGCATTCAAGAAGGCCTCTGAGGCCCGAATCACGGCCGGCGCCGTCGCCCTTGTCGTTGACGCCGTCCCCAGTGCTGTCGACTTCTATCGGAAGTGCAATTTCGAGGCAGTACAGGAATCACCAGGCTCTAAAACAGTATTCATGGCATTGAGCTTGGGTGACAAGGAGGAATAGCATAAAGAGAGGGGGCCTTAGCCCCCTCTTCTGTTATGCAGCCTGCGCCAGAATATCCCAGCCCCAATCCCCGCTGAACGCGACCGTGCTGTAGTCGGTCACCCGCTTCTCGAAGAAGTTGGACATCTGATCCCCCAGAACCTCTGCTACCCAAGGCAGCGGGTTCTCTACGTGCTCCAGCCAGTTCTCCTTAAAGCCGATCCCAAGCAGACGGCGGTTCGCGATGTAGCGCACGTAGTCCTTGGTCTCCTGAGCAGTCAGCCCGGGTGCATCACCTTGGGCAAAGGCCAGGTCGATGAACTTGTCCTCCAGGCCCACGGCGTCACGGAACATCTGGTAGACCTCGAACTTGAACTGGTCGTCCAGGATCTCCGGGTTCTCGCGGATGTACTCGATGAACAGGGCACTGATCCCCTCGACGTGCTCGGTCTCGTCTCGGATGGACCACTCGACGACAGTGGTCATGCCCATCATGTAGCCGAATCGGCAATAGGTCAGCAGCATGATGAAGGCTGAGAACAGCGCCACGCCCTCGTTCACGACGGACTTGGCCAGCGCCATAGCGATGTCGCGAGGGGTGTCGGACTTGTTGTCGGTCATGAAGGTCGACTTCTGCGCCATCTCGTCGTACTCGAGGAACGCGGTGAACTCGGACTCCGGCAGGCCCAGGGTGTCGTTCAGCAGGGCATAGGCTCGCTGATGGATCCCCTCACGAGCGGCGAAGGCCAGCAACATGCACCGGATCTCGTTGTTCTTGAAGATCGGGATGAAGTAGTCGCAGTAGTTGCTGGCCACGTTCGCGTCGGTCTGGGTGAACAGACGCAGGATCTGGGTGATGTGGTTCTTGTGGTGAGGAGCCAAAGAACCGTCCTGCCACTGGTTAACGTCAGCCTGCAGGTCGAGCTCGTCCTCGTGCCAGTGGATCAGCTCGTGTCGGTTAGCTGCCTGCATTGCCCAGGGGTAGTGGAACGGTTTGTAAGTGCGGCTTGGAGTAGTTACGGACATCTCGGGCTCCTTATGCGTGGCAGGCCAGGCATTCTTCTGTGTTCAACTCAACGCGGGTAATTCGAACGCCAACCTTGTCAGCGGTAGCGGCAGACTTGGTTCGCAGGTAATACAGGCCCTTAAGGCCATTCTTCCAGGCGCGGAGGTGAACAGAGTTGACGTAGGCACGGTCAGCCTTGGACGGGAAGAACAGGTTCACGCTCTGGCCCTGGCAGATGAAGATCTGACGGTCAGCGGCGTGCTGAACGACCCAGTGCTGGTCGATCTCGAAGGCAGTCTTGAAGACATCCCGGGTGTACTCATCCATGAATTCCAGGTGAGCGACAGAGCCGTTGTGCGCAACGATGCTGTTCCACACCTCATCTGTGTTGTGGCCAAGCTTCTCAAGCTCCAGCTCAAGATAGGGGTTTCGGATCATGTGAGCGCCGGCACGGGTGCGGTGCATAAAGGCGTTGCTGTTGATCGGCTCGATAGAAGGGGTGCAGCCGCAGATGATAGAGCTGTTCGCATTGGGGGCGATGGCCAGCACATGAGCGTTCCGCTCGGAAGTCAGATCCGGGGCTGGGCCGCGCTCTACCGCCAGCTTGCGAGTCGCCTCTTTGGCTTTCGTCCAGATGTGCGCGAACACTCGGCGGTTCAGAGAGACAGCAAGGCTTGATTCAAACGGGATACCCTTCTGCATCAGCAGGCCGTGGAAGCCCATCGCGCCCAGACCAATATCACGGCTGCGCTCTGCGCTGTAGCGAGCGCGAGAGAGCTCGTCCGGCGCATGCTCGATGAAGACGTCCAGAACGTTGTCCAGCAGGCGCACCAGGTCTTCGATAAACAACGGGTCGTCCTTGAACTCGTCCCATTTCTCGAGGTTAAGAGAGGAGAGGCAGCACACTGCGGTTCGCTTCTCATCGGTCGGCAGATGGATCTCGTTGCAGAGATTGGAGCCGCGGATCTTGAGGCCCTTGGCGGCAAGCTGGGGATGCAGGAAGCGGTTGGCGGTGTCGATGAAGTTCAAGTACGGCTCGCCGGTACGGCCGCGGATCTCCAGAATGCGTTCCCACAAATGACGGGCAGGAACGGTATCCCGAACCTCTTTCGTCTTGGGGCAGACCAGATCCCAGCTGGCACCGGCCATTACGGCCTTCATAAAGTCATCGGTGATATTCAGCGCATTGTGAATATTCAGGAACTTCCGGTTGATGTCCCCGCCGGTCGGGACACGGACGTTGATGAACTCGGCAACATCCGGGTGAGAGATGTCCAGGTAGGCCGCATAAGCGCCCTTGCGCGTTTCACCCTGCTTGTAAGCCAGCATCGCTCGGTCAGCGACACCCACGAAGGGGAGGGGGCCTGGCGCTTTCTTGGATACAGCACGAACATCGCTCCAGTGGCCACCAACGCCACCGCCCATGAGGGTAAGCCACGCAAGCTCGCTCTGGTGCTCGACCAGACCAGCGCGAGTGTCGGGGACATAGGTCAAGAAGCAGCTGATCGGCAGAGAGTCAGGCTTCTGTCCAGGCGCAAAGGAGTTGCTGAGCACAGGGGAGGCGAACATGAACCACTGCCGGCTCACGTAGTCGTAAATGCGCTGTGCAAAAGCCTCATCGCCCTTGCTGTAGCACTCGGCGGCACGAGCGAAAGCCTGCTGAGGAGAGGTCTCGCCGTTGCGGACGTAATAACGGGCAAGAGCAAGAGCTTGGTCGGAGAATAGAGCATCGCGCTCTAGGTTGATTTTGACTCCCATGAATCACCTTTCAGTAAGTGTTTACTTAAGGCGTAAAAGGTTAGCCAATATTCAGTGAAAGTTGAATCCCGAAGGCATCATTTTTTCACCAAAACGAGTAGCTCTGTGAGGGACCGCCTCAGAATTCAGAAAGGGAGTGGAGCCAACGCATTAGAGCGCCGGAGAGAAGGCTGGCGGGTGATCAAGACGATCGAGGTTGGCATTACTTCACTCTAGGCAACCACGAACATCGCATTATTCACAAAGACTGAATAAAAACTTTTCAATGCGGATGTCAAAAAAACTCGTTTATCCGTGGTAAGATCCCGTAAAGGAGTGGAATAGAAATAGCCCTCCCTTACCCTCGCCATTGGCGAGTGCGCTGGAAGGAACTATTACAGTTATGTAGCAATAGCAGTGTAATAGTTTTATGCGATTAATTGCAAGAGCCTTTGTGTTTTATTGCCTCCATCCAGCCGCTCCTATGTTGGCGCAGGTTCATTCAAACTTTACGACTGGAGGTCACAAATGGCTTCGATTAACTCCATCATTTCTACCGTTCTTACTGCAAGTCCAATAACCCTCGTGGTGGCGACGATCTTTATTTTGGCCTTGGCAGTGCTAGTCATCGCACTAAAAATCTCGCCTTAAAACAATGCCATAGAAATAAACATGGTACTCCATTGACCCTGTGGACAGAGACCTGTCCACAGTCTTGTGACTTAAAGGGTCATTTCCTTACCGTGCGATTTTTCCGGATTCTAAGGGGATTCTCTGTAGCGCGTTTAAATGCGTTTTGAGCGTTCGGGGGACGCTGCGTATGCGATGACAAGCGCAAAGCTCGGGGAGCGCAAATAGAGCGCAGGGAAGCTGAATATCGAAGCGTAGAAATGACGAACTGAGAAGACGCTGTGCAAGAAGGGAAAGATCTCCCTGGATTAACCCACCAGGGAGGTCTGATGTTACGGCGTCACCAATCTCGACTGCTGAGCTGGAGTGAAGGGCGTGTGGGTGCCAATGCCAACGATCCTTACTTCAACCCCCTGAGCGGTGGTGAGCAATTGGTAGTGCAGATAGCAATCTGACACGAGTCCGTCATTTGATGATGAATAACTGGGAACGCCAATATGGTAGTGATGCAGGTTGAAGGACTTTGCAAACTGCTTCTTAGCTTGTTTGTCTTTGATACGACGGGGTAATACCCAAGACGGCTTGTTTCTACCTTGCAAACCTGCAAACCCATCGGCGATGAGTGTGGAGCGAAAGGCACCGACCGCTTGTTGGACGGCGGAGCTTTCTGCCTGCAAATCTGCAATTGTACTGGTCTCTATAGAGACTGTAATCGGGCCAGCGGGATAGGGGAATTTTTTCGTTTAGGGTGCCTCCAGTGGTTGAATGGCACCTATTGTGCATTCAACCACTGGACAAAGTCATCAGCACTTTTTACCGATCCAGGGATACGGACAAAGTTGGTCTTCGCGCTCTCAACTCGGGACTTCATAGTCTCGAGGTCGAAGTCGAAATGAGGAGGCGGAGTTTGCCTGACATGGCGGCCTTTTGCTTTAACAGCAGCTTTCATTTAGGGCGAATCCTTAATGGATGATAGAAGTATGACACGCAAGAGGAGGGTCAATGGACCGATATGGCGCGCGCCATTTGGTAAATTATTGCGCAATGTGCCTAATCGGTCAACGAGTCATTATTTATAAAGCCAAATACTGAATAAACAGGGCTCCGACTAGGAGCCCATGAATTATCAGCACCAAACGGCCTTTTTCTCACAGTCATCCATGCTCAGAGGCGAGCGAGGGGTGATGACAGGCGGGGTCAGGATAGGTGTGACGATCGGCCTCTGCTTGGAGCTTGCCGGTACAGTAGCAGGCTTCACAACAGCAGGCTTTGGCGCACTGACCACAGCAGGTCGAGAGACAACCGGCGGTCGTGAAATGATAACCGGACGAGCGATAACAACAGCCCCATGCGCGAAAGATGATGCCAGCAGAAGCGAGGCCAGAAGCAACTTTTTAAGGGTACGCATGCTCTTTACTCCTCCTGCAGGAACTCTTCTTTGCAATAAAGCGGGTTGGCGTCCGGCTCAAGGCCTTCCGGATCTGTATTGGGGCAGTGAAGCGGGGTTGTGTAGCCATCACCTTCAAGACGCTCACTGCAAACAGGACAAATCATGAGACCTCCTAAGCGACTGACTGGCGAAGACGAACGGCGGCAACCAGGCGAGCAAACTCATCGGTCAGGATGCCAGCGTGTATGGCGCCAATCGCATCGGCAATGTGCTCGTTCTTGTCGGCCAGCTCCGACTTGCCTCTGCTCTTTATCCAGTTGAGGTGGGGATACAGATCAGCTGCCCAGCTGATCATCTCCTGCTTGGAGGCTGTCTTTGATCCAACTGCTGCCAACTTGACTTCTGTCGGAGTGACCTCGATGAGGGGTTTGTCTGAGAGCGCGGCAAGCAGGCCGATGCAGACACCGTAAGAGGCCATTGCCCGAGCGCTTTGAGAACCGACCGGCACCTCTACAAACACGATCGATGCGTCCTTGATGTACTCTCGTGCGCCACGGAACAACTTGCGGGCCCGGGCTAGATCCTCGCTGTTTCTGCGAACAACCTTGCGAGCTGATTTGTCGGTCTCGGTGCTTACCAGGGTGATATGCTCGACCACTACCGGCAGCGTCTCGTCAGACATGTCAATGGTGCCGCGGGCAAGGCCAAAGTTGCGGAGCGAAGGGTCTATCGCCGCGATTTTCAACAGATTAGACATTGTTACCTCTCATTAATCAGGCGAATGCGCCCCAGCGGCTACCGTAGCTATCGGCCACGCGCTCTTCTTCGATGCGAGCCTCCTCTTCTGCCAGCTCGCCGCCGCTTTTCTCCATAAAGTCCGCAACCGAGCTGCCAAAGGCCTTCTTAAACGCCTCATCCAGGTTGGCCATCTTGGCCACAGACTTACCTGGCAGTTCGAGGAACTGGAACTCACCGCTCGGGGATTTCGGCTTCATCACGAAGATGAGGTCAGACTTTCCGGCGTAGACGCTGTAAACATGGAACTGCTCGCCACCGATGAAAGCCATGTTCCGGAACTCGCCGCCCTTGAATCGCCCCTTCACGACATACATGCCGCTGGCGGAGATAGAGCAGACCTCTCTCTGGAAATTCGGGTAAGACTCATGGGAGCTGATGCGCTCGGCGAGGATTTGCAGAACGTCATGCCCGATCTTTACTGAACTCGCTGCAGGGGTTTTTCTTCCGCCCCCGCCCC
>NZ_JAPDCL010000014.1:0-111221 GCF_027706025.1 Aeromonas sp. Y311-2 | reverse complement strand
AACGGGATTTTGAAAGGAGAGTTATTGTTGCAAAGCCCGCAGGATTTGACGCAAGCGCGGGAAATGGTGCGTGAAGCAGTGGATATTTACAACGCGGAGCGGCCGCATCATGCGTTGAAATACAGAACCCCCGATGCGGTACATAGGGGGGGTCTGAGTAGAGAAATGCTAGTTGAAAATGTGTAAACCTATTTCAGGACTAGACATTTTCTATTTCATGCGCCCTTTTTTTGCCGACCTTCTATCTGCGGTTATGGCGTGTGCAGTCAGGTTGTTTTTTGGGCGCCGGCTCACTGATCTGATAGAGGTGATCCGCGCAGGCGCTGGAGCAGCCACAGGGACGCACCTCTTTATCTTCCCGCTTCTGGGCAAGCTGATATTGGCGCCACCAGATGATGGTACCCATGGCCAGGATCAGCACGAACGAGGCGAGCAGGCTCAACAACCAGATGGACATGATCTCTTCTCCTTGATGGTGATGACATGCATGGCGATGGCATCAGTGATGATGGCAGCAACCGCCCTGCTGGTTGGCGCCTTCACTGCCGTGGCAACAAGTATGGCCTTGTCGTGAGCTCTCTGCCTGATGGCCACTACTGGCGCAACAGTGATTGGAGCCACTGTTGCAATCACCGTGACAATTCGCATGGCTGTGGCCTGTGCCGACGGGCTGGATGGCACGGATAGTCGCCTTGCTCTGATGACGGCGAGACGGACGGCCCTGACTGGCCTCGGTAAGAGGTTGCAAATTGGTGGGGGCTAGCAGCGCGGGCAGCGGCAGGCGGGCAGAGCGACACTGCAGCACCCGGATATTGGCCGCCAGCAGGCGCCCCAGCATTCGTTCGCCGATATTGCGCACCACCACCTGACCCACCTGATGATGGGCAAGGGCGTCGAGCAGCGCTTGCTTGCCGTGGCAGCCTTCGGCGGCGGCCGGGTTGGCCAGGGTGGCGATAACGTTCCCTTCGGGGTTAAGAATTTGCAGTTGCTCGGCACGGGTAAAGTGGCCAGCCAGCAACCCCTGACTCAGCATCAGGGCGCTGTTGCTGGGGTTGGTGGTCATGGTTGTGACAGCATTCATGTCGGCTCTTCTCCACTGGTTGGGTGGTCGGGCTCGGCGGGTTGCATCATCAATGCCTTGCCCAGACTCAGACACTCCACCACCTTGTAGCGCCCTTTTTTCAGGATATTGGCCAGGGTCTGGCGGGAAACCCCCATCACCAGGGCGGCCTCCTGCTGCTGCATTCCTTGAAGGTCGACGAGGCGCAGTGCCTCGAACTCGTCAGGGGCCAGCGTGACCTGTTCCAGCTGATGCATGGGGCGGCCGTTGGGTTTGAAGCAGCTGTTGGCGGGGCGGCCACAGATCTGGCGGGCAATCTTGGGTCTTGGCATGGTGGCTCCTAATTGGCATAAGCAATTTATACGCTCATATGTGGCATATGCCAATAATTTTGTCGGGTGTAGAGAGCTGCGCCAGTGCTGTTTACGGCAGAGGGGGGGGTAAAGAGGGGGAGGAGGAATACGTACAAACACTGTGAAGGTGGCAGAAACGACGCAGGCCCGAACATGGTTCGGGCCTGCGGTTTTGCAGAGGATGGTCGAGCTATCCCGGCGAGCTTACGCCTGTTCGGCCTCGGCCACGGGGGCTGCGCTCTCGCTACCGTTGGCGAAGCGATCCGCCCACAGGGCGATCACGCCGTCACCGGTTACGTTGCAGGCGGTGCCGAAGCTGTCCTGCGCCAGATAGAGGGCGATCATCAGGGCGATGGAGGCTTCACCGAAACCGAGCATGGAGGTGAGCAGGCCCAGCGCCGACATCACGCCACCACCCGGCGCGCCCGGGGCGGCGATCATGATCACCCCCAGCATCATGATGAAGGGGAGCATGGTCTCGATGCCCGGAATGGCCAGATGCTCGGAGAGGAACATCACCGCGGTGGCACAGGTGACCAGGGTAATGGTGGAGCCACAGAGGTGAATGGTGGCACACAGCGGCACGGTGAAGTTGGCGATACCGTCGCTCACGCCGTTGTTCTTGCTCGATTGCAGAGCTACCGGAATGGTGGCGGCGCTCGACATGGTCCCCAGCGCGGTAAAGTAGGCGGGCAGCATGTTCTTGATGAGCTGGGCCGGTGAGCGGCCAAGGGCCAGACCGGTACCCACGAACAGTACGGAGAGCCAGATCCAGTGCATCAGGATGGCCATCACCAGCACTACGCCGAAGGTTTTCAGGGTAGCGAACACGGTGCCTTCTACTGTCATTTCGACAAAGACCCCGGCGATATAGAACGGCAGCAGCGGGATGATCACCTTGGCCAGCAGGCGGTCGATGATGTCACGACCCTGATCGGCGACCCGGCGCAGATCGGTGGCCTGGGTGGCGCTGATGCCAATGCCGAACACGAAGGCGGCGGCCAGTGCCGACATCACGCCAAACAGCGGCGGGATCTCCAGATTGACGTAGGAGGCGAGCTTGATAGCCGTGGCCGTGGTGGGCTCGGCGGCGGTGGTGAACTGCGGGATCAGGTGGCTCGCCACGGTAAAGGCGAACAGCCCCGCCAGAATGGTGGAGCAGTAGGAGAGGGCCACGGTTTTGCCCAGCAGCTTGCCGGAGTTTTTCGGCAGGCTGGCGATGCCGCTCATGATAAAGAACAGAATGATGAGCGGAATGGTGAAGGTGATGAGCTGACCTATCACTGTCTTGGCCGTAAACAGCACGCGCGCCACCCACTCAGGGGCGTAGAGACCGAGCAAGAGACCGGCAAGGATGCCAGCAATGAGTTTCAGGACAAGTTTCATAAGGAAATCCGGAGTTGGTTGTATTGTCTGTTTTGTTATTAAAATTTGATATTAATCACACTTTTTAACACGTAAGCCGTGTTATGTCTGCCTTTTCTGCGTTAACGCCGAGTTAAATATTGTCGAAAGCCAAGATCGCCGACTAGCTGTCGGCTTGGCGTTGAACGGGAAAATCCGTGATGAATTAGCCCGTTAGGTGGCCTGATGATCGCCACGCAGCAACATGGCGTACTGGGTGGCGTGTTGACTTGAGGAATCTGACGTACTGGCTGATACGGCTTCCATCGGCGCCAGTTGCAGTGCTATCCCGGATGTGGTGACCAGTTGCTGTAGCTGATGGTGACTTATCTTGCCGCTTGGGGGCAGGGGGAAGCAGAGCGGAGCGCCCGCTTTGAGCAGGGTCGCCAGCTGTTGCAACAGGGGAACAAGGGTGGCCGCGTCGCCATCAAGCGGGCGGCTTAGCCAGATGCCATCGTAAGGGAGCACCGAGTGCATCTTCGCCAGCGGGCAGACCCGCACAGCTTGTCCGGATTGCTGTGAGGCGACTTTGGCGTCGACCAGTACCGCTTCACAGGCGGTGACCACATACCCTTCCGCACGCAGCCAGCAGAGATCCTCCCCCGTACCGCATTGACCATTGAGCAGGTGAGCACCGGGTTTGAGACGCGCCACAAAGGCAGCCCGAGCGCGGGCGTGCTGGTCGTTCAATGGCCGGGAAGCGGGGATGGCGTCAGAGTGTGGCACAGGGGTTACCTCAAGCAGGGGGCGCACAGGGTAACAAATCGGGGCCTGACTGCCAAAGCGCGCGGTCAGGCCCCGATTTGGATGGGTGGGAGTTGCCGAAGCCGGTTAGCGGCCGCAGGCAGGCCCGTGGGGCTGGGCCAGCATGGTGAACATGCTCTCTATCAGGAAGGCGGATTCGCCCTGCAGGTCGATCCGCCCCGGAAAGTGGAGCCAGTTGATGATGTAGCCATCCAGAGTGCAGTGGAGCAGGGTGGCGGCGCGCTGCAGGTTGAGGTTGGCGGGCAGTTGGCCCCGCCGTACCGCGTTGGCCAGGGTGGTCTCCAGGTCTCGAAAGAAGTTGGCGGACTGGCTGCGGATATGCTCGCGCAGTGAGATGGCTTCCCCCTCCAGCGATTCGAGATTGAACAGTATGGTGAACATCTGCCGCTGGGCCGGATTGTGAATGAAGCTGCGGAGCACCCCTTCGAAGAAGAGGCGCAGTTGCCCGAGCGGATCTGGCTCATCTGGATTGAGGCAGGCATCGAGCTGGTGGGCGAGGGGGCTACAGAGTTCCTGCCAGAGCGAAATGAAGAGTTCATCCTTGTTCTTGAAGTGCCAATAGATGGCCCCGCGGGTCAGGTCTGCCGCCCTGGCGATGTCGGTCAGGCTGGTCTTGGCCAGGCCCTGAGAGCAGAACAGATCCAGCGCCGTGCTCATGATGTGGCAGCGGGTTTGCTGCGCCTCTTCTTTGGTTCGTCTGGCCATCGAAATTTGTGCCTTATGCAAGCAAAAAGTCACTTACATACATTTATGAATGTATGTATATTGCCTCATCTTTCGACTATTTACCAACAGGGCCCATGCGGCCCTGATTGTTCATTGACTGGCAAAGGCTCAGGTGTTTCATGCATAAACATATTCTTGCTCGTTCAGTTGGTCTTGCCTTGCTGGCTACAGGCTTGCTGGCAGGTTGTGGTGACAAGGGGGGCGCCCCCCAGGGACAGGGCGGCATGCCCTCCGCGGCGGTCAACGTGGTGACCCTGCAGAGCGGTCCGCTGATGTTGACCACCGAGTTGACCGGCCGCAGCGCCCCGTTGCGGGTGGCCGAAGTGCGTCCGCAGGTGAGCGGCATCATCCTCAAGCGCCTCTTTACCGAGGGGAGCGATGTGAAGGCGGGCGATCTGCTCTATCAGATCGATCCGGCTGTCTATCAGGCGGCAGTTGCCAGCGCCAAAGCCAATCTGGCCAAGGCCGAGGCCAACGAGCAGAGTGCCCGCCTCAAGGCGCAGCGCTATCAGGAGCTGCTCAAGGTCAAATCCATCAGCCGTCAGGACTATGACGACGCCGACGCCAGCTGGAAGCAGGCCAAGGCCGAGATCATGGCGAGCAAGGCGGCCCTGCGCACTGCCGAGATCAATCTCGGTTACACCCGCATCACCGCCCCCATCAGCGGTCGTATCGGTAAATCCGCGGTGACCGAGGGGGCGCTGGTGACTGCCCAGCAGGCTGATAGCTTGACTGCCATTCAGCAGCTTGATCCCATGTATGTGGATGTGCGTCAGTCCACCGCCGATCTGCTGCGCCTCAAGCGACTGGTCGCCGAGGGCAAGTTGACCCAGGACGAGCAGAAGGGGGCCAAGGTGACCTTCCAGCTGGAAGATGGCTCCACTTATGGCGAAGAGGGCTCGCTGCAGTTCTCTGATGTGACCGTGGATGAGACCTCCGGCATGGTGACCCTGCGGGTGATTGTGCCCAACCCTCACCAGCTGCTGCTGCCCGGCATGTTCATGCGCGCGACCCTGCAAGAGGGTGAGCGGGCGCAAGGGCTGCTGGTGCCGCAAACTGCCGTGACTCGCACCCCCAATGGCGGCGCCACCGTGATGGTGGTAACCGCTGACAACAAGGTGGAGCTGCGCAACGTGCAGCTGAGCCGGGTCGTCGGCAGCAACTGGGTGGTGGAGTCAGGGCTCACCTCCGGCGAGCGGGTGATCGTGGCTGGCTTGCAGAAAGTACGACCGGGCGCCGTGGTCAATCCCGCCGAGCAGGGTGCTGATGCGCCGTCTGCTCAAGCTGCGTCCAACACCCCGGCCAACAAGTAGGATGGAGTAGTCGCTTCATGGCTCGATTTTTTATAGACAGACCCATTTTTGCCTGGGTGATCGCGCTGGTGATCATGCTGGCGGGTAGCCTGGCCATCATCAAATTGCCGGTCGCCCAGTATCCGAGCATTGCGCCGCCAGCTGTCGGTATTTCTGCCAGCTATCCGGGTGCATCCGCCAAAACGGTGGAAGACTCGGTGACCCAGATCATCGAACAGAACATGACCGGGCTGGATCACCTGCTCTACATGTCCTCCCAGTCTGACTCCGCGGGGCGGGTGTCGGTGACCCTCACCTTCCAGCCGGGGACAGATCCCGATATTGCCCAGGTGCAGGTGCAGAACAAGCTGCAGCAAGCGATGTCGCTGCTGCCGCAAGAAGTTCAGCAGCAGGGGATCCGGGTACAGAAGACCTCCAGCAGCTTCCTGATGGTCGCGGCCTTCATCTCCAGCGATGGCTCGATGAACAACGACGATCTGGCGGATTATGTGGTCTCCAATATCAAGGAGCCTCTGAGTCGTCTGGACGGGGTAGGGGATATCACCTTGTTCGGCAGCCAGTACTCCATGCGGGTCTGGCTCGATCCCAACAAACTCAACCGAGTGCAGATGACTCCGGGTGATGTGCAGGCAGCCATCAAGGCGCAGAACGCCCAGGTGGCCTTCGGCAAGCTGGGTGGCACACCGTCGGTGGAAGATCAGCAGTTCACTGCGACTATCATGGGGCAGACTCGTCTCTCTACCGTGGAGCAGTTCAACGATATCCTGCTGCGGGTGAATCAGGATGGCTCCAAGGTGCGGCTGAAAGATGTGGCCCGGGTCGAGCTGGCGGGCGAAAGCTATGACGCCGATGCGCTCTACAACGGCCAGTCCACCGCCGCGGTCGCCATCAAACTGGCTACCGGCGCCAACGCGCTGGATACCGCCGAGAAGGTGCGTGCCAAGCTCAATGAGCTGTCGGATTACTTCCCGGCCAACATGGAGATCGTCTACCCCTACGACACCACGCCGTTTGTGAAGATCTCCATCGAGGAGGTGGTGCAGACCCTGATCGAGGCGATCTTCCTGGTGTTCTGCGTCATGTATCTGTTCCTGCAGAACTTCCGCGCCACCCTGATCCCGACCATTGCCGTGCCTGTGGTGCTGCTCGGTACCTTCGGGGTGATGGCGGCGTTCGGCTTCTCCATCAACACTCTCACCATGTTCGGTATGGTGCTGGCCATCGGCCTGCTGGTGGATGACGCCATCGTGGTGGTGGAGAACGTGGAGCGGCTGATGAGCGAGGAGGATCTCTCCCCGCTGGAAGCGACCCGCAAGTCGATGACCCAGATCACCGGCGCGCTGGTGGGGATTGCCCTGGTGCTCTCCGCCGTGTTCGTGCCGATGGCCTTCTTCGGCGGCTCGACCGGTGCCATCTATCGCCAGTTCTCATTGACCATCGTCTCGGCCATGGTGCTGTCGGTGCTGGTGGCGTTGATCCTGACACCGGCCCTTTGTGCCACCCTGCTCAAGCCGATGAAACATGGCGAGTTTGGTGCCAAGCGCGGCTTCTTTGGCTGGTTCAACCGCGCCTTTGATGCGGGGACCAATCGCTATCAGAGCGGCGTGCGCAAGGTGATCAAGCAGGGCGTGCGCTACAGCCTGATCTACGGCGCCATGCTGGCGGTGCTGGCTGTGCTGTTTATGCGGATGCCTACCTCCTTCCTGCCGGAAGAGGATCAGGGGGTCATCATGTCCATGGTGCAACTGCCGGTGGGGGCCACCAAGCAGCGTACCGAGGTGGTGCTGGCGGACATGCGCGACTACTTCCTGAAAAACGAGAAGGATAACGTTGACTCCGTACTGACCGTATCTGGCTTCAGCTTCGCCGGTAGTGGCCAGAACGCGGGGATGGCCTTTATCAAGCTCAAGGACTGGAGCGAGCGCAAGAGCCCGGATCGCAGCGCCAATGCCATTATCGGCCGCGCCATGGGCTATCTGTTCAGCATCAAGGAAGCGCAAGTGTTCGCCTTTAACCTGCCTCCTATCCCGGAGCTAGGTACGGCGACCGGTTTTGACTTCTTCCTGCAGGATCGCGGCGGTATCGGTCACGACAAGCTGATGGCGGCACGCAACCAGCTGCTCGGCATGGCGGCGCAGGATCCCACTCTGGTACGGGTACGTCCGAACGGGATGGAAGATACGCCGCAGCTCGATATCAAGATCGACTACGAGAAGGCGCTGGCGCAGGGGCTATCCATCGCGGATATCAACAACACCCTGGCTACCGCTTGGGGCTCTTCCTACGTCAATGACTTCGTTGACCGTGGCCGGATCAAGAAGGTCTATATGCAGGCGGATGCCCCCTTCCGGATGAACCCGGAAGATCTGAAACTCTGGTATGTGCGCAACAGTGCTGGTCAGATGGTGCCCTTCTCCGCCTTTGCCAGCACCGAGTGGAGCTTCGGCTCGCCGCGTCTGGAGCGTTACAACGGCGTGCCGGCGATGGAGATCGTCGGTGAGGCGGCGCCTGGCAAGAGTACCGGTGATGCGATGGCCGCCATCGAGCAGATGGTGAAACAGCTACCGGAAGGAGTGGGTATCGAGTGGACCGGGCTCTCCTTCCAGGAGCGGCAGGCCGGTTCACAGGCACCAGCGCTCTACGCCATCTCCTTGTTGGTGGTGTTCCTCTGTCTGGCAGCCCTCTACGAGAGCTGGAGCATTCCGTTCTCGGTGATGCTGGTGGTGCCGCTCGGGGTACTGGGGGCCATTGTGGCTGCCACCCTGCGCGGGCTGGAGAACGACGTCTACTTCCAGGTCGGCCTGCTCACTACCATAGGTCTGTCGGCTAAGAACGCGATTTTGATCGTGGAATTTGCCAAAGAGCTCTACGACAAGGGGATGGGCTTGGGTGAAGCCGTGGTGGAGGCTGCACGCCTGCGTCTGCGTCCGATCCTGATGACCTCGCTCGCCTTTATCCTCGGGGTGCTGCCGCTGGTGATCAGCTCCGGCGCAGGTGCCAGCAGCCGTAATGCCATCGGTACCGGCGTGATGGGGGGAATGATCAGCGCCACCGTGCTAGCCATCTTCTTCGTACCGCTCTTCTTTGTGTTGGTGATGCGCTATTTCACCAAACACAGCAGCAAAGAAGCGCGTCTGACCCATGCCCATGAGTCAAAACATGACTGATGGCTGTGTTTTCCTCAGTTAACTGTACTACCAGAAGATAGTGTCAGACCAAATCTGACTGGCAATACAAATGGGGCAACCAACATGGTTGCCCCATTTTTTGGCGCTGTCCCGCTTACGTGTTGAAAGGCTAATCTTGAAGTAGGCCATCAGCTTGAGGCCTACCATCATGCATACTCCAGCCTTTCTCCTTCTTTCCCAAGTTAACCCTGTGCCGGCACAGGGTTGCTCAGCAGGAGCTCACTGCACTCCACACCATTATCTCACTTAATACTCAGTTACCGGCATGCAGCGGCTGCCCACATTGTCAGGCCGATGTCGCCCAACTGGTGCCTTGGGGGGGGGCGTCGCTACCGTTGAAATTGTGTCTGCGCACCAACACCGTTCTGACCAAAACGCCTCTGGCCCGGTTGCACCAAGCACAATGCTGGGAAGACTACGCGCAAGCCCTCATCGAAGGACTGACTGTCCGTCAGGCAGCGCTGCCTTGCGGGGTCAGCAAAACACCGCGTTCCTCTGGCGTCATCGTTTCTTGCGCGCAATGGCAATCCGTCAAGCCACCATGTGGATTTTCAGCTGGAGAAGATAAATGCCGAGGCGGTCATCGCGGTTTTGAAGCCGCGGGTGTCACCGGATGCTGTGCTGTGTAGCGATGGTGCGGGTGTGTATGCCAGTTTCAGCTAAGCGCAGAGCGTAACCCATCAAGTGGTGCACAATCGCCAAGGCGAACGGGCGGTCGGTGTGTATCACATTCAACACGTGAACGGGTATCACCATCGATTGAAAGAGTGGATGGAGCGGTTCCATGGCGTGGCGACGCACTACCTGAAGAATTACCTAGGTTGGCGTAGAATGCTGGAGCGTTACGGAAGGGGCGTAAATATCAAAGCGTGTTTGCATGAAGCGCTGGGGTACCCCATGCAACACGTAATTGGGACATAGCCATTTTTTGTCCCAATCGGTTATGTTAGGTTGACTTTTAATCGCGTTTTTGGTGGGGTCATACAGCTCTTCTGGTTTTCTATCGAATCTTGGTTAAAAACGAGAGGTTGAAACATTTTTTTGTGTGCAGTTTTGTCGGAATAGAGATAAGATCTTAGATCTATCGGGTTCGTACGATGCGATATTTTTCTATGCACAACTTTTATTGGCGTCATGACGCAAAAAAGAACTGTATGGTCATGCATCAACAATCATAACAATGCTGGAGGACATGATGGCCAACAGCAAGCACAATCAGGTTAAAAGCAGCAAACTGGGGGCTGTAACCCAGGGGCGGTAGCCATTCTCTTTTCTAGAAAAAGAGTGTTCTATGCGTCCTCCTCATCCTCGACTATATGTTGCTTATAATGTATATCTTTTTTTGCACCATCTGTTGTCACTACGCTAACAGCCATCTGTTATGGCGCAGGTATTGCATAAGGATGTACATGACAATGCCTGATTGGATAACAGTAGATTTTTTTTGCACAACTTGGATGCGGATACACATGAAAAATACAGCCGTTGAGCAAGACTCAATCATGGAGCAAAGTTCTGTCGCTTGTGATAAAACTACTCAACCTTGCTCTCAATATGTTCCCATTGATGTAAACCGAGTCATCGATGAGTTTAAAAAAGAGCATGTTAAGACGAATGAGCTGTACGTTTACTGTAATGTGGATGATGAACCTCTTGTTATGAAGGTTTTGTCAAAGCATGGTTTAACTCTGTACTTTAATGAGAATGTACTCAATGATTTAAGAGGGAAAACTCTTGTTCATTACAAGAGTAATACTCTACCAGGTGATATTTCTGCCATGTTGGTTAGGGCGACAGAGTGTGGTGCTTATGTCGAGCCCTTGGTGAGTTACATTGATCGTCGTTTTGGTCTGACAGAAGTAGAATTATTGCATAGTGGTTATTTTTTGCACATGAAGGCATTTTCTATTCTTTCTAGTGCCTTTAATCGCATAGTTAAGCGAGGGCTTGACTTGATTGCTGCTAGTGCTCTCGCGTTGATTGCTATACCTATCTGTGTTTTAACTGCTATAGCAATCAAGTTAGAGTCTCCAGGTCCCATTTTTTATCGTCAAGCGCGTGTTGGTCAGTTCAATAGTGAATTTGACGTTATCAAGTTTCGTTCTATGCGAAATGACGCTGAAAAAAATGGCGCCCAGTGGGCAAGAAAAAATGATGTGCGTGTTACGCGAATTGGTGCGTTCATTAGGAAAACACGAATAGATGAGCTCCCGCAGCTGATTAATGTATTTAAGAATGAGATGTCACTCGTTGGACCTAGACCAGAACGAGAGGTTTTTATAAAGGAATTAGAAGTTGTGATTCCTTACTATCGTTTTCGTCATGCTGTAAAACCAGGGATAACTGGACTTGCTCAAGTAAGTTATCCTTATGGCGCATCTATTGAGGATGCTGTCTGGAAACACAAGTATGATATTTACTATATAAAACACCAAAATCTTTGGTTAGATATTAAAGTGCTTTTACTTACTGTGAAAACAGTACTCTTTGGTATGGGGCGATAATTTTTTATATTCGTTACATAAGTCAGTTCTATTTAAATTTTCAATTGGTCCTGCCTGTTAACTGGATGATGCTACTTTCTCCTTTTTAGCATTAACTTTTTACATCAGGCTTTCCTTATATAAATATTTTAATTTGGCATGATAAAATGAAAATACTTGTTACCGGTGGCGCAGGCTTTATCGGCTCTGCCGTGGTGCGCCATATCATCCGTGATACCCAAGATTCTGTTATCAATCTCGATAAACTCACCTATGCCGGCAATCTGGAATCCCTGGCCGATGTATCGACAAGCGAGCGTTATGCGTTTGAGCAGGTGGATATCTGCAACCGTGCCGAGCTGGATCGGGTGTTTGCCCTGCACCAGCCGGATGCCGTGATGCATCTGGCCGCCGAGAGCCATGTTGACCGCTCCATCACAGGCCCGGCTGACTTTATCGAGACCAATATCGTTGGCACCTATATGTTGCTGGAAGCGGCTCGCGCCTACTGGAATGGCCTGGATGAGGTGCGCAAGGCGGCCTTCCGCTTCCACCATATCTCCACCGATGAGGTGTATGGTGATCTGCCCCATCCGGATGAAGTGGCTGCCGGTGAGCCATTGCCACTCTTTACCGAAACGACCCCCTACGCCCCCAGCAGCCCCTATTCTGCCTCCAAGGCTTCCAGCGACCATCTGGTGCGCGCCTGGCGCCGCACCTACGGTCTGCCCACCATCGTCACCAACTGCTCCAACAACTACGGCCCTTACCACTTCCCCGAGAAGCTGATCCCGCTGGTCATTCTTAACGCGCTGGATGGCAAGCCGCTGCCGGTGTACGGCAAGGGTGACCAGATCCGTGACTGGCTCTATGTGGAAGATCACGCCCGCGCACTTTATACCGTGGTCACCACAGGTGTCATCGGTGAGACCTACAACATCGGCGGTCACAACGAGAAGCAGAATCTGGAGGTGGTCCACACTATCTGCGATTTGCTGGACGAGATGGTACCTCTGTCACCCTCGCCCCTTGAGGGAGAGGGGCGGGGTGAGGGGAGAAGCTACCGCGATCAAATCACCTATGTGGCCGACCGACCCGGTCACGATCGCCGCTATGCCATCGATGCGACCAAGATGAGCGCCGAGCTGGATTGGCACCCGCAAGAGACCTTTGAATCCGGTATTCGCAAAACTGTACAGTGGTATCTGGATAACCAGCAGTGGGTCAGCAACGTCAAGAGCGGTGCCTACCAGTCTTGGATTGAGCAGAATTACGGGGAGCGTGCCTGATGCATATCCTGCTGTTTGGCAAAAACGGCCAGGTAGGCTGGGAGCTGCAGCGTGCACTGGCCCCGCTCGGGCGCATCACTGCCGTTGATTTTGACTCCACCGATTATTGTGGCGATTTCAGCAACCCGGCAGGGGTGGCCGATACGGTACGTCTGGTCAAGCCGGACGTGATTGTCAACGCCGCGGCCCATACCGCAGTCGACAAGGCGGAGAGCGAGCGGGAGTTTGCCGAGCTGCTCAACGCGACCAGTGTAGCGGCGATCGCCAAAGAAGCGGAAGCATTGGGTGCCTGGTTGGTGCATTACTCCACCGACTATGTGTTCGATGGCAGCGGTGAGCGCCCCTGGGTGGAAACCGATGCAACTGCACCGCTTAACGTCTACGGTGAAACCAAGCTGGCGGGTGAGCAAGGCGCCGCTCTCTGCGCTCGTCACCTGATCTTCCGCACCAGCTGGGTCTATGCCGCCCGCGGTGCCAACTTTGCCAAGACCATGCTGCGCTTTGGCAAAGAGCGTAGCGAGATGTCAGTCATCAATGACCAGTTCGGCGCTCCGACCGGTGCCGAGTTGCTGGCCGATTGCACCGCTCATGCGATCCGTGTTGCGCAGAGTAAACCCGAGGTCGCCGGGCTGTACCATCTGATTGCCTCTGGTACAACAACATGGTTTGACTACGCCCAGCTGGTGTTTGCCAAAGCCAGAGAAGCCGGCGTTGAACTGGCGGTGACACAACTCAATGCAGTGCCGACCAGCGCCTTCCCGACTCCGGCCAAACGCCCCCATAACTCCCGCCTTGATACCGGCAAATTCCAGCGCACCTTCGATCTGGTGCTGCCGGACTGGACCGTCGGTGTGGAGCGGATGTTGACCGAGATCCTCGGCAAGTAAATCACTGGCCAGAGATGTGTTGAACGCCTCTCTGGCTGGCAGGGATAAAACAGAAAGGTGTGGCCGCAAGCCACCCTTTTCTTTTGCAATTTAAAAATAAGAAACAAGCATCATGACCAAACGTAAAGGCATTATTCTGGCCGGTGGCTCTGGCACCCGTCTCTATCCGGTGACCATGGCAGTGAGCAAGCAGCTGCTGCCCATCTATGACAAGCCGATGATCTACTATCCGCTCAGCACTCTGATGCTGGCGGGGATTCGCGATATTTTGATCATCAGCACGCCGCAAGATACTCCCCGCTTTGAGCAACTGCTGGGTGATGGCAGCCAGTGGGGCCTGAACTTGCAATACAAGGTCCAACCAAGTCCGGACGGGTTGGCACAAGCCTTTATTTTGGGTGAAGAGTTTATCGGGTCAGACCCCTGTGCGCTGGTGCTGGGTGACAACATCTTCTACGGCCACGACCTACAGAAGCAGTTGGCGGCGGCAGCTGCCAAAGAGAGCGGCGCTACCGTCTTTGCTTACCACGTGCACGATCCTGAGCGTTATGGGGTGGTGGAATTTGATAAAGAGGGTACCGCGATCTCTCTGGAAGAGAAACCGTTGGAGCCCAAGAGCAACTATGCGGTCACCGGTCTCTATTTCTACGACAACAGCGTGGTTGATATCGCCAAGAGCCTGAAGCCGTCGTCCCGTGGTGAGCTGGAGATCACTGATGTAAACCGTATCTACCTGGAGCAAGGCAATCTGTCAGTGGCCATGATGGGCCGTGGTTATGCCTGGCTTGATACCGGTACTCATGAAAGCCTGATTGAAGCGAGCAACTTTATTCAGACCATCGAGACGCGCCAAGGGTTGAAAGTCGCTTGTCCGGAAGAGATTGCCTATCGTCAGAAGTTTATCAATGCCGACCAGGTCCGTGAACTTGCAGCACCGCTGGCAAAAAATGCGTATGGACAATATTTATTAAGAATGGTTGCCAAAGCCTGATGTGATATGGGGGGAGGGAATTTTCTCACCTCATAACGATTGAATTAAGTGTGGATAGATAGATGAATGTAATCAAGACAGCGATTCCTGACGTGCTTATTTTTGAGCCAAAGGTATTTGGTGATGAGCGTGGTTTTTTCTTTGAGAGTTTCAACCACAAGTCGTTTGAAGAGGCCGTAGGGTATCCGGTGACTTTTGTGCAGGATAATCACTCCAAATCGTCGAAAGGGGTATTGCGTGGCTTGCACTATCAATTACCTCCCCATGCCCAGGGCAAGCTGGTGCGTTGTGTTGCAGGTGAAGTGTTTGATGTGGCGGTAGATATCCGCAAAAGCTCACCGACCTTCGGTCAGTGGGTGGGCGTGCACCTCTCTGCGGAAAATAAACGTCAACTTTGGATCCCAGAAGGGTTTGCTCATGGGTTTGTCACCTTGAGTGAGACTGCGGAGTTTTTGTATAAGACCACCAATTACTATGCACCGCAGAGTGAAGGGGCTATTCGTTGGGATGATCCGCAAATAGGGATTGAGTGGCCGATTGAAGGTGAAGTCAGTCTCTCGAAGAAAGATGAAGAGGCGGTTAGCTTGCGATTAGCTAAAGTGTTCGATTAATTTTAAAATTTAAAATATCCTCACCAATAAATAAAGGTTGACCATTGAGCGTAGAAAATAATAAAAAAATTCTTAGTAATACGCTTTTTATGTATTTCAGAATGTTTTTTAGTCTTTTTGTTTCTCTCTACACGTCACGCGTAGTATTGCAAGAATTGGGTGTTGAAGATTTTGGCATCTACAGCGTGGTGGGTGGAGTTGTTGCCATGTTCTCGTTCTTAAATGCATCGATGGGTACAGCTACCTCACGATTCTTTAATTTTGAGATAGGCCAGAAGGGAGATATACAGACAGTTTTCACCTCAGCTTTGATTATTCATTTATTAATTACAGTCTTAGTTTTGCTAGCCGGAGCGGGTTTAGGCTATAGCGTAGTATTTGAATACTTAAATATTGATGCCACACGGCTAGAGGCTGCGAAGTGGGTATATGGTCTTTCATTATTAACCGCATGCATGGCAGTGTTGCAAGTACCATATTCGGCAATGATTGTCTCATATGAACACTTCAAAGCTTTCGCCTATTTAGATATAGTTTCAGTTTTACTAAAACTTGGTATTGTTTATAGCTTAAGCATCCTGGGGGGAGACCGATTAATCACCTATGCAACGTTAGTCTTTGTGGCGTCATGTATTATTTTTATTGGCAATCTATGTTACGTGATGAATAAATTTGACGTAAGTCATTTTAATCCCACAGTAAATAACAACCTAGTCAAAAGAATGTTAAGTTTTTCTGGTTGGGATCTCTATGGTAACGCCAGCGTGTTAGCCCGTACGCAAGGTGTTAATATACTGCTCAATCTTTTTTTTGGCGCATTGCTTAATGCGGCCAGCGGCATTGCCATGCAGGTGCAAGGTGCTGTTATGTCATTTGCTGCTAGTGCTTTAGCTGCAGTTAGACCACAAATTGTAAAAAGCTATGCAAGTGGTGATTACTTGCGAACGTCATTTTTAGTACTAAACACAGCGAAGTTTACATTTTTCATATTATTAATGATTTCATTGCCACTAATACTGGAGATGGATTATGTTTTGTCACTGTGGTTAGGAAGTGTTCCTGATTATGCAGTATTATTTTGTCAATATACATTGATTTTTAATTTTATTGCTAATATATCATCGGTCATTGTCAGTGCAATCCATGCCACAGGGCATATCAAAAGACCTAGCTTAATTAATGGTTCACTCTACTTGCTTGTGGTACCCATCACTTACGTTGCATATTTCTACGATTACCCAGCACAAATCGCCTACCAAGTTAATATTGCAATGGTTATTATTGGCATGTTGTCTAATGCTTGGACGCTGAATTTATTGCTGCCAAACTTTTCATTTCTGAGCTTCATAAACAAAGTCATACTGCCCTGTGCTGGTTGTACACTTTTAGTTGTCGCAGTGGCTTGGCTTTGCATGCAGCAATTTGAGCCAAGTTTTTACCGATTGTGTTTGGTGTCTCTAGTATCAATTTTAACAACGATTATTGCTGTCTATTATTTTGCAATAGACAGCACACAGCGAAAAACTATCAATAATTTCATTTTAAATAAGATAAAGCGTTAGCCATGAATTTAAATAAAAAAGTCAGTGTAATTACGCCTTGCTTTAATGGCGAGCAGTTTATCCATCGGTTATTAGACTCTGTGCTGATGCAAGATTACCCATGCATTGAAATGTGTGTGATCGATGATGGCTCGACCGATGATTCAGCTGAAGTTATTAAGTCTTATATCCCACGTTTTTCAGCCAAAGGTTATCAATTAACGTATCTTTATCAAGATAATTCAGGTCAATCAGTTGCGATCAATAAAGGATTACAATGGATGACCGGTGATTATCTTGTATGGCCTGATAGTGATGATTTTTATGCTGTTGAATCAGCTATTACTCAGTTAGTGCAAGTGCTAGAGGCCAGTGATGAGAAGACCAGCATGGCTCGCTGTCACTGCAATTTATTAGATGAAGTCACATTAAAGCGAGTCGGTGAATTTACTGTTAATTCAAATAATGCTAAAAAAACAGAGCTATTTGAAGATTGTTTATTTGCTCAAAATGGATTTTGGTTTGTCCCTGGTAACTATATGGCAAAGGTTGCCCAGTTACGTGAGGTGTTACCCTCTTTAACTATTTATACCGAAAAGAATGCAGGGCAAAATTGGCAATTAATGCTGCCACTATTGTATAATCGAAAATGTATAACAATTAAGCGCAACCTGTATTCTGTTTTGGTTCGTGCCAATTCACATTCACGTGGCCAGTATTCAACTTATGAGCAAATTGTTGCAAAAAATGAAGCATATGAACGAACAATTTTGAGTACGCTAGAAGGCATGTTAATAAATAGCGATATAAAAAACAAATATAAAATAGATATACGTGAAAAATATCAGCTAATTAAACTCGGTGTGGCTGTTTCTTTTAAAAGACAAAATGATGCTTGCTATATTTACGAAAGTCTTTTAAAAAATAATTGCCATGTTCCAGTGCGGAATATCATTAAGTATCGCTTGATGAATTTTTCACTCGCCAATAAGATTTTAGAATTAATTATTATAATAAGGCGACTTCTAGTAAAATGATCAATTTTTATTTTCGGGTATTGGTAAATGAACGGTAATTTAATGATTAAAGCAGTGGTTGATAATGATATGTGCATTGGTTGTGGATTGTGCGCCGCACAATCTAGAACCGGCGCGATACAGATGAAGATGAATCAATTTGGTTTTTACACAGCTAACGTTAGTGATACATATGATTGTGATGATGATTGCATAAAGGTTTGCCCGTTTAATCCCAAGCCTGATGATAAAGTAAAGACTGAAAATGAAATTGCGGCACTATTTTTAACTCAAGCAGATAAACATCATAATAAAATTGGTCGTTATATAAATACCTATGCTGGTTACTCTGTTGAGCATCGACTAACATCATCTTCGGGTGGTATTGCCACTTATACGTTGACTGAGTTAATGCGCCGCGGTGAGATTCAGCATGTCATCTCGGTAAAAGCGGGTTCTAACTCAGAGCATTATCAATACACAGTAAGTAGTTCAATTGATGAATTAGTCAGTGCAGCCAAGACAAAGTATTACCCAGTCACGCTTGCTGATGTGCTGAAAGACATTACTAAGCTAGATGGTAAAGTTGCTATTGTTGGTGTTGCTTGCTTCATTAAAGCTATACGCCTAGCTCAAGTTTACGATCCAGTCTTTAACGATAAAATTGGATTCTTAATCGGCATTATCTGTGGTGGCGTAAAAAGTGCCTTTTTTGCGGAGTATTTGGCAAGTCGCACTGGTGTCGCTGTAAACGAATTTACTAAACCAGAATTTAGAATAAAAGATCATAATAGTACCGCTGCAGATTATGCATATGGTTGCTTAGATAAAAATAATAACCAGCAAACCATTAAAATGCGTAATGTTGGCGATATGTGGGGTACTGGTTTATTTAAAGCCAATGCGTGTGATTTTTGTGATGATGTGACAACGGAACTAGCAGACTTATCTGTTGGTGATGCTTGGTTAGAGCCATATGTTCGTGACGGTCGCGGGCATAATGTACTGGTCACTCGTTCTGCACTCGCAGATGACATTATTAAATCTGGCATGATAAATGGTGCTTTAGTTATAGAAGAATTGGCTAAAAATAGATTTTTGGCCTCACAGCAAGGTAGTTATAATCATCGACATGATGGTTTGTCCTATCGGATAAAACACAGCAGAACAGATAAAAGTGCGATTCCAATAAAAAGATTTAATACCAAATTAAGATCTCCATTATTGATGTTGATCCAATCAATGCGCATGAATTCGCGCCGTAAGAGTCTAGAAATTTGGCATTCAGAAAAGTTATCTTCAAGCTTTGATAATAAAATGAAAAAGCATTTATTTTGGCTAAAGCTTTTGACAAAGCTTAATCATTATCAACGTGCTATTTTACGGCGTATTAATAAACTCATATGAATTTAGTCATCTAAGTTTGTAGCAAAGTGGTTATTTATAATTACAAATGAGATTTAAGCTTTGAATAAAAAAATTGGATTGTTAAACTTTCACTACTCAGACCATAATTACGGAGCGGTATTACAAGCAGCGGCATTGGCCGATGTGATTACCCAGCTAGGCTATTTACCTGAACATATTGACTTTATCCCGCAAAAGATTGCACAAAAAAAGACGTTACGGCAATTATTGGTCACAGTGCTCGCGGCGTTGGGTGTTAAGTCACTGATCAAGCGCATGCTGGGTAAAAAGATGTACATTAAACCTGCCGTGCTGGGTAGTGAGGTCTTTGAGCAGTTTAGATCCACCTGGGTGGCACGTAGTGAACAAACCTACACCCATGCACAGCAGTTGAAAGCGATAGACACTACCTATAAATCAGTTGTGGTGGGTAGCGATCAGGTTTGGCGGCCAAATATGTTTGTGAATAAGCAGCAAGATATAGACGCTTATTTTCTGACCTTCTTGCCGGATTCTGTTACGCGCATTTCCTATGCGGCCAGTTTCGGGGTAGATAAGTGGGAAGAAACAGTTGACGCGGCCCTGAGTGATCGTGTTCGTGCTGCCATCGCAAAATTTAATGCCATCTCGGTACGTGAACAATCAGGTGTGACTATTTGTCGTGATACTTTTGGTGTCACAGCACAACATGTGCTCGATCCGACCTTGTTAAATGGGGTGGAGTTTTTTGAACGCGTGATAGCAAAGGCTGGTGTTAGTAAGCAAAATGAAAATGTGGTTTATTACAAACTGGATGTTGATACCACATTCATTAGCGCTATTAAACATATTGGGGATATTCTGCAAGTACCGACAGAAGATATCTACTACCAAATGAGTGAGGCTGGTTATCGTTATATCCCCGTCGCAGACTGGTTAGCCAAAATTCGTGACAGTAAGTTTGTGGTCACAGATTCGTTTCACTGTGTATGCTTGGCTATTTTATTCAATAAAGAATTCATCTGCTTTGCCAATAAAGAGCGAGGTCTCGCTCGTTTGCAAAGTCTGCTGTTAAGTTTAGGGATTGAAGGGCGTTTATGTGATGAGCAACAATCACTTTCTTCATTCTTTGCCGGGTGTCAACCCATCAATTATCACAACGTTAACACCAGACTCGCCGAACTGCGTATTGGTTCACTGGCATTTTTGAAAGATGCACTTTACTTTCACCAAGATCATTAATTTTGACATGCATAATTTTTTAAAAATTTAGCGCTTTAAACTAAAAGTAGGGTCTGTAAAAAATTATGAGTTCAGTATCTCCCACGCTACCGGTACTCGTTATGACACGTAACGATGGCCATTTCTTAAAACAATGTGTTGAGTCAATAATTAATACAGTGACCATTCCTGTTACTATCTATATCATTGACAATGACTCTGACTCACCTGGGCATCACGCTATTTTAAACGACTTGAAAGCACGCTTTAACAATATAGAATTGGTTTTAAATAAAAATAATCTTTGGGTTTTAGGTTTAAATAAGACCATTAGAAAGATTAAAAGCATACATAATAGTAAGTATTTTTTTCTTACGGATGCGGATATCAACTTTAGTGATTGCAAAGCAAGACCATGTTGGCTTTCCTATTTAATTCAACAGTTAGAAAAAAATGTCGCCATAGGAAAGTTAGGTATTTCATTGTCTTGGGATTATTTACAGGAAAATAAAGAGCTTATCTCAATATTAGAACAAGAGCAGAGCCTTTATTCAGAGAAACATAAAATAGATAACTTATATGTATCATTTGTTGATACCACCGCAACTATTTTTCGTTTTGATTGGTCTATCGAAGATTCGGGCTATTTTTATCCCGATCACATGAGGTACTTAAGGCCTGAGTTATATTCATGCCGAACACCTAAGGATATTGTAGTTGAGCATTTAGGTTGGCATCACTACAGCAGTAGTAGTCAAATTAATGTAAACAAAACACAAGTTAATAGCAAGGTGCTTTGTTTTACACTATTTGGGGGTAGTGTAAAAGAAACAATATTGGATATGGCAGATAAAAGATATTCTTTATTTTATAAACTATTTTCCAACAATATTAGACGCATATGGGTTCTTCGTAGGTTGTTTTTTCTTTTTAAATATTTTTTATTTAAGGCAAGAGTTAAACTTGATGGCCACGGATTTTAATTAATAAATACACATATGTTTTAACACTGCATTCTCATGAGAATTAATTAACTGTAAACTCTAAAAAATGAGCTATCCTAATGTATGACAAAGACGTCCTGCCGATAATTATTTTGTTCCATCCTGATGACACATTACTGTCAAGGTTGTTAGTGAGTCTACAAGGTCAATCCAAAGATATTTGCATTGTGGATAACACACCAACGACCGTTAAACATTCAGTTTTGACATTCTGTGATAAACTTTTGCTAAATCCAATATATTTTGACTTAGGTGAAAATAAAGGAATAGCCTCCGCACAAAATATAGGTATTCAATATGCGATTGACAATAAATATGAGCATGTTTTGTTATTAGATCAAGATAGTGAATTGCCAAATGGTTTCATTGAAAAACTGAAGTCCAATGAATTGAAATTAATCAATGATGGTCATAAAGTTGCTGCAGTTGGGCCTGCGTTCAAAGATGAAAAAACGGGTGAAGTTGCTGATGCCATCCAACAAAAAAGTGTTAAGGTTAATCGTATTAAAATAGATGTAAATTCAAACCAGCCTGTTCAGTGTGATTATATAATAGCATCAGGGTCATTAATCAGGACGTCCGTTTTACAAGAAGTTGGATTCATGGATGATGATTTGTTTATAGATTGGGTCGATATTGAGTGGGGTGAACGTTGTTCATATTATGGATTTAAATCATATATGGTGCCTTCTGTGGTTATGAACCATAGCATCGGTGATGAGTATGTGAGCGTATTTGGAAGGAAGATAAATTTACATTCAGATTTTAGAAACTACTTTATTGTGAGAAATGCAACTCATTTACTAAAGTCAAAAAAGATAAGGCCTGAATTAAAATTTTCCTTTTTAATTAAAATTCCGCAATATATATTTTTTTACTCTCTTTTCTCCAAGCGAAAGATTTATTCATTTGTGTTGCTCAATAGAGCAGTTTGGGATGGGCTTATTGGCAAGCTAGGAAAAGGTTTTTTTGTCTGATATTTAAATTTAATATTGACTAGGGAAGGTGCGAACCAGTTCCTGATATGATCTCATATTTGTAATCTGGAATCATTAAATAGGGCTCACTATGTGCCATCAACTCACCTTTGGTGACGCTAAATTCAGCAGTAAACGCCATCAGATCTGTAATGACCCACTGAAATCCTGCTCAGGTCATAATAAGTGGTGATCACAGACATGAGCATCATGATGGACGAAGAAATCAAATGTTGGATCACCAAACGCAAGACCGCGTTGATCATGAACATTATCCAGCGTAGGCCAGCGTATCTGAGGTGGCTCGCTCCCTCGATTTAGCCCCCTCCAAAATTAAAAAATGGGTCGATGATACCAAGCGTGGCATGGAAAACGCTTTGCGCGCCATGCCGTTGAATATCCGCGAGCAGTACGAGAAACAGCTCAAAGAGCTCCAGGAGGCCTATGGCTAAGCCATGCTGGAGCTACATGCCAGAAAAGTTGGTCTCCTTACTGGGTGAGGACGACAGATAGTCGCAGATGTTCAGCTGGGATTGTGCGCCGAGGGGATCGAGGTCTCTGTCAGTAAAATCTGTCGTTGGTTTGGCTTGCTGCGACGCATTTGGTATTACCGAAGCGTCAAAGCGACGCCCAAGGTTCAGGCACATCTGGTCACGCCTATCAAGGCCATGATCAAGGAGAACCCATCATTCGGTAATCGGACTGTGGCGGCACTGTTGGGCTTTAACAAGAACACGGTACAGCGCATATTTCGACTCAAGGGTATCAAGTCCGTAAACGTCAGGTTGGGTTTCGACCGCGGATCCATGCATTGGCGCCTAACCAGTATTGTGCGACTAAACTTATGTCGGATCTGGGCTGGGCGTGATGGCTGGTGTTTGTTGGCTGTCACAGCAGCGAGTTGCTTTGCTGGCATGTATCGCGTAGTAGTAAATCCAAGATAGCTGAGACGGCATTGGTGCAGGCGTTGAGAACCCGGTTCGAATGCTTGGTGCAGGTAACCACACAGTTCTTGTTGCGCAGCGATAATGGCTTGGTGTTTATCAGTCGCGACTACAACAGCACTGGTCAAAGCTATGGGTATAACAGGAGTTCATTACGCTATATACGCCAGAAAAAAACGGCATGATTAAGTGGGTGATCCGCACACTGAAAGAGCAATGTGCGCACCGACAGCAGTTCGAGACGTTACAGTATGCCAGCAGAGTGATTGGCGACTGGAGCCAGTTTTACAATCAGAAGCGTCCCCATCAGGCGCTGAAAATGAAAACACCGGCTCAGGCCTATGCCGAGGTCGCTTAGTTGTGCAGAAACTACTAGGTCATTACAGATCCACAAAGCAATTTTCTTCTCCAGCATGGATCAGATTCTACCATGGCTATCGAATCGCAATTACATTCTAAGTTGGAGGTTTGGCGAGAAAGGTCAAGTTAAACGCAGCAAGTCAAAGTATGACATTGACTATTTTTTTTGGGGGGGGGGGGGGGCAACATAATGACCTTTTGCATTAATATCGAGTGGATATCCAAGAAACTAAAAAGGTATTTAAGTGAAGATTAATTTAAATAAAAGTAACCAGTTTGGGTTGCTTTTTGTAGCTATTTTGCTAATTTTTCTTGCCGGCTTGCGACCTGTTGGTCTTGACCGAGACTCGATTATGTATGAAACTGAGTTGCTTACTCAGTTTCATACTATAAATTGGTTCTCCAAGGAACCAACATTCTGGCTTATTCAACAGTTGAATCTCAATTTTTTTTATGGTATGTCAACGCCATTTTTTTTTATTTATGCTATTACCGGGGTGTTTATAAAGTATCTGGTAATAAATAAAATATCTCCTTTCCCATTTTTAAGTTTTATTGTTTATATAAGTTTTTTTTATATAATTCATGAAATGACTCAAATTAGAGCGGGTGTTGCTACTGCATTTGTTTTTTGGTCCATGCATGATGTCATTAATAATAAAGTAAAGTTTTTCTTGGCTAAAATTTTCTTTGCAACAATGTTTCATGCCTCAGCAATTTTTTTTGTGTTTTTATACTTCATTAGGCCCAGTTTAAATTTTAAAGATGTGATTCTATACACATTCTTACCGATCATTGGCATCGCTGTGATGTACCTTAATATTTTGAATGAATTTTTTTTATTTTCTTCATCATATCTGCCTGGCTTTTTGAGATACAAGGTCGAATTATACTACGATTTGGCTAACGCTGGGAAAATGGAAGAAGCTAGTCCGATAAATATTGGTAATATAGTCTTTATAATACTGACTTATTTTACTTTGGTTTATCTATTTTTCCATAAAAATCAAGGTGTTTATGTTAGGCCTATAATAATTTTATCTGCTAAATGGCTTAGTGTTGGTGTCTTTATACTTTTTTCATTTTCATTTATAGAGGTGTTTGCCTACAGGATGTCGAGTTATTTACTATTTCCCTTGGTTATTATAATTCCATTCGTATTTACAAGGTTTAAACCAGCACCGAT
Source organism: Aeromonas sp. Y311-2 (assembly GCF_027706025.1). NCBI lineage: Bacteria > Pseudomonadati > Pseudomonadota > Gammaproteobacteria > Aeromonadales > Aeromonadaceae > Aeromonas > Aeromonas sp. Y311-2. The sequence continues at coordinate 86,516 of NZ_JAPDCL010000014.1, read as the reverse complement.
ACCTTTGTTTTTTTTTGTTTTATATATGGCCTATAATATTTACAGGACAATTCAACTTCTTAGTTTTAACTAAAAACATCTATTAAGTAATAATGTGAGTTTTATGAGATCAAAAAGCTTAGTTATCTTGCTTGCGGCCTATAATGGTCAAAAATGGTTGCAAACTCAGATAGATTCCATCTTGTATACGCGATGTGAAGTTGATTTAGAGTTATCTTTAAGTGTAGATGTAAGTAATGATGCAACGTTGGAAATATGCAACCGTTATGCAACCATAGATACTAGAGTCAGTATTCTGCCCTATGGTGATCGATATGGAGGAGCAGGCAAAAATTTCTACCGACTATTGAAAGATACAGATCTAATTTGCTATGACTATATTGCTTTTTGTGACCAAGATGATATCTGGCATGAGAATAAGTTGCCCAGAGCAATTGAAAAATTGCAGCAGTATGATTGTTATTCTTCGAATGTTACCGCTTTCTGGGAAGATGGTCGTGAAGTATTGATTGATAAAGCGCAACCGCAGAGGAAATGGGATTTTTTATTTGAAGCCGCCGGCCCGGGTTGTACCTATGTATTTAAGCGTGAAGTCGCTATTGATTTTAAAGCATGGTTGCTAGAACGATATCAGCAAGTTGGTGAAGATATTGCATTACATGACTGGTTGCTTTATGCGTTCGCACGCTGTCGTGGCTACAGTTGGTACATAGACCCAGAACCCATGATGCGTTATCGTCAGCATGCTAACAATCAGGTCGGAACGAACAACAGTTTAGCTGCCGCCCAGAAGCGTTTAAAGTTAATCAAAAATAAATGGTATCGTAATCAGGTTGTAAAAATAATTGAACATTTAGGGTTACAAGAAACACCAATTTTTAAACGAGGTATCAATAATGGATACCTTGGCAATCTTTTTTTGTTGCTGAATGTCGATAAATTACGACGTAGATTAAGAGATCGAATTGCTCTTGCGTTAGTGTTGGTCTTAAATATATTTTAGTTAAATATATACGGTTCGATTTTATAAATTTGTTTTGTGAATACTTGCCAAGCAGTGACGAAACTGTTGTGTTGGGCTCGACCGATAAGGCCGGGCCCATCAACAATAACGTTGGCCCCACCTGGCGGTTGGTCGAGTGGTTGTTGCAAACCCCGGCTGCGATCCCTAGCCACTGTGGGGTTGTGTGTTGGTGTGACCAGTTAGGCACGGTCTTTCGGTTCTTCATCTCGGCATTGTTTTTCGGGATGGCTAAATAGCTGTTCCGAATAGTAGATCACTGGAGGAAGGGAACTCAGTCCAGTTTGTGCGATCTCATTAGTCGCCAAACAAAACAAGCCACACCCAAAGGACTGAGTTGATGCCTATCCTACCACCCCTGCCACGGCCACAGCGCCGCCGCATTCACAAAATCATCCATGCCACCCGTGATAAAGGGCATGCTCGTCGCTTGATGGCCATCTTGCTGTTACATGAAGGACGCACGATCACTGATGTTCATCACCTTACCGGCGCGGCTCGCTCGACCATCGGCCGTTGGCTTCGGTGGTATCGGGATGAAGGTGTGGGGGCTCTAGAAGCCTTACCGGCAGGCCGTGCCCCGGTCCTACCTGTCGCCAAGATTGTCACCTTACTGGTGCTGCTCATGCAGTTTTCTCCGCAAGATTTTGGCTATCAGCGCAGCCGCTGGTGTACCGAACTATTGGCTATCAAAATCAATCGGTTAAACAGGCCTCAACATGGCAGCCTCCACGCTCCGCCGATGGTTACCTCGTATGGGCATTGTCTGGCGCAGGCCCGTGCCAACCTTGCGGATAAAAGATCCACTAGCCTATCAGGAGAAAATGGCGGATATCGACGCGGCACTGGCCCGCTGTGATGCCGATAATCCGGTGTTTTATGAGGATGAAGTCGATATAGACCTCAATCCCAAATTAGGGGCCGACTGGATGTTCAGAGCGCAGCAAAAGCGGGTTGTCACACCGGGACAGAATGCCAAACATTACCTGGCAGGCGTTCTCCATGCAGGCAACGGAAGAGTGCTTTACGTCAGTGGGATAAAGAAAAACTCATCGCTGTTTATCGCCATGCTGGAAAAGCTGCGTCGCCACTACCGACGAGCCAAAACCATCACGCTGATCCTCGATAACTACATCATTCACGAAAGCAAACAGACCGAGTGATGGTTGAAGAAGAACCCCAAGTTCTGCTTGGTGTTCCAGCCAGTTTACAGCCCTTGGGTTAATCACATAGAACGGCTGTGGCACAAGTTACATGAAACCATCACGCGCAATCATCAATGTAGAGGAATGGCCAGCCTGCTGCCCCGAGTGAAACACTTCATGGATACCGTGTCTCCTTTCCCGGGGAATGGCTATGCCACAGCGGAGGTGTAGCACTATCGGGATCAGTTATTTAGGTAGCCATCGCAATTAGCTATGTCGCGCAGAAACTGGCAAAATAGTGAATATCTGTGCAGCCCCATTCTGTTCTGGGGCATTTTTTGGTCGATTTTTATTAATATTAGGTGGGTTTTACAAAAATGAAGCAACTAGGGTGGCTGCTATCACTGGCATTTCTGGGGTGGCCGTTGATGGCCGCACCACAAGTGACGCCAGATATGATGGCCAAATTTAAACAGCTGTCTCCTGCCCAGCAGCAGGCGTTGGCAGCACAATATGGTATTGACCCCTCTCAGTTGGGGAGCTCATCGACTAAAAGCAGTGTGACCCCAGTCAATACAGCGCCTGTTGCTGCGCCACGTGAAGTCGATTATAGCCAAGCATCCCAGCGTCCTCTCTTGGCTGGTGTCGCACAAGAGGGGGAGTTACAACCCTTTGGCTATAACGTGTTTGCCGGTGAGCCTTTAACTGATGCACCAGTTGTTGATATGCCTGTTGCTGATGACTATGTGATGGGACCGGGTGACGAGATCCGGGTTCAGCTCTATGGCAAAGAGAATGCAAATTATACGCTGGCCATTGGGCGTGAAGGTTTTATCGATTTCCCATCCCTCGGTCCCATTGCTGCAAGTGGTCAAACTTTTCAGCAACTGCGCAGTGAATTGGAAAACCGGATCAAAGAGCAAAAAATTGGTGTAGAGGCGTTTATCAGTTTTGGCGCGCTGCGTACCATGCAAGTTTTTGTAATGGGAGATGCCTATCGCCCCGGCGCCTATAACGTCAATGGTATGGCTACCGTGACCCAGGCTCTGCAGGCTGCCGGTGGTATCGATACTGTGGGGTCTCTGCGTAAAATCCAGGTCAAGCGTGCAGGGCAAAAAGTGATCGATGTTGACCTCTACAAAATGTTGGTCTGGGGCGACACCAGCCAGGATATCCGTCTGCGATCCGGTGATACGGTGTTTATCCCTGCGAAAGGGAGCGAGATCAGTATTGATGGTCTGGTAAAACGCCCAGCTATTTACGAGCTGAGTGGTCCAGCCGCTCTAGCCAATGTTCTGGGACTTGCGGGAGGGATGAAAGCCGCTGCGCTGAAAGAGGTTTCGGTGAATCGCTATGGTGAAACTGGTATGCGGGTATTTAACCTGAACTTGTCAAATCAGCATGATCGTCAGTTTGTCGTGCGTGATGGTGACAAGGTCACGGTCAAGCCGAGCAGTACCGAATATAGCCAAGCGATCGTGGTAAAAGGTGCCGTGGTTCGTGAAGGCGTCTTCAGCTTTCAGCCGGGAATGCGGATCAGTCGTGTGTTGCAAAGTGCCGACCGCGATCTGACTTCGGTCACAGACTTGAATTATGCCCTGGTTGTTCGTGAGGTCGATGCCCAACGTAATATCGAGGTGCTGCAATTCAATCTGGGCCGAGTGTTGCAAATGCCGGGTGGGGCAGATGACATTCGTTTGCAGCCGCGGGATCAGGTGCTTATTTTTAGCAATGATGCAACCGACCGGCTGAAGCAGCTGGCGAGCACTCAGAGCTCTTCGACAAGTATCGACAATCAGGCTAACCAACGTATTGATCAGCAAGCCAATGCGGTAGACGACAGTACAGGTGCCGATGTTAGTCGTGCTCAACTGGCTAAAGAAGATAAGATGACTTTGGCTAGTGTGTCTAACACGACCAAGACTGAAGCGATGGTCGGTGCCTCTCGTCAAGCGTTGCTCGCTCCGGTTATTGAGCGTTTGAAAGCACAAGCAGCACAAGGTAAACCGGTACAGATTGCTGAAGTTCGTGGTGAGGTTAAATATCCGGGGGTCTATCCCTTGACGCCTTATAGTCGTACCCATGATTTAATCATGGCTGCGGGCGGGTTTAACGAACAGGCGAATGTGATTGAGTTATCTCGCGTGAGTGAGCGTGGGAATGATATTGCAATTGAAAATCAGCGTCTGGATTTGGCAACTGCAAATCGGGTAACCGGTTCGCCGTTGGTGCAATCAAAAGACAGCTTGAACGTGTTGCCTCATCCTCAGTGGCGTGAAGAAGCTACCGTACAGGTGTTTGGTGAGGTGAGGTATCCGGGAACCTATACGGTCCGTCGTGGAGAAAGTTTGCAGGATTTGATCCAGCGTGTCGGTGGTATTACCCCCTATGCCAATCCGAATGGCGCAGTCTTTGCCCGTGAAGCGCTGCGTAAACAGGAAGCAGAACGCATCTCTTTGCTGCGTGATGAACTAAAGCAAGAGATTGCGACCATGACCCTACGTCGTCAATCCAGTATTGCAAACTATACTAGCTCACCTGCCGAAGCGATGACGGTAGTTAATCAGCTGGAAAACAGCAAGGCTGTTGGTCGTATGACTATCGATATGCCGGCGATCTTGTCTGGCGACAAGCAGGCTGATGTGATGCTGCAAGATGGCGACAAGCTTTATGTGCCCGCGTTACAAAATGTGGTCTCTATTCAGGGAATGGTGCAGTTCCCTTCCTCTCACGTTTACGATGGCAACCTGAGTGTTAGTGATTACTTGAGTCGTGCCGGGGGAACCAAGAAGCAGGCTGATACTGACCGTATCTACGTGATAAAGGCCAATGGTAGCGTGATGCTGCCAGGTGATAGCTGGTTTGGTGGTCGCAAGAGCCTGGAGCCGGGTGATACGATCGTGGTACCTGTTGATTCTGATTATCTGGATAACCTGAGCATTATGACCTCTGCAACCCAGATCCTCTATCAACTGGGTGTTGCGTGGAATGCAATCAAGTAATGGGATCGTTTATTTGATAACCCATGCAGTCAGGTGGTGAATACCACCTGACTCTTTTGAGGTCCGGTTTGTTATGACTCAACTAAATGAACACCCTCCCTTGCCAATAGCAATGAATGGAGCGGGGGAAGATGAGATTGATTTGCGTGAACTGTTCGCGGCGCTTTGGCGTGGTAAGTGGTGGATAGTTGTCAGTACCTTGGTTGGTGCGGTAATAGCCGTCATTTTTGCAATATCACTGCCAAATATCTATCGCTCAGAGGCCTTGCTTGCACCATCAGCGGAGCAGCAAGGGGGGGGGCTTGCCGCCATGGCTGCCCAATTTGGTGGTCTTGCCAGTTTGGCAGGAGTGAATCTCAGTGGTGGTGGTTCGGACAAAACGGCGATTGCGGTCGAAATTGGGAAATCCCGCCAATTCCTAAGTCACTTTATCCGCCAACATCAGTTGGAAGTGCCTTTGATGGCCGTCGCCAAAGCAGACAAGCTGACTGGTGAATTAGTGATTGATGAAGACATATACGATGTCACTAGCAAAAAGTGGATGCGTGAGGTTCCTCTAGGCAAGTCCGTTGAACCAACGGATTGGGAGCTGGTTAAGGCATTTCGCGATGTTGCCAGTATTAGTCAGGATGCAAAATCAGGGTTGGTTACGGTGGCCGTGGAGTACTACTCTCCTGAGTCTGCAAAGCAGTGGGTTGACTGGTTGGTAGCTGATCTCAATGAGGCCATGAAGTTGCGGGATCAATCTGATGCGACACGTAACATTAGCTATCTCAAGGCACAACTTGAAAAAACCCCAGTCGCAGATATGCAGAAGGTGTTCTACCAACTGATCGAGGATCAGACCAAAACCTTGATGTTGACGGAAGTGAATCAAGAGTATGTGTTTAAAACTCTGGATCCAGCTGTGGTAGCTGAGGAAAAAGCGAAACCTAAACGAGCGTTGATAGCCGTATTGGGGACTTTGCTTGGTGGCATGTTAGGCGTTATGATCGTGCTGGTACGTCATGCAATGGGGCGTACACTTCGTAACAGATAAGAGGGCTCATCTGAGCGACTTGCTCTGGTTTATTGGTCTGTTTCACGATATCCTGTTAGTACTTTAAGTCATGTTTAAACAAGGAAACGAGTAATGAAAAAATCAGCGTTGGCTCTGGCTGCTTTGTTGGTTCTCTCTTCAAATGCTTTTGCTGCTGAAGAAGCAACAGGGACTGTAGCTGGTTCCACTGGCATAGCGGGCACTGCGGCTGTTGGTACCACTACTTTGGTTGCTGTCGGTGTCGGTGCTGCCGTACTGGCAGCGGTTGTTATTTCAGAGGCAAATGACGACTCCACCAGTACAAGCACTAACACAACTACTGCTACCAAGTAAGTTGTTCTGTATTGTAATAAGGCTGCCACATAGGCAGCCTTATTTTTGTCACTTTGCAATTATTTCCCAATTCCACTGAGTGACCCGTCTATGTCTTCTCTTCGTTTTTTTATCCCTTTGGGATTGTTACTCTTGAGTGGTTGCTCTAGCACCAGTTCTGATACCTATGCAACGCTCCGTTATGCCCTTTTAGGGGTGGATGATGTGGAGGTCACGACTGAAAAAGTGCGTAAATTGCCTTATGCCAGCGCGTATCTGCGAGTGGGTGATAACCCACAGGCTTTGGTAGTGCTTGCTTTTGCAGATCCTGACGGTTCATTGAGCTGGGTGAGCTCTGATAATAAGCTTTTTGTTACCAAATCAGGTCGACTGTACAAGACAGTGGGTTTGGAAAATGATCTCTATTTAGTGGCATCATCTTGGCCCGATCCATTACAACAAATTGCAAATGCACCTGATGATGTTTTGAATCTCGATGCTATATATTGGCAGTATAATGCTGAGTGGGAATCCGACTATGTGAGTGGATATAATATGCAAGCTAAGTTTATATCCGCTGTACCGGAAAAGTTGCTAATCCTGGATAAATCACATGATGTTATGTTGATTGACGAATTGGTTAGTTTCGGCCAAGGCCATAATTCTTGGCATAATTACTATTGGTTTGAACCTAGTACAGGCCGAGTATTAAAAAGCCAGCAGCAATTGGGGCCGGACTTACCGGTGATTGAAATGACAATATTAAAGCCGTACGCATTATGAAAAGATACCTGACGATCGGTCTCATGCCATTTTTTGCTTTGGCTCAAGCTGATGTAAACGTAATTTTTGAGCGTCATGCTACTGCGAAGATTGAATTGCATGATGGTGCCAGACTTTCAGATCTGTTATTTAATGTTCAATTGCCAGATGATATCTATTGGCGTACTGCACAAATAGCGAACGCAAAGACCATAGCAGCATTTCAGGCGACTAAAGAACAATTGCTCAAGGATCTTAAAGCACTCCAGGTATTTTGGATGCGAGAGGGTGACAAAGGCGTATTGATCCAGTCAACCCAGCAGTTACTACAAGAGCTGGATAAAATTCCTGTCAGTGGCCGTTTGTCAATCGCATTAGACCCTGCCAAGTCCAGAGTTGACCCGCATGGTAATCCACTATTAAAAGGGCAGTACACACTTTTCCTTGCTTCAAGGCCCGATTTTATCTACTTCGTGGGACTGATTAACGGTCGCAGTAAACAGCCGCTTCAGCCTGGTGCCAGTTTGGCAAGCTATTGGCAGGATTACCGCTTGTTGGCTGGCGCTGCGAAGCATGAAGCATTCCTGATCCAGCCTGACGGTTCTATCAGCCGGGTTCCTGTTGCGAATTGGAATAAACTGCATCGTGAACCTATGGCGGGTGCTACGCTCTTTGTCGGTTTTGATCCCCAAATCCTTCCAGAGCAATATAAAGATATCAATATTCGTATTGCCAATCTGCTTGCTAATCGAGTACCAGAATGATGCTGCCTAAATTGAAATATATTGCGATCTTTGTTTCAGGGGCTGTGTGTGCTGCAGAGTCTGTTATTGATCCTTATGGTCCTTCACAAGGTGATTTCGGTGGTGCAGGTCTGCTTCAAATGCCTACCGCACGAATGGCCAAAACAGGTGAGTTCAGTGCTAACTATGTTGATAATGACCAATATCGTCGATGGTCTATCTCTGCGCAGCCATTTGATTGGTTTGAGGCGACACTAAGATACACTGACGTAAGAACAAGAAAGTATAGTCCGTACGAAGATTTTAGTGGTGATCAAACCTATAAAGACAAAGCGATGGATTTCAAGTTCCGTCTCTGGCAAGAATCTAACTATCTGCCACAGGTTTCCGTGGGCTTTAGAGATTTAATGGGGACCGGTCTCTTTGATAGTGAGTTTATGACAGCTAGCAAACGCTATGGTCCATTTGATTTTACGATCGGTATCGGCTGGGGAAATATGGCCGAAAGTGGTAATATTAAAAACCCGTTTTGTGAGTATAAGGATAGCTGGTGTCAAAGAAATAATAGCTTCACCGGTAGCGGTGGTAAGTTTGAGTTTGATAGTTTGTTTCATGGGCCAGCAGCACTCTTCGGTGGTATTGAATATCAAACACCATGGCAGCCACTTAGGTTGAAGCTGGAATATGATGGCAATGATTATAGTAAAGAGTTCGCTGGCCATATATCTCAAGACTCACCTTGGAATATAGGGGCTGTGTACCGTGTGTTTGAAAATCTGGATAGTCATCTCAGCTGGCAGAGAGGAAACACCTTGATGTGGGGGGTAACTTTTCGGACTAACTTTAATGAGCTGAAACCAGCACATATTGACCAGCCCAGACCCATTTATCAGCCTGACCAAGTTCCTGCCACTATGACTGACGTGAAGTGGCAAGCGTTAACCGCCGATTTGAAAGAGAATGCTGGTTGGCAAGATACTGAGTTTTATACAACGACCAATACTGTGACGGTTATCGGTACGCAGAGCAAGTATCGCGATGAGAGCGAGGCGATGAAGAGAACCTCTTTGTTAGCTGCAAATTATTTGCCGGGTACGGTCGATGAGCTGAATGTTGTTGAACGTAAAGCGAACTTCCATTTACAAGAGACCCGCATCGATCTTCCATCTGTTCGTCGTGCAAATGTGGTACAGGTATTGGGAGAAGAACAGCATGAAAAATCGACGATACAGGCTGCAGGGAAAACCTATGGGAAGTCCATCTATGCATCTGAGCGCAAAGCTTTTTCATACTCTTTTGATCCAGATCTGACGCAGTCTTTTGGTGGTGCTGAGTCTTTTTATATGTATCAGCTAGGCATTAATGCCAATGCTGATTGGCGTATAAATGAAAACAACAGCTTGCAGGGTACGCTGTTTGTAAATCTGATGAATAACTACGACGAGTTCAATTATAAAGCTCCTCCTCCAGATGGCGCTGCCTTACCACGAGTTCGGACGTGGATTCGTGAGTATGTAGATTCCTCTAATGTATTACTCAACAACTTGCAGTTAACCCATATGCAACCACTTGCTCAAGATTGGTACGGGCAAGCTTATGGCGGATATTTGGAGATGATGTATGCCGGTGTCGGGAGTGAGGTGCTTTATCGTCCATATGGTAAGACTTGGGCTATTGGTGTTGATGCAAACTGGGTGAAACAGCGAGACTGGAACAACACCCTGAAAATGGCTGATTACGATGTAATGACCGGGCATGTTACTGCATATTGGCAGTTACCATTCATGAGTAATGTCACAGCCAAAGTTTCCGTGGGTCAGTATTTGGCTGGGGACAAAGGTGCTACATTCGATTTCTCCAAGCGGTTTGATTCGGGCGTTATCTTGGGGGGGTATGCAACATTTACCAATGTCTCTGCAGACGAGTATGGTGAAGGTAGCTTTACCAAAGGAATTTATGTCACGATACCTTTTGATCTAATGCTGCTCAAGCCAACAACCGCTAAAGGAAGCATTGGATGGGTTCCTTTGACACGGGATGGAGGCCAGATGTTGAGTCGCAAGAATGGTCTTTACGGTTTGACAGAGTTGCAGTAATCAAAAGTTGCATAGAGCCGATCTTTTTTCATCAAACAGGGCGAGCAGTTGTAAACTGCTCGCCCTTTTATTACCTACCCAAGATATATGGCAATCTGCAGAAATTATGCTAGGAATGCATGATGATTAAAAACATAAATGGTGTGTTTGGCGTACTCTTTATCGCTTATTGGTTGTTAGGCATGCACTTTTTTATGCACAACCCGGGAGGGGCAGGGCTGTATCTGCCCTTTAACGCATGGGGATGGGTGTTTGCCTCGCTGACTATTGGATTGGGATTGTGGCAAGTAACGTTACGCCAGCGTCTGCTCTTTTCTCCATTACACGCGGGCTTATGGATAGGGGCACTCTTGCTACTGTTGCCGATGTTCTATCCAGGTTTTGCACTCAAGGATTATGCCATTCCTCGATTGCTGGGACTTTTTGCTGGCCTGCTGTTTTTGTTTGGACTCTATGAATGGCGCTTTGATAAGGCGCAGCGTGATCGCTTGCTCTATCTCATCCTGATTGCGATCGCGATGGAGGCAGTGCTGGGCCTGGTGCAGTTCTACCTGTTGACGCCAGGTAACTGGATTGGTTATGACACCAAGGCAAATCGCCCTTACGGGATCTTTCAACAGCCAAACGTGATGGCAACGTTTATGGCGACCGGTATCGCCCTTGCCATCTGGTTGGAGTTGCGTAGAGAGGGTGGTCGCTTGCTGATGGCGCTGTGCTATGGCGTCATTCTATCTGCAACACTGCTGCTCGTTGTTTTGCAATCCCGAGTGGGGCAATTAGGCGGTCTGCTAGCACTGTTTTTACTGATGCCTCAGCTTTATCGGCAGCGGCTGTTATGGCGGATATTGGGTCTGGTTATTTTGGCTGTAGCGATTGGCCTGTTATCACAATATTGGCTGGCTGGAGCAAAACGCGGATTAGAGATCTATCAGTCCGGTGGTATGCGCTTTATTTACTGGCCTTACGCGGCAAAACTGATTGCTCAGGCTCCATGGAGTGGTTGGGGATACGGTAGTTTTGAATCTGTTTTTCTTCATCACTACATGGCCGATAAAGCGCTGAATCCATCTATGGTGCAGATTGAGTACAATCTCGACCACCCTCATAACGAGTTTCTCTATTGGGCTGTTGAGGGGGGCATTGCACCCATAGTAGGTATGGTGATCATGGGAGGCGCATTATTATGGCGTCTGGCGTGTGTGCGTTGGGTTAATGCCATGGGGCTGCTTGCCCTGGTTACCCCGATATTGCTTCACACCCAGACGGAATATCCTCTCTACCATGCAATCGTGTTGTGGTGGTTGTTGCTGACGCTGATTTATATCATCGATACCGAAATTGAAGAGACCAACCTGGCGAGTCATGGTCGCTCATCATGGTGGGATATGGAGTGCCGCCCTTGGTTGTTACTGCGATTTATGGCGATTGCTATTCCGCTGCTGGTAGTGCCCTTTATGCTCACGGCAATTCACACCGCATGGGTAGTCACCAAGTACGAAAGAGGTGGGTATAAAGAGCCGACCTTGCTACTTGATATCATCAATCCCATGGCCTGGTTGACCCGAGTCGAGTTTGATGTGAACTCGGTTCGTCTGATGGTGGGCTTGCAGACAAGCAACAAGACTGAACTGGAAGCTTATCTGGAGTGGGGGCAGGCATTCGTACGCCATACACCACGTGCCAACATATACGCCAATATGGTGATCGCGCTTAATGCATTGGGCCGTACAGATGAAGCTAATGCGATGCGGGCAGCAGCACTTAAGCTTTATCCAACCGAGCCCCTTTTAACGGGGGCGGCTTCACAGGCAGTGATGACCGGTGTTGATCAATCAGACAAGAATATAACCAAAAATAAATAGTGCTATTTGGCTACGTAGAAAGCCAGCCAATTAACAATGGCTGGCTTTTTTATTGCGTGCGTTCTGGATTACCAGCATCTGAACAGTCTGTTTTCTGGTGTATACATCTGCCAAACGGATGTATACATTGAAATGTGACTCAGTGATTTCAACCTATTGATTAACATGTGATTTTATTGATGGCGTTGCATACATTGATGGTCAATTGGGACATGCCGATCGTCATCGGGCAAACGGGACGGGAGCTAGGCTTGTTCATTGCTACACGGATAGGAACAGGCTTGTCACATGATGTTGAACGTATGGTAGAGATGTGCGCTCAAGGCTTATATAGCGGATCTCAGCGTTAGTCTATTGGATACTGAACTGGAAATTAATGAGTCTTGAAATACCGACTTTTCTTGAACACAAGACGGTAATCGCCTCACTACCCAAATGATCGGCATTCGAGCTTGTTTGTTATTGATAGTGACCGGCATTCGATCTTGCTGGTGAAAATTAAGAAAAAAAGAACGCTAATATAGAAAAACTGTATGTTGTCGGGAATTGTCCATGCTATTCTGAAACGGTATCCCTGTAACCGACTTTTTGTGAGGAAATAATGAACGAGTTTCTGAAAGTTCTGCTGAACATTCGCAGTCTGCGTGCGGCTATTCGTGAGCTGCCGTTTGAGCAACTGCTGGAAGCTAAAGAGAAGTTTGACCTGGTTTACCAAGAGCGCGCCGATTCTGTTGAACAGGAGCGTGCTGAACAGGAAGAGCGTCAGCGCAAGCTGAATGAATTCACCGAAATGCTGCAGCAGGCTGGTATTGATCCTCGCGAGCTGCTGGCGACTGCAGCTGCTCCGGCTACTGCGACTGGCGCTGCCAAGAGCAAGCGCGCTCCGCGTCCGGCTAAATACAAGTACGAAGAAGATGGCCAGGAAAAAACCTGGACCGGTCAAGGCCGTATGCCGAAAGCCATTGCTGCTCAAGTAGCACTGGGTAAAGACCTGAACGATTTCCTGATCTAATTCGTCAGGTTCAGAGATTGAATAATGCCGCCCTTGGGCGGCATTATTTTTTGTCTTGTCACTCGTGGTTATCCAATCCGCCCTTTCGCCCCACTGTTATCTACATTCTCGCTTGTATCCTTTTTTCCGTCGTGTCACCACACTGTTCCTTTTCTCAATATCACTCGTTGTTTGCGATTAATTTTGTCGTGCAGGATTAACTGCGTGATATCGCTATTTGTATGCGTTGTGCAGATATGCGCTTCGGATATGTCTCTCATGATTCACGGAGCGCCGCTCGGCAAGAGCCAAGCTCTCTGCTGATGGAATATCCGGTAATCGTTATCTCCGTTCAGGGAGCGTGAGGGATAGAGAGAGTCGCAAAGTATGGCCGGGATTTTCTGGGTCACCGATGCATGTAATTAGCTGCGCTGCCATAACTGCCCCTGATGATGGGCAATGAAGTTCGGCTGCAATGTGGGAGAGGGAATTCGGTGCGGTTGATGGCGATGGTATTCCCCACTCTACAGGCAGAGTGGGGAATATTGGGGGGAGGCGTTATCGGGGCGCCACGCTATCGCTGCCACCCAGGGCGCGATAGATTTTGGCAGTGGTGGTGAGCTGCTCTTTTTGCTGGGCCAGCAGGCTCTGCTGGGCATCCCACAGCCGGTTCTGCTCATCAAGCCAGGCTTGCACGCCGGTCGCACCTGCCTGGAAGCGAGCCTTGGCCAGTCGTTCGGCCTCCCGGGCATAACTCAGCTGCTCCTGCAGATAATCGAGTCGCTGCTGGCCATAGTGGCGTGCGGCCAGATTGTCTTCCACCTCCACCAGTGCGGTGTAGAGCTGTTTGCGAAACTCGGTTTCAGCGATCTGGTAATCCAGCTCTGAGCTTTCGATGGCAAGCTGGGTGCGGTTGTATTCAAGGAAGGGGAGGGCGAGGCTGGCTCCCAGCGTACCTACCGGATTTTGCAGCACCTGCGCCAATCTATCGGATGCGGTGCTGGCACTGCCGGTCAGGGTCAGGCTGGGGTAGAAGCTGGTGCGGATCTCGTCCCCCTTTGCCAGCGTCTTGCGCAGCCGCAATTCGGCCGCTTTGACATCGGGGCGGCGAGCCAGCACATCGGCTGGAATACCCACCGCAAGTTCAGGAATGGTCTGCTTTGCAAGGGACGCGGGTGCATACTCCAGTGGCCCGCTGCTGCGGCCCAGCAACAGACGCAGGGCATTGCGAGCCTGCTCCTGCTGCGCTTTAAGTGAGGCCAGCTCAGCCTGCTTGCCTGCCAGTTGCTGGCGTGCCTGCGCCAGATCGAGTCGGGTAATGGCGCCAGCCTGGTATTTGGTCTGGGTCAGCTGCTCGGTACGGGTCTGGTTGGCCAGCTGCTGTTCCCCAAGGGTGATGGCTGAGCCGAGATAGCCGAGCTGCCAATACTGCTCCAGGGTATTGCCGATCAGCAGTAGTCGGGCGCTGGCGAGGTCCTGTTCGCTTGCCGCCGCTTCCCAGCTTGCCTGATCTCGCACCGAGGCAAGCTTGCCCCACAAATCCACTTCGTAACTGAGGCTCAGCGAGGGGCCCAGACTGTTGGTGTCTTTGCCGGTTTTCAGATCCTTGTTGCCACTGGCGGCGATAGTGCCATTGACCGAGGGGGTGAGGTTGGTATCGGCCTGCTCGGCGCCCAGTCGGGCGCTTTTGAGCTTGAGGGCCGCCACATGCATGTCCGGGTTGGCGGCCAGTACCGCGTCGACCAATTTGTCGAGTTGGGGATCATGAAATTTCCGCCACCAGGGGCCAGCCTGCGTAGCCAGTTGGGTGCCCTCTGCTTGTTGCCATGTGGGGGCGATCGCCAGCTCGGGTCTTTGATAGGTGCTGTGCTGACTGCAGCCGCTGAGGGCCATGCAGAGAGCCAGCCAGGAGAGTTTGTGCATTGTTATTCCCTCGCCAGTGCGACAACAGGGTCGAGCCGCGCCGCATTGCGTGCCGGCAGGTAACCAAACAGGATCCCGATGAGTGACGAGCAGCCAAAGGCCATCAGGATGGAGAAGAGCGAGAACTGCATCTTGATGGAGTCCACCAGCAGTGAAAAGAGCGCGCCAATACCGAGCGAGAGGCCGACGCCGAAGATCCCCCCCAGCAGGCTCACCATCACAGCTTCAATCAGAAATTGCTGCAGGATATCCGACTGGCGTGCGCCCACGGCCATGCGAATGCCGATCTCGCGGGTGCGCTCCACCACCGACACCAGCATGATGTTCATCACGCCCACCCCGCCGACGATCAGCGAGATCACCGCGATGGCCGAGACCATCAGGGTCATGGTGGCGGTGGTTTTCTCTACCGATTTGATGATGCTGTCGCTACTGAAGGTGAAGAAATCCTTCACCCCATGGCGCTTGGTGATCAGCTCGATCACCGCCTGCTCGGCCAGTGCCGGTTGTACCCCGTCTTTGACCCGGATGGTGATCTGGCTGAAGTGGTGCTGCGAGATGAGGCGACTCATCACCGCGCTGTAGGGCAGCCAGATATTGACTGACTGGCTGGTGGGGCCAAAGCCGGTCTCCTGCGAAACCACACCGACAATCCGCACCGGCAAGGTGCCGACCAGTACCACCTTGCCGACCGGCTCCTCCTTGCCAAGCAGGCTGGTGATACTCTTCTTGTCCACCACGGCGACGGCGGCACGCTGCTGGATATCTTGCCACTCCAGTAAGCGACCACTGACCAGCGTCATCCCCTTTACTTTGAAATAGTCGTTACCGACCCCGGTCACGTTGCCGCTGTTGGTCTTGTTGCGATAGCGCAACTGGCCGGAGCTGCCGATCTCGGGGCTGGCGCCCGCAAGATAGGGTTGCCCCAGCAGTGCATCGAGATCCCCCTTGTTGAGGGTCTGGATGCTGGCCATCTTCTCATCGCCCCATCCTTTACCCGGGAAGATTTCGATGGTGTTGGTGCCCATCGCATTGATCTGGTCGATCACCTTGGCGCGCGCCCCCTGGCCAAGAGCGACCACGCTCACCACGGCGGCGATGCCGATGATGATGCCGAGCATGGTGAGGAAGGTGCGCATCCGGTGGGCGAGCATGGCATGGATCGCCATCCGTCCCGCTTCCCGATAACGATCCCAGTCGTGACCCATGGCACCTTTAGTGGGCACTATTTTTTGAGGGGCTGTGGCGGTGGCTGGAGCCAACACGGCCGTTTGGCAGGGGCCGCTATCTTGTTCAATCCGACCATCCTTGAGAGTGATGATCCGGTCGGCATGGCTGGCCACGTTCATATCGTGGGTGACCAGAATGATGGTGTGGCCCTGAGCGTGCAGCTCCTTGAGGATCGCCATCACCTCCTTGCCGCTCTGGCTATCCAGTGCGCCGGTCGGTTCATCGGCGAGGATCACTTCGCCGCCATTGGCCAGCGCTCGGGCGATACTGACCCGCTGCTGCTGACCGCCGGAAAGCTGACCCGGGGTGTGGTGACTGCGATCGCGCAGTCCCAGTCTGCCCAGCAGCTGACGCGCGCGCGCCTGGCGATCCGGACGGCTGGTGCCGGCATAGACGGCTGGGATCTCCACGTTGGCGGCGGCATCGAGATGGGGCAGCAGGTGGTAGCGCTGAAAGATAAAACCGAAGTGGTGGCAGCGCAGCCGGGCCAGCGCCAACGCATCCATGGTGGCGGTGTCCTGACCGCGAAACAGATACTGGCCGCTGCTCGGGCTATCGAGACAACCCAGCAGGTTCATCAGGGTCGACTTGCCGGAGCCGGACGCACCGACAATGGCGATCATCTCTCCTGCCGAGATGGTGAGGTCAAGAGGGTGGAGCACGGTGACTTCGCTGTCGCCGCTCTGGTAGCGTCGCTCGACCCCTTTCAGCTGGATCAACGGCAGCTGGTTCAGGGGCTCACTCATAGCATCACCGCCATCTCATCATTGTCGGCGGGGGCTCCGTGATTGAGCTGCACCTCCTCCTTCTCGCTCAGCCCGCTGATCACCTCAATGCGGATCTCGTCCTTCATACCGGTCTTGATATGGCGGGTTTCGGTCGTCTCATCTTCCTTGATCACGGTGACTTCATACTCGTTGTCACCCAACGACTTGCCGAGGGCGGTTTGCGGCACAGTGAGCACCTGCTTGCGCTCGCCGAGCACTATGGTCACCTGGGTGGTCATTGCGACCCGCAGGGTATGGTCGGGATTGGGCACATCGAACAGGGCGTAGTAGTAAACGGCCGCATTGTTGGTGGTGGTGCCTGTGCTAGCCTGATCGTTGATGTTGGTAGGCGCTAACTCCACGGCGCGAAGCGTACCCTGATAGCGGGTGTCCGGATCGCCAATCAGGGTGAAATAGACCGGCATGCCGGCTTTGACCTTGGTGACATCGGCTTCGGAGATCTGCGCCTTGACCGTCATGGTCTCGAGGTTAGCCAGCTTGAGTACGGTCGGCACCGTCTGGCTGGCCGCCAGGGTCTGGCCCTGACGGGTCACAATGCTGATGACGGTGCCATCCATCGGCGCCAGGATCTTGGTGTAGCCCAGCTCGGTCTTGGCCCGATCAACCTTGATCAGGGCGTTGTCGATATTGGCCTGGCTGTTTTGCAGTTCGGCGCGGGTGACCGCCAGCAGTGCCTCGGCACTCTCCAGATCGGCCCGTGAGCTCGCCTCCTGCTTGAACATCTGTTGCTGGCGCCGCCAGGCGAGCTCGTTCTGTTTGAGTTGCGCTTGCTTGATCTTGAGCTGGGCGCGGTTGCTGGCAAGTTCCGCCTCGGCCGTCTTGAGGTTGTTCTGGGCAATCAGGGGATCGATCTCGGCCAGCAGGTCTCCCTGTTTGACCTGATCACCTGCCTCGACGGCCAGCTTGGTAACCTGACCGGATACCTGGGCCCCCACATCCACCTGCTCCACGGCCTGCAGCACGCCACTGGCCAGTACGGTCTGGGCAATATCCTCGCGGGTCACCTGAGCGGTCAGCATCGCCTTGGGTGGTTGACTGGGCCAGAGCAGCCAGCCGAGGAGCACCACGGCGATCAGCATGGTGATGGCCAGGGTTCTCTGCTTGGGGGTTATGTTCATCGATCACCTGAATGGAAACGGAAAAGGTTGTGCGCGGCGATTATCCTGCAGCAAAGCCCTGATAAATAACAGCCGCAAATATGTAAGCAAAGTTATGGCGTTAACTATCAATAAGCCGTGAAAGGAGTAAACGAGAGACCGCAGTGGTGAGCAAGATGGTCAGCAAGAGGATAGGGAGTGCCGCTTGCGGTGGCGATGAAAAAGCCCTGCGCAGAGGCAGGGCTTTGGAATAGGTGATGGCGAGGGAGGATTAGGCCTTGGCCAGCAGATCCATAACCCAGGGCAGACCCTGCTTCTTGCGGCTGACAAAGCCCGGGTGGTAGCTGGACTCGGCCGGTACTTTGGTGTGCTCGGTAAAGTAGATACGGCTGGCTGCGGCCGTCAGGTCAGTCACCATCAGCACGAAGAAGTCGAGCCCTTCGCTTTCAACACGGTGCGCCATCTCTTGCTGCAGAGTTTCGATCTGGTCGGCAAGCTGTTGTTCGCTGCCCACTTCAATCTGGCTCATGATGAAGTTCAGACCTTCGGCCTGGAATGCCTTCTCATCCTGCTGCAGCAGTTGAGCTGGGGTCAGGCCGCTCAGGTCGGTTTTCGCCATCAGCAGCTGTTGGCCGAATTCGGCCAGCGATACTTCGGCCAGTGGTGCCAGACGCTCACAGGCGATCTTGTCCTGCTCGGTGGTGGTCGGCGAGGTGAGACAGAGGGTATCGCTCATGATGGCACCCAGCATCAGGCGAGCCTGGCTGCGGGTCACAGTGTCTTGCTGGCTCAGCAGGTCGAAGGCGATGGTGCAGGTGCAGCCGACGGCCCGGATCCAGGCATCCAGCGGAGACTGGGTGACCAGAGTGCCGAGACGGTGGTGATCCACCAGGCCCAGTACATTGGCTTGTGCCAGTGTGGCAGGGCCCTGTTCCAGATCACTGAAATCCACCAGCCAGACATCTTCACCGGTCAGATCTTTGGTCAGCAACTCGGGTTCGCTGACGCCAGCCTGCTCCAGAATAAAACGGGTTTCGGTGCGCAGGTCACCCAGACGCCATGGGGTGGCCTGACGGCCCTGGCCATTGAGCCAGTCGGTGATAACCAGCGCACTGCAGATACTGTCGCTATCAGGATTCTTGTGACCAAAAACGTGGATCATAGACAAAGCCTCACAATTGGATACCCATAAAGGGGGGCAACACTATGCGAAATCCGCCACATGAAGGCAACCGGATCCACGCCCATGTTGCTGCCAGCTTCGCCTAACTCGCCATTTTATTGATCTGGGTCGGTAATCCTGACGCGAGTTCGGTTCTCACAGTTGGCTATTGGCTATTGGCTATTGGCTATTGGCTATTGGCTATTGGCTATTGGCTATTGCTGACTGTGCAGGCTATGGCACTCGTTCGTGCCTGTGCAGTCAGCATGTTCTGTCAGCGTTATCAGTCGCCATCGCTGCAAATGGGCTTTATTGCCTGATTCAGCGACGCAGCAGCTCGCGGGCATTGGCCAATGTGTTATCGGTGATCTGGTCGCCACCGAGCAGGCGTGCCAGCTCGTTGAGACGGGCTGTCTCATCAAGGGCACTCATTTGGGTTTCGGTGGTTTTGCCATCGGTATGCTTGCTCACCACCATATGCTGGTGGCCGTTGCCTGCCACCTGAGGCAAGTGAGTGACCACCATCACCTGAGTGGACTCCCCGAGCTGGCGTAGCAGGCGACCTACCACAGCGGCAGTCGGACCGCTGATCCCCACATCCACCTCATCGAAAATCAGGGTCGGAGTGGAGATCTTGCGGGCGCTGATCACCACGATGGCGAGGCTGATGCGCGACAGCTCACCGCCGGAGGCCACCTTGCCAAGCGGCTGGATCGGTTGGCCTGGGTTGGTGGTGACCATAAATTCCACCCGATCTATACCCAGCGGAGAGAGGCTGCTCTGGGCATCGGGGCGCACCTCGATGGCAAAGCGGCCATCGGGCATCGCCAGTTCGTGCATGCTGCTGGTCACTTTGGCGCCCAGCTCCTGGGCGTAACGCTGGCGACTGTGGCTCAGGGCTTCGGCGGCCTGCACAAAAGCCTGACGGGCATCGGCCAGCTCATCTTCCATCCCCTCTAACCGCTCCTCATCGGAGTTGAGGCGAGCGAGATCCGAGGCCAGCTCCTGATGGTGCAGGGCCAGGTCTGCCGGTTTGACGTGGTGCTTGCGAGCCAGATTGATCGCCTTGGAGAGACGGGCCTCCAGCTCGTTGAAACGCTCGGGATCCAGCTCCAGCCGATCGAGATAGCTGCGCAGTTCGCTGTGACTCTCCTGCACCCCGATCAGGGCTTCGTTCAGCATCTCCAGTACCGGGGTGAGGCGGCTATCCATGCTGACCAGCCCCTCGGCCCGATCGACGGCTGATTGCAGCAGCCCTGCGATAGTGGTCTCTTCGTTGTCATAGAGCAGATCGAGGCAAGCCCCGCACTCTTGCATCAGTTCTGTGCCGTTGGCGAGACGCTGGTGCTCCTCTTCTATCTCTTCGAACTCCCCTGGTTGCAGGGCAAATTCGTCCAGCTCCTGCACCTGGTACTCGATCAGCTGGCGGCGGGCTTCCCGCTGCTGCTGCTCGGCCTTGAGCCGGTTCAACTCGTTTTGCAGTTGGCGCCACTGCTGATAGTGCTGGCGCACCTCGTCGAGCAGCAGATGGTGACCGGCATAGCCGTCGAGCAGGGCGAGCTGGTAGTCGGGTTTTAGCAGCATCTGGTGGGCATGTTGACCGTGCACGTTGACCAGCAGCTGGCCCAGATTCTTGAGCTGGGTGAGGGGGACAGGCACGCCGTTGATATAGCTGCGTGAACGCCCCTCGGCGGAGATGACTCGCCGGACGATACACTCACCTTCGTTTTCCAGCTCGTTGGTGGCGAGCCAGGCGCGGGCGGCCGGGTTGTTGTCGAGCAGGAAGCGGGCGCTGACCTCGCTTTTATCGCTATCGGGTCGCACCATGCCTGCTTCGGCCCGCTCTCCAAGACAGAGGCCGAGGGCGTCGATGGCGATGGATTTACCGGCACCGGTCTCCCCGGTAATGCAGGTCATGCCCGCTTGCAGATCGAGTTCGAGAAACTTGACGATGGCGAAGTTGTTGACGGTCAGCTGGGTCAGCATGGTCTCATCCTGTATAGGTCAACATTACTGTGTATGCATCCAGTATATACTGGTCTTATATACAGTAAAGAGGTGGCCACCATTTTTAAGCGAAAACGGGCCACCAGAGTGGTGACCCGTACAGGACCGAGAGGGGGCGATGAGAGGCGTGACGCCGCTCAGTGGAAGGCTGACATCAGATCCGGATGGGCGGCGATCACCTCGTCCAGTGCCTGCTCCAGCCGACTGCCACTGGTGATGAGCGGGTTGAGCACCAGGGCACGCCAGGCTGCGTGGCGGTTGCCGGTGATGGCGGCCTCGATGGTGAGCTGCTCGAACTCTTTCATCAACTGCAGCAGGCGCAGGGTGTCTTGCGGGAAGGGGGCCACGTTGAGCGGCAGCGGGCCTGACTTGGTGATAAGGGAGCTGACCTCCACCGCGCACTCATCCGGCAGACCGTTGATGGCGCCATTGTTGCGGGTGTTGACGTGCATGATGATGCGCTTGTCGTTGTGGATGGCGCTCATCAGCTCGCATGCGGCTTCCGAATAGTATTGGCCGCCGCGTCCTTCCAGCGCCTTGGGCTTCTCGGCGAGATCCGGGTTGCGATAGAGATCGAACAGCTGTTGCTCGATGACCTTGACCACCTCGCCCCGGGTACCTTCGCCATTGGCCTCACCGAGCTCCTGCTTGAGGATGTCGTCGCTCATGTAGTAGTAGCGCAGATAGGCACAGGGGATCATGCCCAGATTGGCCAGCAGGTCCTTGGGCCAGGCAAAGGGGGGAATATTGCGCGGCACCAGCGGATCCTGCCCTTGCGCGAGCCGGGCAATCACGTCGCCGAGTCGGTCCTGGCCCTGATGCTGGATCTGGCGTACGAAGATGAAGTGGTTGAGCCCGGCCACCTGCATGATGAACTCCTGCTCATTCTGGGTCTCCAGCAGGGTAGCGACCCCTTTTTGCATGATCACCGGCACGTTGCACAGCCCTACCGCTTTGATCTTGCTGTGACGCAATACCGCTTCGGTCACCATGCCTGACGGATTGGTGAAGTTGAGCAGCCAGGCATCGGGGCAGAGGCGTTCCATGTCGGCGGCGATCTGCAAGGCGATGGGGATGGTTCGGCAAGCGTTGGCAAAGCCGCCCAGTCCATTGGTCTCCTGACCGATCAGACCATATTTCAACGAGATCCGCTCATCGCTGATGCGGGCTTCCAGACAGCCGGCGCGAAACTGGGAGCAGACGTAGTCGGCGCCTTGCAGTGCCTCTTCCCGATCGAGCCGGGTTTCAACCCGTACCGCCAGCCCGGCTTTGGCCAGCATGCGGCGGGTGAGGGCAGCGATGATCGCCATCTTCTCGCGGCCATCGTCGATGTCGACCAACCAGAGTTCGCGCATTGGCAACTCGTGCTGACGCTGGATCAGCCCTTCAATCAGCTCCGGGGTATAGCTGGAGCCAGCACCGATGACCACAATCTTGAGTCCGTTTTTCATTGTCCACCTCATGAACAGGGATAGGGGTTGCACCTATTAAAGAGGGGCGTGGATGGCCAGACAAACGAAATAAGGGGCACTATGGATTAGCCAGTTTCATCCATAAGTGGAAGTGGCATACTAATGCCCTGCACCGTAACGATCGTGATCACGAGGTTATCCATGCTGGTACAACAGAACACCCTAGCCCTGCTGCACACCTTCGAGAGCACGGCCCGTCATCTCAGTTTCACCCGCGCCGCCGAGGAGATGAACCTCACCCAGGGGGCCATCAGCCACCGTATTCGTCATCTGGAAGGGCTACTGGGGTTTCGCCTGTTTATTCGCCTGACCCGCAAGCTGGCGTTGACGGAGGAGGGGGCGAGACTGTTGGCGACCCTGAGCCACTCCCTGCGCCAGATCAACGAGGAGATCGAGGATATCCGGGCTCAGGATCTGCGGGGGACGCTCCACGTGGGGGTTGCGCCTACCCTGGGGCTCAACTGGCTGATGCCAAGGTTGCCCCGTTTCCAGCAGCGCTGGCCCGGGCTGAACGTCATGATGCGGGTACGGGCGGGGGCAGTGGATTTCAACGAGGAGCGGGTGGATCTGGCCATCTACTACGGCGCCACCCGTTGCAGTGATCTGCACCGGGAGCTGTTGATGGAAGAGCAACTGGTGCCCGTCTGTTCTCCCGAATATGCCGAGCGGCTGGGATTGCTGGCGGATCCGGCCCGGCTGGCGGAGGCCTGTTTTATCCACGCCTCCGAATCGACTGATGTGCAGCAGCTCTTCTCGGAGTGGCGCCACTGGTGCGAGGGCGCGGCCATGGCTCTGCCCTATGAACAGCGTCACTACGGCTTCAATCACTATCAGATGGCGCTGCAGGCGGCGCAGGGCGGCATGGGCGTCGCAATGGGGCGGGAGGTGCTGGTGTGCAGCTTGCTGGCGCAGGGCTCGCTGGTGGCAGTGGGTGGCCCGCGGGTGCCAGCCGGGCGCAATTACGAGCTGATTTCGCCGCGGGAGAACCGCGAGCGACCGCGCTTTCGCGCCTTTAGCGACTGGCTGCGCAGCGAGGTGGCGCTCAGCCAGTCAGGCCCTGAACCGGTTCTTTAAAACAGCTTGCTACCCCAGCCGAGCTTGTTGCGCAGCACATGGAAGTAGCTGTAGTCGAGGGGATGCACCAGATGGAGCTGGTGGTGGCTCTTTTTGATGAGGATCTCGTCCCCCGGGTGTACCGCCAGCGTCACCTGACCGTCACAGCTCACCTGCATGGCGTCATCCTGATTCTCTGGCGAGACCAGCAGTCGCACTTCACTGTCGGCATCCAGCACGATGGGACGGCTGCTCAGGGTGTGCGGGAACATGGGCACCAGCGTGATGGCGTTGAGCTTGGGGGTGAGGATGGGACCACCGGCCGACAATGAATAGGCGGTGGAGCCGGTCGGGGTGGCCACTATGATGCCGTCCGAGCGCTGGCTATACATGAAGCTGCCATCGATATAGACCTCGAACTCGATCATGTGGGCGATCTTGCCCGGGTGCAGTACGGCTTCGTTGACCGCCAGATTGCTCGATTTGCGCTCGCCGTGGCGATAGACCGAGGCTTCCAGCAGGAAGCGGTGTTCGCTCTTGTAGTGACCGGAGAGCACCTGCTCCAGTGGCAATAGATAATCTTGCGGCGAGAGGTCGGTCAGAAAGCCGAGGTTACCCCGGTTGACCCCGATCACTGCCACATCGAAGCGCGACAGCACCCGTGCCGCCCCCAGCATGTTGCCGTCACCGCCGACCACGATGGCGAGATCGGCCTGCTGGCCCAGTTGTACCAGATCCATCACGTTTTCATCGAGGATGCTCAGGGTCTGGGCGACCCGGCTCTCCACCAGTACCCTAAAGCCGCGGGCGGTCAGGTATTGATGCAGGCCGGTCAGCGTCTGGTTGGCCCCCTCATGGTGGGGTTTGCCAATCAGGGCGATGGTTTTGAACGGAGAATCCATAGTCAGTCAGATCTGGGATGGGTATTGCGGGCCAGTATACAGTGCTTTGCTCCGCTTGTGACGCTCTCCCGTGTGACGGGGCTGGCTATCCCCTTGAGGCTACTGGTTAAACGGTGAGCGGTAACCCGGATAAACCGACGGTTGCTGCTATTCAGCAACCCTGATTGCCCTTTACCCCTTGAAAGCCGGGGATGCATCCCCATAATAGCGCCAACATAGTCGGTCTGTTGTCGTCCGGTCGCTCAACCAGACGTCAGGGCCCTCATAAGTAACCCCGGAATTGGAGATGTCATGAACCACGAAGAGCAAAAGGTTGAAGCGATGGAGCAAGTGGAAGCCCAGCCAGTCGAGCCGACCGATGTAGACAGTGAAGTGACAGCCGAGCAGGCCCGCATTGCCGAACTGGAAGCGCAGCTGGAAACCGCCATCCAAAAAGCGGCGGAAGAGCGTGAACGCGCCCTGCGTACCGCCGCCGAGATGGAGAACCTGCGCCGTCGTACCGAGCTGGATGTGGAGAAGGCGCACAAGTTTGCTTTGGAGAAGTTCGCCAACGAACTGCTGCCGGTGCTGGACAACCTTGAGCGTGCCATCGAACTGGCCGACAAGGAGAACGAAGCCCTCAAGCCGATGATCGAAGGTGTCGAGCTGACCCTGAAATCCATGCAGAGCGGTGTGGCCAAGTTTGGTCTGGTGGCGCTCGACCCGATCAACCAGCCGTTTGACCCCAACGCCCATCAGGCGATGAGCATGGTGCCGAGTGCCGATGTGGCCCCGAACACCGTCATTGCAGTGATGCAGAAGGGCTATGACCTCAACGGTCGGGTGATCCGTCCGGCCATGGTGATGATCGCCAAAGCGGTCGACTGATTGGCTGTGGGTGCCCGAGCCCGCCCTGTGGCGGGCTTTTTGTTTCGCAGTGCAGCACCTGTTCATCTTGCCCGGTTTACGGCTCAACGTGACCGCGCAACCATGACAAAGGGTGTGGTTTTTTAGGGTTGGGGCTTGAAGCTGCGTCTGGCGACCCCATATAGGTAGCAAGGCCGCGGCGGCACAAAAAATTTGATGCCGGGAGCTTGAAAGCCAGATTGGCAGCCCCCACCTAGCCGTTAACGCATTAAGGCGAGTTCCTCGCCAGTTTATTCAAAGTATTTGGAGATTCGTCAAATGGGTAAAATCATCGGTATTGACCTGGGTACTACCAACTCCTGCGTCGCTATTCTGGATGGCGACACTGCTCGCGTGATCGAGAACGCAGAAGGCGATCGTACTACTCCGTCCATCATTGCCTATGCCGATGATGGCGAGATCCTGGTTGGTCAGCCGGCCAAGCGTCAGGCCATCACCAACCCGAAAAACACCCTGTTCGCCATCAAGCGTCTGATCGGTCGTCGTTTTGAAGATGAAGAAGTGCAGCGTGACCTGAAAATCATGCCGTACGCCATCGCCAAAGCTGACAACGGCGACGCCTGGGTTGAAGTGAAGGGCAAGAAAATGGCACCGCCGCAGATCTCTGCCGAAGTGCTGAAAAAGATGAAGAAGACCGCCGAAGACTACCTGGGCGAGCCGGTAACCGAAGCCGTTATCACTGTTCCAGCCTACTTCAACGACGCCCAGCGTCAGGCTACCAAGGATGCCGGTCGCATCGCCGGTCTGGATGTAAAACGCATCATCAACGAACCGACTGCTGCTGCATTCGCTTACGGCGTGAACAAGGTCAAAGGCGAGCGCAAGGTTGCCGTATATGACCTGGGGGGCGGTACTTTCGATATCTCCATCATCGAGATCGACGAAGTTGAAGGCGAAACCACCTTCGAAGTACTGGCGACCAACGGTAACACCCACCTGGGTGGTGAAGACTTCGATAACCGCGTCATCAACTATCTGGTAGACGAGTTCAAGCGTGAGCAAGGCATCGACCTGCGTAACGACCAGCTGGCTCTGCAGCGTCTGAAAGATGCCGCCGAGAAAGCCAAGATCGAGCTCTCTTCTGCCCAGCAGACCGACGTCAACCTGCCGTACATCACTGCAGATGCCACCGGTCCGAAGCACATGAACATCAAGGTGACCCGCGCCAAGCTGGAATCCCTGGTAGAAGACATGGTGAAGGACTCTCTGGAGCCGGTTCGTGTCGCCCTGAAAGACTCCGGTCTGGCTGTTGGCGAGATCGACGACGTAATTTTGGTTGGTGGTCAGACCCGTATGCCGCTGGTTCAGAAGACCGTTGCCGAGTTCTTTGGCAAAGAGCCGCGTAAAGACGTCAACCCGGACGAAGCCGTGGCCATGGGTGCTGCCATCCAGGGCGCCGTACTGTCCGGTGACAAGACCGACGTACTGCTGCTGGACGTCACCCCGCTCTCCCTGGGTATCGAAACCATGGGTAGCGTGATGACTGCGCTGATCGAGAAGAACACCACCATCCCGACCAAGAAGTCCCAGGTGTTCTCGACTGCCGAAGACAACCAGTCTGCCGTGACCATTCACGTGCTGCAGGGTGAGCGCAAGCGCGCCAGCGACAACAAGTCTCTGGGCCAGTTCAACCTGGAAGGCATCCGTCCGGCACCGCGCGGTCTGCCGCAGATCGAAGTGACCTTCGACATCGATGCCAACGGTATCCTGCACGTCTCTGCAAAAGACAAAGAGACCAACAAAGAGCAGAAGATCACCATCCAGGCCTCCTCTGGTCTGTCTGATGACGAGATCGAGCGCATGGTACGCGAAGCCGAAGCCAACGCGGCCGAGGACAAGAAGTTTGAAGAGCTGGTACAGGCTCGCAACCAGGCTGATGGTCTGGTCCACTCCGTACGCAAGCAGATCACCGAAGCCGGTGAAGCCCTGCCTGCCGACGACAAGACCAAGATCGAAGCTGCTCTGAGCGAGCTGGAAGCGGCCATCAAGGGTGACGACAAGGCTGCTATCGAAGCCAAACAGCAGGCTCTGCTGGAAGCGTCCCAGAAGCTGATGGAAATTGCCCAGCAGCAGGCTCAGGCCCAGGGTGCAGCCGGTGCTGATGCCGGTCAGTCCTCCTCTTCTGCCAAGGCTGACGACGACGTAGTCGACGCCGAGTTCGAAGAAGTGAAAGACGACAAGAAGTAAGCCCTACCCAGATGGGCGAAGTCCGCTTCGCCCATCGGCTTGGTCAATGAATTCACGGGCGTTGGGTAACCAACGCCCGTCTGCGTAACCACAGGATGAGTATGTCGAAGCGCGATTTCTACGAAGTACTGGGTGTGGCGAAAGATGCCGACGATCGCGAGATCAAGAAGGCGTACAAGCGCCTGGCCATGAAGTATCACCCGGATCGTAACCAGGGTGATGCCGCATCCGAAGAGAAGTTCAAAGAGGTCAAGGAAGCCTACGAGGTCCTGACCGATGCCAACCTGCGTGCCCGTTACGACCAGTACGGCCATGCCGGTGTCGACCCGAGCCAGGGTGGCGGTGGCCACGGTGGCTTTGGCGGCGGTGCCGACTTCGCCGACATGTTTGGTGACGTATTCGGTGACATCTTCGGCGGTGGCCGTGGTGGTGCCCGTCGTGGCCCGGCCCGTGGCTCCGACCTGCGTTACACCATGGAGCTGACGCTGGAAGAGGCGGTACGCGGGGTCTCCAAGGAGATCAAGGTGCCGACCCTGGTTCACTGTGAAGTCTGTAACGGCTCCGGTGCCCACACCGGCAGCAGTGCCCAGACCTGCCCGACCTGCCACGGCTCCGGCCAGGTGCAGATGCGTCAGGGCTTCTTCGCGGTGCAGCAGGCATGTCCGCACTGTCACGGTCGCGGCAAGATCATCAAGG
Source organism: Aeromonas sp. Y311-2 (assembly GCF_027706025.1). Taxonomy (NCBI): domain Bacteria; kingdom Pseudomonadati; phylum Pseudomonadota; class Gammaproteobacteria; order Aeromonadales; family Aeromonadaceae; genus Aeromonas; species Aeromonas sp. Y311-2. The sequence goes on along the minus strand of NZ_JAPDCL010000014.1, from coordinate 58,120 downwards.
ATCCGTGCCGCAAGTGCCACGGTGAAGGTCGCTACCAGCGCACCAAGACCCTGTCGGTGAAAATTCCGGCGGGCGTCGATACCGGCGATCGCATCCGTCTCTCCGGCGAAGGGGAAGCGGGGGAAGCAGGGGCACCGGCAGGGGATCTCTACGTACAGGTGCACGTCAAAGAGCACGAGATCTTCGTGCGTGACGGCAACAACCTCTACTGCGAAGTGCCCATCAGCTTCACCGCAGCTGCGCTGGGTGGCGAGATTGAAGTACCGACCCTGGATGGCCGCGTCAAGCTCAAGGTCACTCCGGAGACCCAGACCGGCAAGATGTTCCGCATGCGCGGCAAGGGCGTGAAGTCAGTACGCTCCGGCCAGGTAGGGGACCTGATGTGCAAGGTGGTGATCGAGACGCCGGTCAACCTCACCGAGCAGCAGAAAGAGCTGCTGCGCCAGCTGGACGAATCCTTCAGCGGCGCCGCTGCCAAGACCCACAAGCCGAAATCGGAAGGCTTTTTCGAAGGGGTGAAACGCTTCTTCGACGATCTGACCAGCTGATTTCAGCGACCCGAATAAACAGAGCCGGCCTTGTGCCGGCTCTTTTTTTGCCCGCCGTTTAGCCAGGGTCCGCCCTATTGAGTGGATCCTGATGAGGGATCCTCCTCACAACTCCCGCCAATTCCTGCTGTACAAATGTTATCCCGCTCACACTATTGCTGAAACGGTTTAGTTGCTGTATTGAGTTGGCTAAAGCGGTTTAGCTATGCTCTGGCTGTCGATAACAACAGCGCCCGTTCGGGCTACAGATGACAGGTGAGGAAGATGATGATGTTCAAGAGCAAGTTGGCGCTGGCGGTAGCGCTGGGATTGGGGATGAGCAACCCGCTGTGGGCGGCGGATGGCGGTATCGAGGCCCGTCTGGCGGCGCTGGAGGCGCGGGTACAGGCGGCTGAAGCGAGAGCCGAGGCAGCAGAGAGCCGTGCCAGTCAGGCGGAAGTGAAGGCGAGCGCGGCGAGTGAGCAGGCGCAGGTGGCCGACAACCGCAGCCAGAAGGTGGATGAGAAGACCGCCGGTGCCCAAGGTTTCGAGTTTCACGCTTACGCTCGCTCGGGCCTGTTGGTCAACAGCAATGGCAACGGTGGGCGCGGCGGCCCCTACATCACGCCAGCCGGTTCGGTGGGCGGGGCTGTCGGTCGTCTTGGCAACGAGGATGACACCTACATGGAGGCCAACCTGCTGAAAACCCAGACCTTCGAGGATGGCAGCTGGGCCCGCTACAAGCTGATGCTGGCTGACGGGGTGGAGACCAGCAACGACTGGACCGCCAGCGATTCGAGCCTCAATACCCGTCAGGTGTTTGCCGAGATCGGCAATCTGGCGAGCTTCGACGGCCCCTTCAAGAATGCGGTGCTGTGGGCGGGTAAGCGCTTTGATCGGGACAACTTCGACATCCACTGGCTCGATTCCGACGTGGTGTTCCTGGCCGGTACCGGCGGCGGTGTCTACGACGTGCAGCTGGCCGATAGCTGGAAGGCCAACTTCTCCCTCTATGGCCGCGATTACGGCGACATCAGCGCCAGCGGTCTTTCCGATATCGAGAGCTACATCCTCACCATGAACAACCGCGTCGGCAACTGGCAATGGATGGTGAACGGTCTCTCGGCCAAGGACAATGATGCCCGCATCAATGACAAGGGGGCGGGCAGCGAGGCGGCGGACAAGGGGGCACACACCCTGCTGGCCTACCACGGCGAGAGCTTCTTTGGCATCAACCCCGGTTTTGCCAAGGCGGCGGTGCTGTACGGTCATGGGCTGGGGGCCGAGGTCAAGGGGCTGGGCTCTGACAGCGAGCTGTTGCCGGACGCCGATGCAGTGCGGGTCGCCGTGTTTGGCGCCACCGATCTCAACTCGCGCTGGCGTTTTGCCCCGGCCCTGCTAGCCGAGCAGAGTCAGGATCGCTACGTGAAAGGGGACGAGTACCGCTGGCTCACCTTCAATACCCGGGTGGCGCAGGTGCTGAGCCAGAACGTCGAGCTGGTCTACGAGGCGGCCTGGCAGTACATGGATCTCGACCCCAAGGGTTACAAGGGACGCCAGGCGGTGAACGGCAACTTCACCAAGCTCACCTTCGCCCCCACCTTCAAGGCGCAGACCGCCGGTTTCTTCGAACGTCCCGAGCTGCGGGTGTTCGCCAGCTGGATGGACTGGTCCTCCGAGCTCGACAACTACGCCAGCGACGATGCCATGGGCCAGAGCAACTTCACCGCCGGTGGCGAGTGGAACTTTGGCTTACAGATGGAAACCTGGTTCTAGTTCGTTATCCCGATCACAAAAATGGCAGCCGGTGCCGAGATCTGTTGGTTGGCTAAAACGGTTTAGCTGATAATGCCAGCCAACAGAACAGAGTTCGGGTTTGACCGTGGATCCGATGCAGCAGTGGAGTAGCAAGGTGACGAATCGAGTGTGGGTAATGGGGGATGCGGTGGTGGACTTGATCCCGGAAGGGGCGTTGAACTACCTCAAGTGTCCGGGTGGTGCGCCCGCCAATGTGGCGGTTGGTGTGGCACGGCTGGGTGGCGATGCGGCCTTTATCGGCCGGGTTGGTGCTGACCCGTTCGGCCGCTTTATGGCCGACACCCTGAGCGGGGAGGGGGTGGATATCGGTGCGCTACGGCTCGATCCTGACCATCGCACCTCTACCGTGCTGGTGGCACTGGATGATGAGGGGGAGCGCAGCTTCACCTTTATGGTGCGCCCCAGTGCCGACCAGTTCCTCACCCCAGATGAGTTGCCCCACTTCGATGCCGGTCAGTGGTTGCTGACCTGCTCCATCGCGCTCGCCAACGAGCCGGTGCGCACCAGCTGCCTGCAGGCCATGGCGGACATCAAGGCGGCAGGCGGGCGGGTCTGCTTCGACCCCAACCTGCGCCCCGAGGTGTGGGGCAACCCGGCCGAGATGCTGCCGCTGGTGCGTCAGGCAATTACACAGGCGGATGTGGTCAAGCTCTCCATCGAGGAGCTGCAACTGCTGAGTGGCGAGGATGAACTGGCCGCCGGGCTCGCCACTCTCTCTGGCCCGGCGCTGGTGCTGGTGACCAGAGGGGCGGCCGGGGTGGTGGCTCGCCTTGATGGCGAGTTGCTGGAGTGGGTGGGGCAGAAAGTAACGCCCATCGACACCACGGGGGCGGGGGATGCCTTCGTCGCCGGTCTGCTGGCGGCGCTGGCCGGGCGCTCGTCGCTGCCGACTCTGGCCGAGCTACCCGCCATCCTGGCTCAGGCCCACGGTTGCGGGGCGCTCGCCACCACCGCCAAGGGGGCGATGACGGCGCTGCCGACCCGCTCCGAACTGGATGCCTTTTTGCGATCAAGCGCAAGCGGCTGTTGAGCTGAGGCTAGAAGCTCGGCTCGACAGCCCCTACTCTCATGTGACAAGGGCCCGCCAGCGTGGCGGGTCATAAGAGGAAGAATATGAATATCAGTGCGATAGCCAAGGATCTGGTGCCCCTGCTCGGGGGCAAGGAGAATATCGTCAGCGCAGCCCACTGCGCCACCCGGCTGCGGTTGGTGCTGGCCGATGACAGCAAGGTAAACAAGGCCGCCATCGACAAGCTGGAGGGGGTCAAGGGGTGCTTTAGCAACGCGGGCCAAATTCAGGTGATCTTCGGCACCGGTCTGGTCAACAAGGTCTATGCGGAGTTCGTGGCGCTGACCGGTACCGGCACCGCCAGCAAGGCGGAGCTGACCGACATGGCGGCGGCCAAGCTCAACGTGGCCCAGCGGTTGGCGCGAACCCTCTCCAACATCTTCGTGCCGATCATTCCGGCCATCGTCGCCTCGGGCCTGCTGATGGGGCTGCTCGGCATGGTGCGCACCTACGGTTGGGTCAATGCCGACAGCGCCCTGTTTGTGATGCTCGACATGTTCAGCTCGGCGGCCTTTATCATATTGCCGATCCTCATCGGCTTTACGGCGGCGCGGGAGTTTGGCGGCAATCCGTACCTCGGGGCGACCCTCGGCGGCATCCTCACCCACCCGGCGCTGACCAACGCCTGGGGCGTGGCCGGTGGTTTCAAGACCATGGACTTCTTCGGGCTGGATGTGGCGATGATCGGCTATCAGGGCACCGTCTTCCCGGTGCTGCTGGCGGTCTGGTTTATGTCCCATCTGGAGAAACAGCTGCGCAAGCGCATTCCGGATGCGCTGGATCTGATCCTCACGCCGTTTCTCACCGTCATCATCACCGGCTTTGTAGCGCTGCTTTTTATCGGCCCGGCGGGTCGGGTGCTGGGGGATGGCATCTCGTTCGGTCTGAGCGCCCTCTATGAGCAGGCGGGCTGGCTGGCGGGGCTGGTATTTGGCGGCACTTACTCGCTGATCGTCATCACCGGCATCCATCATAGCTTCCACGCCATCGAGGCGGGGTTGTTGGCCAATCCGCAAATTGGCGTCAATTTCCTGCTGCCCATCTGGGCCATGGCCAACGTGGCACAGGGTGGGGCTTGCCTCGCGGTCTACTTCAAGACCCGCGACGTGAAGATCAAGGCGATTACCGTGCCGGCTGCCATGTCCTGCCTGCTGGGTATCACGGAAGCGGCGATCTTCGGGGTGAACCTGCGTTACATCAAACCCTTCCTCGCCGGTCTGTTTGGCGGGGCCTGCGGCGGTGCCTACGTGGTGGCGGCCAAGGTGGGGATGACGGCGGTGGGGCTGACCGGTATTCCCGGCATGGCCATCGTCCAGCCCATGAGCCTTATTCATTACATCATCGGGCTGGTGATCGCCTTTGGCGCCGCTTTCGCCGCTTCCTACCTGCTCAAGTACAAGGTGGAGTGATGAAGGAAAGCGATCTTCTCAACCAGATTGTCCGGTCGCTGCTGGCCGGACAGCTCAAGGCGGCGGCCGATCCCCATCGGCCCCGCTGGCATCTGGCAGCCCCGGTGGGGCTGCTTAACGATCCCAACGGTTTTATCGAGCACGACGGGCGCTACCACCTCTTCTACCAGTGGAATCCGCTCGGCTGCGAGCACCGCAACAAGGGCTGGGGCCATGTCACCTCCACCGATCTGCTGCATTGGCAGCACGAGCCGGTGGCGCTGTTGCCCACCGAAGCCTATGAGAGCCACGGCTGCTATTCGGGCTCGGCGGTGAGCGACGAGCAGGGGCGCCTGACTCTTATCTACACCGGCAATGTCAAATACCCGGATGGCAGTCGTACCGCTTATCAGTGTCTGGCCCGCGCCGACGGTGAGGCCGGTTTTGCCAAGCTGGGGCCTGTGCTGGATCTGCCCGCAGGCTACAGCGGCCATGTGCGCGATCCCAAGGTGTGGCACGACGGCCAGCAGTGGCTGATGGTGCTGGGGGCTCGCACTCTGGGCGACAAGGGGGAAGTGCTGCTCTATCGCGGCGAAACCCTGCAAAGCTGGCAGTGGGTGGGTCCCATCGCCGGTAGCGGGCGAGGGGGGCTGGGTGAGTTTGGCTATATGTGGGAGTGCCCGGATCTCTTCCCGCTGGTCGATCGCCATGTGCTGATCAGCTGCCCGCAGGGGATTGCCCCGGTGGGCGAGGATTATCGCAACCTCTACCAGTGCGGCTGGCTGGCGGGAGATTTCGACGGCGAGCGCTTCGAGCACGGGGCTTTCCACGAGCTGGACCGGGGCTTTGAGTTCTATGCCCCCCAGACCACTCTGGATAGCCAGGGTCGGCGCTTGCTGTTTGGCTGGCTGGGTCTGCCGGAGGCGAACGAGATGAGCCAGCCCACCATCCCCTATGGCTGGATCCACCAGATGAGCTGCCCGCGGGAGCTGTTCTGGCAGGATGAGTGGCTCTGCCAGCGGCCGGTGGCGGAGCTGGCGGCATTGAAGGGAGAGCAGACCCGCTTCGAGGGGACGCTTGGCGAGTTTCCGGGGCTGGCCATCGACTCGGCCTGGCTCGATATGGGGCTCTGCGGTGAGGGGAGTCTCTGGTTCGGCGCCGTGGCCGAGCTGGTGTGGCAGCCGGGGCGCATCACCTTGCGGCGCCAGAACTGGCAGAGCGGGGCGTGGGAGACTCGCAGCAGCCCATGGGCTGGCGGGCGGATCACCGTGCTGTGCGATCGCTCCAGTCTGGAGTGTTTCATCGATGAGGGTCGCCACACCCTGTCGGCGCGCTACTTCCCCGGGGAGAAGCCGCAACTTTCATCAGGTAACGGCGATGATGGCTGCAAAATTTGCCTCAATCACTGGCCGCTGTCGGCGTGCTTAGTACAATAGCCCGGTTCTAGTCAGCCGGGAGGCCAGGTGGAGAAGAAGAAACGGATCACGATTGCCCAGATCGCCGAACTGGCGGGGGTGTCCAAGGCGACCGCCAGTCTGGTGCTCAACGGGAAGAGTGCGGAGTACCGGATTGCCGACGATACCCGCAAGCGCATTCAGGCGGTGGCGGAGGAGTGTCACTACCTGCCGAGCTTTCATGCCCGCTCCCTGCGCGAGACCCGCAGCTACACCTGGGGGCTGGTGATCCCCGATCTCACCAACTTCGGTTTTGCCCGCATTGCCCGTGCCCTCGAGGCGCACTGCCGGGAGGCGGGCATCCAGCTGCTGATCGCCTGCTCCGAGGATGATCCCGCCCTCGAGCAGCGGGTGGTGGATAACCTCATCAGCCGCCAGGTGGATGGGCTGATTGTCGCCTCCAGCGGCCACAGCGATGACATCTATGCCCGCATTCACGACCGCCTGCCGGTGGTGCAGCTCGACCGCCATATTGGCGAGTCGCGCCTGCCCATGGTGATCTCCGATGCCTGCAAGGCCACCGCCGAGCTGGTGCGGGACATGGCCAGCGAGTGCGGCGAGGAGATCTACTACTTCGGCGGCCTGCTGGATCTCTCCCCCAGTCGTCACCGGCTGGCGGGCTATGAGCTGGGGCTCCATCGCGCCGGTTTTGAAGCCGATGTAGCCCGGGTGCGTCATCGCGACTATCAGCCGAGCTCCGGTTATCAGCTGATGGCCGAGCTGGTGGCCGAGCTGGGAGCGCCTCCCAGGGGGCTCTTTACCGCCTCTTTTACACTGCTGGAAGGGGTACTGCGCTACCTCAATGAGGCGGGGCTGATGGAGACAGGGATGCGCCTGTGTACCTTCGATGATCATGACCTGCTCGACTGCATTCCCATGCGCATCGACTCGGTGGCGCAGGATTGTCCGGCGCTGGCTCTCGCCGCTTTCGAGCTGATGCAGCAACTGATTGCGGGCAATCCCCCGGCGCAGACTGCCCAGGTGATCACCCCCAGGGTGCGCTGGCGCAGCCGCCGCTAGCCACTCTTCGCCCATCCCATATGAGAAAGCCCCGCCATTGCTGGCGGGGCTTTTTGCTGCGGGCGGATGGTTCGTTCCTCTGACCAACGGCTCAATCGGTGGTACTGGTGCGCCAGAACACCTGCTTGATATGAGGGTGGATGGCCAGCTTTTGCATCAGGGCATCCAGCTCGTCGCCATCGATGGAGGTAGCCAGCAGCACCGCCGAGATCTCCAGATCCCCCGCGCCAAACGGCTCGATATCGAGTTCGCTCAAGGGGTAGTTGGCCTGCTCCAGCATCTCTTCCAGCCAGTGCAGCACCTCTTTTTGATGCTCGCGCGGGGTCAGGGCCGTCACCTTGTAGGTCACTTCGGTATCCAGATTGTCCACCGGGCGACGGTTGATCTGATTGACCAGCGGTCGCAGCAGAGTGTTGGCGGCCAGCACGAACAGGGCGCCCAGAATTGCCTCCATGGCCAGTCCTGCACCACAGGCGGCGCCGACGGCGGCCACTCCCCAGAGAGTGGCGGCGGTGTTGATGCCGCGGATATTGCCCGATTCGCGCATGATGACGCCAGCGCCGAGAAAGCCGATGCCGGAGACGATATAGGCCACCACATGGACCACGTTGTAGTTGCCGCCGTGCAGGTCATAGATGCGCTGGGCCAGACTGACGAACAGGGCGGCCCCCACGGCGACCAGCACGTTGGTGCGCAGGCCCGCGGTACGTTGGCGGTATTGGCGCTCCAGCCCGACCAGACTGCCAAGCACAAAGGCGAGCAACAGGCTGGCCAGGGTGTCGAGCAGGGAGATCATGTCAATTTGTTGCCACATCTTCATGGCGTACTCCTTCTGATAAGCGCTGGCTTGGCGCAATCCATGATGAAACGCCGGGAGGCGGATGGATCAGGAGATGATTGCGCGGATGGCCAGCAGAAAAACAAAAACGCGGCGTCCCGGGGCGCGAGCATCATCAGATGCCCTGACGCTCGGAGAGGACGCAACAAGCGGGGCCAGCGTGGCTGGCCCCTTTCACAGTGGTTAACGCAGGTGTGCGGTCAGTTGAGTTCGGGAGCGCAGTCGATGCGCGGGCGCAGTTGCCAGCGTACCGGATGTGCTAATCCGACCTGATGAACGAACTGCACCAGATAGCGTCGCTGGGGCGGGGTGCACTGCAGGTTGAGCACCAGCTCACGCCCGCCGCCGCGACCCGGCTTCATTGATTGCATCGGTTGCAGCCCGGCCGGTTGCAACGTGTGGTTCACCATATCCAGCACCTGCTCCATATCGGCGCGATCCTCACAGCGGATCTGCAGCCGGTAGTGGTGCTGACGCTGTTTGCCGCCCAGCCAGCGTGGCAGCATGCCACGGCCGAGCCGGCTCAACAGGGGGTGAGCCTGGGTAGCAACAGAACCTGTTGCGACCGCGCGATCCGCAGCCGGTTTGATTGAGATAAAACGCATAGCAGCCTCCTTGTGGGAAGCAGAAACTATGCAGGCATGGCGACCGTGGCGATTGGCCTCTGGTTGCCAGACGTCAAGTGTAAAAAGGGAGAAGAGGGGAGTGGATTTCCGCTTCTCGCAGGGTTGCGAGTTGCGGCAGAGAAAGACCTGCGGCTAGCTCGCGACCTTGGTACCGACGATGAGGGTCGGTCTACAACTGTCACTTGATGAGTTGCCCACTGATGGTCTCCGCTGTGTTAAGAACGGCAAAATGGTACTCATCCAGAGCGGTGAGGTAAAGCCTTATCGACCTTCCAGCAACATTTAGATACAAGTTTGTCAATAACGGGGCCGACTGGCTACCTCCATAAGCATCAGGGAGCGACGATAGCCATCGCCGCGCGATGACGCCCCGCTAGCAGGACCGCCCCTGTCTTGCGCGACCTGTTACTTCAGCCCCAGGCGCTTGAGGAGCATGGCGGCCGGACAGAAACCGGTGAATGCGCTCTGGATCAGGTTGACCCCGACAAAGGCACTCAACCAGACAAAGCCCGGATGAACCCAGCTGGTAAGGATCAGCGAGAGCAGCAACATGCAACCCGCGACGATTCTGACTCCGTTATCTACAGTCATGGTCTTTCTCCTCATCTACTTTAGATGTTGCTAATTTAGTGTTGTTTTATACAATAGAACAAATATCAGCAATTGCTAATTTACTCTTATGAGCCAATTCGACGAGATGAACAGACATGCGACAGCCGCCGCCTCCCTGCTCAAGGCGTTGGCTCATCCCGAACGCCTGATGGTGCTCTGCCAGCTGGTGGAGGGGGAGAAGGGGGTCGGGGAGCTGCTGGCCCATAGCCAACTTGGGCAGTCGGCCTTCTCCCAGCAACTTTCGGTATTGAAGCGCTACGGCCTTATCCGTTCGCGCAAGGTCTCCCAGCAGATCTACTACTCGCTGGTGAGCGAGGCGGCCGCCGATGTGTTGGGGGCGCTGCAAACCCATTTTTGTCACTCGGAAAATAAGGAATCTTGATGATGGAAAGCCAATGGCTGCTCTCTTTGGGCGGCGGCATGCTGGCGGGGCTGTCGGCCCTGATCCTGATGTTGTTCAACGGCCGGGTGGCCGGGATCAGCGGCATTCTGGCCGGTGCGCTGCAACACCGTGCGCCGTGGCGGGTGCTATTTCTGCTGGGGCTCGGGGCGGGCGCCTGGTTGGCGCTGACTCTGGGTTGGGCCCGCATGCCCGCATTCACCACGCTGCCCGGCTGGCCCGTTGTGCTACTGGCCGGTCTGCTGGTCGGGGTCGGTACCCGTCTTGGCAATGGCTGCACCAGCGGCCACGGCATCTGTGGCATGGGGCGGCTCTCCCTGCGCTCCATCGTCGCCACCCTCACCTTTATGGCGGCAGGCTTTATCACCGTCTTCGTCACTCATCATCTGCTGTAAGGGGCTGATCGCCATGAAGTTGCTGACAAGTTTGTTTGCGGGTGTGTTGTTCGGACTGGGGATGGCCATCTCCGGCATGATGGATCCCGCCCGGGTCACCGGTTTTCTCGATCTAGCCGGGGCCTGGGATCCCAGCCTTGCCTTCGTGATGGGGGGCGCCCTGCTGGTCTTTATGCCGGGTTATTTTCTGCTGGTGAAACCCCGTCGCCAGAGTGTGCTGGGGGAGCCCATCGCCGCCGTACCAGCCCCTCAGCTGGAGCGCAGGCTGATCGGCGGGGCCGCGCTGTTTGGTATCGGCTGGGGATTGGTCGGTATCTGCCCAGGGCCTGCTCTGAGTCTCATTTCCAGCGGGCAGCCCATGATAATGTTGTTTATAGCGGCCATGGTGGCCGGGATCTTGCTGTTTGACAGAGGGCTGGCCAGGGTGCTGACCAAGGCGCCAGCTCGGGGAGTGGATAAGGTGCGCCAGTCCCATACCGCCTGATCCCGTGAAGTGACAGATTACGCCAGGGAAGGAGAGTAATGATGGAAAAGATCCGGTTGCTGGGGATCACCTTGTTGGTGATGACATCGCAGGCCATGACATCCCCCCGGGCCTTTGCCGCGGACGGGGAGCCAGAGCCCTTGTTGACAGTGGTGCCACAGCCGGTGACCGACTGGCTGACGCTGGATGGCACCGTCAGTGCCATCAATCAGGGGACGGTGGCGGCCCAGACCAGCGGCCGGGTCTCCCGCATGCTGGTGGATGTGAACGATCAGGTGCAGGCGGGGCAACCGCTGCTGGAGATCAGCGGCAAAGAGCAGTTTGCCGCCGTCACGGGGGCCGAGGCGCGGCTGGCGCGGGCGCAGGCCCAGCAAGTGGAAGCCGAGCGCCAGCTCGCCCGCTTTCAGGCGCTGATTGCCAAGGGGGTGATCACCCGCGCCCAGCTCGATAATGCCCAGGCGACGGATCGCGCCGCCCGCGCCGAGGTGAACGCTGCCGATGCGGCTCTCACTCAAGCCCGCGAGGCCTACGGTTATACCCGCATTCTGGCTCCCTATGCAGGGGTAGTGACCAAACGGCTGGTGGAGTTGGGGGAGACTGTCGCCCCCGGTACCCCGCTGCTCTCCGGCTTCTCTCTCGACACCTTGCGGGTGGAGGTGGAGTTGCCCCAATCCGCCCTGACGCTGGCTCGTGAGCCTGCGGATGTGCAGGTGCTGCTGCCGGATGGCAAGCTTGTTACCCCGGTCAAACTGACCCGCTTCAATTATGCCGACAGCCAGAGCCACGCCTTCAGGTTGCGCCTCGACTTGCCGCCGCAAACCGCCGGGGTATTGCCCGGCATGTGGCTCAAGGTGCAGCTCAAGCAGGGTGAACGTCAGGTGTTGCAGGTGCCGGATCGCGCCCTGCTGCGGCAAGGGGAATTCAATGGCGTCTATCTGCAGCAGCCCGCTGGCTGGGCCCTGACGCCGGTGCGGGTCGGCCATTGCGTCGAGGGACAGTGCGAGATCCTGGCCGGCCTGCAAGCCGGTGACAAGTTGGCCCCCGATGCCTGGGCGCAGCAGCAGGAGGTGGCCCATGAGTAGCGAGCTGAACGGCAACAAGGAGAGGCTGGGGCCTGCCGGTCGGCTGGCTGCGCTGTTTCAGGGCTCGGCCATCACGCCGCTGCTGGCGCTGGTGGGGCTGTTGCTCGGTCTGTTTGCAGTGCTGGTGACCCCCAAGGAGGAGGAGCCGCAGATCGATGTCACCTTCGCCGATGTCTATATTCCCTTCCCGGGAGCCAGCCCGGCTGAAGTGGCCTCTCTCGTTACCACCCCTGCCGAGCAGGTGGTCTCCCAGATAAAGGGCATTGATACCCTCTACTCTTTTTCCCAACCCGATGGCGCCCTGCTGGTGGTGGTGTTCAAGGTAGGGGTGAGCCGCGAGCAGGCCATCGTCGATCTCAACAACCAGCTCGAGTCCAACCGCGATTGGCTGCCACAGGGGATCGGGGTCGGTCAGCCACTGGTAAAACCCCGGGGGATCGATGATGTCCCTATCGTCAGTTTGACCTTATGGAGCAAAGAGGGGAGCAAGCAACTGGGGGCTCCCGAGCTGACCCGGGTCGCCCATGAGCTGGAGACCGAACTCAAGCGCATTCCCGGTACCCGCGATATTTACACGCTGGGCAGCCAGAGTGCCGTGTTGCGGGTGATGCCGGATCCGGCGGCCCTCAGCGCCCACGGCATCAGCTGGGGCGAACTGAGCCAGCGACTGGCGGCCGCCAATCAGGTAGGCACGACACAGGCTATCGAGCAGAACAACAGTGAGATTAAAGTGCAGGTGGGGCAGTTCCTGCAAAGTGAGCAGGAGGCTAGAGAACTGGTAGTGGGGCTGCACGACGGCAAGCCGGTCTATCTGGGGGATGTGGCCAGGGTCTCTCTGGGTCAGGATACCCCGACCAAGCGCAGCTGGATGGGGCTGGGACAGGCCAGTTATCCGGCGGTGACCCTGGCCATCGGCAAGCAGCCGGGCCAGAATGCGGTCGATGTGGCCAAGCGGGTGGAGGTGCGGGTCGAAAGTTTGCAGAACCGACTGATCCCTGCCGGGGTCGAGGTGACGGTGACCCGGGACTACGGCGTTACCGCCGAGACCAAATCCAACACCCTGCTCGGCAAGCTGATTTTTGCCACCACGGCGGTGGTGCTGCTGGTACTGGTGAGCATGGGTTGGCGCGAGGCGTTGGTAGTTGGCGTTGCCATCGTCATCACCCTGGCGCTGACTCTCTTCGCCAGCTGGGCCTGGGGCTTTACCCTCAACCGGGTGTCGCTGTTTGCGCTGATCTTCTCCATCGGCATTCTGGTGGATGACGCCATCGTGGTGGTGGAGAACATCCACCGCCATCGCGGTTTGGGCAAGGGGTCGCTCAAGGAGCTTATTCCGGGGGCGGTAGACGAGGTGGGGGGGCCGACCATACTGGCGACCCTGACCGTCATCGCGGCCCTGCTGCCGATGGCCTTTGTCAGCGGGCTGATGGGCCCTTACATGAGCCCCATTCCCATCAATGCCAGCATGGGGATGCTCATCTCCCTGCTGGTGGCCTTTATCTTCTCCCCCTGGCTGGCGAGCCATTTGCTCAAGGGCGAGGTGCACGGTGCCCACGGCGAGGCCAAGGCTGGTCTCTTTCACCGGCTGATGACCCCTTTCCTGATTGGTGATGGCGCCAAGCGTGCCAGACGCAAGCTCTGGCTGGTGGTGTTGCTGCTGGTCGGGGCCGCCACCGCCATGCCGGTGGTGCAGTGGGTGGTGCTCAAGATGCTCCCCTTTGACAACAAGTCGGAATTTCAGCTGGTGCTCGATATGCCGGAGGGGGCGACCCTGGAGCAGACCGAGCGCACCCTGCTGGCGGTCGGGCGGGAGCTTGCCAAGGTGGAGGAGGTGAAGGATTACCAGATCTACGCCGGCACCGCCGCCCCCATCAATTTCAACGGGCTGGTGCGCCACTACTTTATCCGCAGCGGCGCCAACGTGGGGGATATTCAGGTCAATCTGGTGGACAAGCATGAGCGGGATCGCAGCAGTCATCAGATTGCCCAGTCGGTTCGGGCACAGCTGCAGGCCATCGCCAGTGCGGCAGGGGGCAACCTGAAAGTCGTTGAGGTGCCGCCCGGCCCGCCGGTCTGGTCTCCCATCGTTGCCGAGATCTATGGCCCGACTCAGGCCGCCCGCGAAGCGGCCGCTCGCGCCGTACAGGCCCGTTTTGTGGCCACGGCGGATCTGGTGGATGTGGATATCTATCTGACCGACCCGCAGCCCAAGTGGCGGCTGGTGGTGGATCGCAGCAAGGCGGCCCTGCTCGGGGTCGATCTCGGGGATCTGGTGAACACCCTCAATGGCGGGGTGGGTTATCAGGATGCCAGCTGGCTGCAGGGTCACGGCGCCAAGTATCCGGTGCCGATCCGCATCGAACTGGCTCCCGGTGACAAACGGGATCTGGCGGGCGTACTGGCCCTCAAGGTGCGCAGCCAGAGCGGCCAGTTGGTGCGGGTCTCCGAGCTGGTGAGTCGCCGTGATGAGGTGGCCCCCAGCTATATCATGCACAAGAACATGCAGCCCATGGTGATGGTGGTGGCCGACATGGGTGGCCATACCGACAGCCCGCTCTACGGCATGTTTGCCGCCGGTGCCGACATCGATCTGCCCCAGTATTACGTGCAGCAGCCCGACAAGCTGGGGGAGGTGGCGCTGTTGTGGGACGGGGAGTGGAAGATCACCTACGAGACCTTCCGCGACATGGGGATTGCCTACGGAGTGGGAATGATCCTCATCTACCTGCTGGTGGTGGCCCAGTTCCGCTCCTATCTGGTGCCACTCATCATCATGGCTCCCATTCCGCTCACCATCATAGGGGTGATGCCGGGCCACGCCCTGCTGGGAGCCCAGTTTACCGCTACCTCGATGATCGGGATGATCGCCCTGGCCGGGATCATCGTACGCAACAGCATCCTGCTGGTGGACTTTATCGAGCAGCAGCGCAGCGCCGGAGTGGCGTTCGAGCAGGCGGTGATCGAAGCGGCGCAGGTGCGGGCCAAACCCATCATGCTGACGGCGTTGGCGGCGATGATCGGAGCCCTGTTTATCCTCGATGATCCCATCTTCAACGGACTGGCCATCAGCCTGATTTTCGGGATCCTGGTCTCCACTTTGCTCACCCTGGTGGTGATACCCTTGCTCTATTATGCCCTGCTCTCCCGACGCTCATGACGGGAGTCACTAGCGAAAGGATGCGCGATGAAGAGAGGTTGGTTGTGGTGGGGAAGTGGCGCTGTGGTAGCGGCTGCTGCTGTGGCATGGTGGTGGCGACCGCAGCCGACGCCGATCAGGCTGGCTGAGGTCGGGCGGGGGGATGTACTGGTCACTGTGGTCAACACCCGGGCCGGCACCATCAAGTCGTGTCAGCGGGCCGGACTCAGTCTGCCCGGTGGCGGTGTGGTGGAGCAGATCGCCGTCAAGGCCGGGGAGCGGGTAGCCCGGGGAGATCTGCTGCTGACCCTCTGGAGTGACGATATTCACGCCGATCTCGCCCGTGCCCGTGCCCAGCAGGCCCTTGGCAAGACCCAGCGCGAGGAGCGTTGCAGCGAGGCGGCCTACTACGAGCGGGAGGCCAATCGGCTGGCCACTTTGCTGGCCAAAAACCTCACCTCTCGCACCCTCGCCGAGCAGGCCCAGAATCTGGCCGATACCCGCCGCTATGTCTGTCAGGCATCCCGCCAGCAGGAGCGGGTTGACGAGGCGCAGGTCGCCCAGGTGGAGGCTCGCTTGAGCGAGCGTCGCTTGCTGGCGCCGTTTGCCGGAGTGGTGGCGGAGGTCAACAGCAAGTTGGGCGAATACATGACTCCCTCCCCGCCCGGAGTGGCCATGCCTCCGGTGATCGATCTTATCGACGATAACTGTCTGTATGTCTCAGCCCCCATCGATGAGGTGGATGCCGCCCGCCTCAAGGTGGGCCAGTCTGCCCGGGTACTGCTCGATGCCATGCCCGGGCGCGATTTTGCCGCCACCGTCACCCGCATCGCCCCCTATGTGAAGGAGCTGGAGAAGCAGGCCCGCACCGTGGAGGTGGAGGCGGCGCTCACTGCCCTGCCCACCGATGTCCCCCTGCTTATTGGCTACAGCGCTGACCTTGAGGTCGAGGTGACCCGCGCCACCGATGTGCTGCGGGTAGCGGCCAGCAGCCGGGCCGACGATGGCAGCGTGCTGCGGCTGGAAGGGGATAAGCTGGTGCGGGTGGTGCCCCGTTGGGGCGTGGAGAACTGGAACTGGATTGAGGTGGCCGAGGGGCTCGCTGCCGGTGATCGGCTGGCAGCCCAGCCCGGACAGATTGTCGGGGAGGGCCCTTTCAGCGCCGCCACGGAGCAGCCGGATGAGTGATCTCATTCGCCTTGATGCCGTCAGCCGTCGTTTCACTCTGGGGGGGAGCGAGGTGGCCGCCCTCGATCGCGTCTCTCTGCGGGTTGCCGAGGGGGAGTATCTGGCGGTGATGGGCCCCTCGGGCTCCGGCAAATCGACCCTGCTCAATGTGTTGGGGCTGCTGGATCGGCCAGACGAGGGGCGCTACTGGCTGGGTGGGGAGGACACCGCCACCCTGTCAGAACCCGCATTGGCCCAGCTGCGCGGCCATCGCATCGGTTTCGTGTTCCAGTCGTTTCACCTTATCTCCCGCCTCACTGCCCGTGAAAACGTCGAGCTGCCGCTGATGCTGTGCGGGATCGCCCCCGCCGAGCGCCATCGCCGAAGCCAGCAGTTGCTGGGGGAGCTGGGGCTGGAGAACCGGGCCGGACACCGCCCTGCCGAGCTTTCCGGCGGTCAGCGTCAGCGGGTAGCCATCGCCCGGGCCATGGCAATGGCGCCGCGACTGATTCTGGCCGACGAGCCCACCGGCAATCTCGACTCCCGCTCCGGGGAGGAGGTGATTGCCCTGCTGGAGGGGCTCAACCGGGAGCAGGGGATCACGCTGGTGGTGGTGACCCATGATCCGCGCCTCGGTGAGCGGGCGGGCAGGCGGATCCTGATGAACGATGGCCGCATCAACATTGATAGCGGCGGTGGCTGAATGCGGCGCCCCGATGTGATCCGCTTTGCCGCCGTGGCGTTATTGCGTCAGCGTTCACGGGCGCTGGTCTTGATCCTGGCGGTGAGTCTGAGCGTCACCTCGGTGCTGCTGCTCACCGCGCTGGGGGAGGGGGCGAGGCGCTATGTGGCGGACCAGTTCAGCTCCCTTGGCAAGGATCTGCTGGTGATGTTCCCGGGCCGCAAGGAGACCACCGGCGGGCTGCCGCCGGTCACTGGCAACAGTCTGCGGCAGATCACTCTCGATGATATGCACTACCTTGGCCAGCATCAGCCAAATGTGCGGCTGGTGCCGCTGGTGATGGGCTTTGCCGAGGCCAAACAGGGGGCGCGGCTGCGCCAGACCATGCTGCTTGGCAGCAGCAACGGGCTGCGCGATACCCACGGGCTGGAGCTGCTCTCCGGCCGCTGGCTGCCGGGGGATCCCGCAGAGGACAGGCCGGCCGTCCTGCTCGGGGCCAAGGTGGCCCGTGAGCTGTTCGGTCAGGTCGATCCGGTCGGCCAGTGGCTGCGTTTTGACAATCGCCGCTTTCGGGTGGTGGGGGTCTTCACCAGCCAGAGCAGCAATCTGGGGATGGATATGGCCGAGGCCGCGCTGATCCCGGTCGGTAGCGCCATGCGGCTGTTCAACACCGAGGGGCTGTTTCGGCTGCTGATCCAGCCGCTGGCGGGACAAGCAGTGCCCCCGCTGGTCAAGCGACTGGAGCAGCTGATGCAGGCGCGCCACGGGGTGCTCGATGTGACTGTGGTGCGCCGCGACGCCATGCTGGCCACCTTCTCCACCATTCTCTCGACCCTCACCCTGGCCGTTGCCGGCATCGGCGCCATCAGCCTGCTGGTCTCCGGCATCATGATGATGAATTTGGCGCTGATCAGCACCCGCCAGCGCACCGGCGAGATCGGCCTGCTCAAGGCGCTGGGGGCCGACAGTCGCCAGATCCGCCAGCTGTTTTTGTGGGAGGCGCTGTTGCTGAGCGGCAGTGGCGCGCTGTTTGGCACTGTGTTGGGCTATGCCCTGGTTGCCCTCGCCGGAGTGATTTGGCCCGGATTTCCGGCGGCGGTCCCTCTGCTCGCTACTTTCTGTACCATACCGGCGGCCCTGCTGACCGGGCTGTTTTTTAGCTGGCTGCCCGCCTCCCGTGCGGCACGGCAAGATCCGGTCAGCAGCCTGCGCAGCGGGCAATGGAGTGGTGGCTGATGCGCGCCGCCGATCTGCTGTTCTGGCTCTGGCGCGCCTTGTTGGCGGGGCGCAGTCGCAGCCTGCTGTCGGCGCTCGGCATTGCCATCGGGATCGCCTCGGTGACCCTGCTCACCGGCATCGGCGAGGGGCTCAGGCTCTATCTGCTCGACAGCTTCTCCCAATTTGGCACCCGGTTGATTGCCGTGACCCCGGGCAAGACCGAAACCGCAGGCGGCCCGCCCGGCATCCTCTCCAGCAGCCGTCCCCTGCTGCTGGAGGATGCCGATGCCCTCGCCAGATTGGCAGGGGTAGAGGCGGCGCTCCCTGTGGTGCAGGGGCAGGGGGAGGTACGCAGCCGCGGGCTCACCCGCAGCACCGCCATTCTGGGCACCGGTCCGGCGGTGCTCTCCGGCTGGCGACTCACCCTGGTGCAGGGGCGTTTTCTGCCCGCGGACGACAGTGCCATGCCCCGCGCCTATGCGGTGCTGGGGGCCAAGGTGGCGGCTGAGCTGTTTCCCGGCGGAGATGCGCCGGGCAGTCTGCTGCGCGCCGGTGATCGCCGTTTTCGGGTGGCCGGGGTGCTGGCCCCCAAAGGGCAATTTCTCGGCTTTGATCTGGATGACATGATCTATCTGCCCGCCGCTCACGCCCAGGCGCTGTTCAATAAGGAGGGGCTGCAGGAGATCGACGTCATCTATCGCGCCGGGCAGGCGGAGGCCGATATCACCGCCCAGATCCGGCGAGTACTGATCGCCCGCCACGGCGCTGAGGATTTCACCCTCACCTCCCAGCAGGACATGCTGACCAGCCTCGACAAGATACTCTCCATCATCAAGCTGGCGGTTGGCGGGCTCGGCATTATCTCGCTGCTGATCGGGGCGGTCGGCATCTTCAGCATCATGAGCATCGCCCAGCAGGAGCGGATCCCCGAAGTGGGCTTGCTGATGGCGCTGGGGTGTCCGCGGCGCCGCATTCTATTGCTGTTCCTGCTCGAAGCCGTGGTGCTGGCGCTGCTGGGCGGAGCCATGGGGCTGGCCCTGCTCGGCGGGCTCAAGCTGCTGCTCACCCTGCTGGCGGCTGGCTTGCCGCTTACCCTCCATCCTCTCTATCTGCTGCTGGCGCTCGGTTGCAGCGCCCTGGTCGGTCTGCTGGCCGGGGTCGCTCCTGCGCTGCGGGCAGTGCGTCTCGACCCAGTAGTTGCCCTGCGCGGTGATTAGGTCGCCCCTTCCGCAAGAGGCGCATTACGCTCGGGTCTGAACAGGGGGGACTAGGCGACCACCTCCGCAACCGACAGGCTGCGCTCAGATCTGAACAGGGGGAAGTAGCGGCGATCCGCCTGACTCATGTGGCCGACTACCAGCTCCTGAATGATGAAGTTGAGCAACTCGTCGTTGCCCAGAGTCCCCGCTTTGGCGGCGTTCAGCAGCTGGCCTGCTTTGTTGAGCAGGCGCTGGTGATCCTGACGGTGGCTGACGAGCTCCCGATAGTCGATCTCCGCCAGCATCTGCTCTTCAAAGGCGAAGTGATGGCGGGCCATGTCGAACAGGCTCTCCAGACTCTCCAGAAACGGGGCCGGATCCTCGTGCTGATCTTTCATCCGCTCCAGCAGCCGGTTGGTCAATACGAAGAGCTGGCGATGCTCGGCATCGATGCGCGGGTGACCGCACTCGTGGCCGGGTTGCCACAGCAGGGCGCCCTGCTCGGGATCAAGGCCTTCGGTATAGAGGCAGACCCGGCCGCGGCCGCGATTCTTCGCCTGATACATGGCCTGATCGGCGTGGTGCATCAGGGTTTTGGCATCCTCCCCGTGCTCGGGATAGAGCGCCAGCCCGATACTGCTGGAGATGAGCAGCTCCTGTCCCTCCAGCTGGAACGGATGGCGCAGCTGCTGGTGCAGCTTGTCGGCCACCGCCAGCACTTCGTCGCCACTCTCCGGCAGCAAGATAACGAACTCGTCGCCCCCCAGCCGTGCCACTAGATCCTGTTTGCGCACGCAGTGGCTCATCCGCTCGGCCACCATATTGAGCAGAATATCCCCGGTCTCATGGCCGAAGGTGTCGTTGATCGGCTTGAAGTGATCGAGATCGATAAACATCAATGCCAGCGGACGGGGCGTCTCCTGCTCCATCAGCTCCTTGAGCCGTTGCTGCAGCAAGCGGCGGTTGGGCAGCCCGGTGAGGGGGTCGTAGAAGGCGAGGCGGAGCATCATCTCCTCTCGCGCTGCCCGCTCGGTGATATCCCGGGTGACCCCGAGGATCGCCTCCGGCTGGGCATTGTGGTTGCCATGGAGGGTGGTGATGGTTTCGGTGGCTACCAGATGGCCATCCTTGTGGCGCAGCTGGGTGCGAATGACCCGGCGGGTCTGGTCATGTTCCCCCCGCTGCCAGGCCTCCAGGGTGGTGGAGATCTCCTCGCGCAGCAGTTGCCTTGAGGCATCCGGCAGCAGCTGTTTGAGGGGCAGGGCAAACAGCTCGGGGGCCTCGTAGCCGCTCAGAGGCGTGATGGCCGGGCTGACGTAGCGAAAGCGCAAGCTGGCTGCATCCATGGTCCAGATTACATCGGCGCTGTTCTCCGCCACGAAGCGGTAGTGTTGCTCGCTCTGGGCCAGTTCACGGGTCAGCCGCTGGCGATCCCGCGCCTCCTGGCGCAGGCGCAGATAGAGGTGCAAGAAGATGCCGAGCAGGGTCATCAGGGTAAAGGTGATGAGCATGGCCACCGCCACGCTCTTGTCGAGCAGCTGCCGTTGCTGGCGCAGCCGCTCCTGCGCCGGG
Organism: Aeromonas sp. Y311-2; assembly: GCF_027706025.1. Taxonomy (NCBI): domain Bacteria; kingdom Pseudomonadati; phylum Pseudomonadota; class Gammaproteobacteria; order Aeromonadales; family Aeromonadaceae; genus Aeromonas; species Aeromonas sp. Y311-2. The sequence goes on along the minus strand of NZ_JAPDCL010000014.1, from coordinate 37,433 downwards.
TCGTAGATAAAGCGGTCGAGGTTGGGCAATACCGTGAGCATGCCCGCCTCCAGATAGGTTTTGGCGATCTGCAGCCAGCGCTCCTGCTGCATGTAGCCAGGTTCGATAAGGTCGGGCTGCATCAGCTCTCTGGTTTCGCGCGCCTCGAACTCCAGCTGTTCACGGCCAGCCCCGGTCGGGTACTGCTCCATGATGAGGTTGATCATCTCTTCGGGGTGGTCCATCGCATAGCGCCACCCCTTGAGGCTGGCCTGCTGGAAGGCGTAGACCCGATCCTGTCGGGTGATCAGCTCCCGCTCGGAGGTAAACAGGTTGTCGCCGTAGAAGTCGAAGTCGATGGTGCGCGGACTGAAGACCCGATAGGGGATCCCTTTTTGTTGCAGATAGAAGGGCTCGGTAGTGCTGTAGGCGCTGATGGCATCCACCTTGCCCGCCAGCAGTGCCTCTATCCCCTGTTTGTAGGGAAGGGTGACCCAGTCGCGGCTGCGGGTATGGTGGGAAAGGTAGGTCAACAGCTCGTTGGAGCCAGGCTCCAGCATCAGTCGCTTGTTGGCCAGATCGGCCGGGTTGCGAATATCTGGCCTATCCAGCGTGAGCAGAACCAGCGGCGAGTGCTGCAGCAGGGCGGCGAGCACCACCACCGGGCGACCGGCAGCCCGATCCAGCAGCAGATCACTGCCGCTGATGCCAAACTGGGCCTTTCCCGAGATCACCTCGCTGACCACATCGGTGCGGGAGTCCGCTTCGCGCAGGGTGACATGCAGACCTGCCTCCCGATAAAACCCTTTGGCGATGGCCGCGTAGTAACCGGCAAACTGGAACTGGTGTTGCCACGGCAACTGGACGATGACCTGCTCGCCGGCTCGCACGGGGGGAGAGGTCAGGGTCGCGATGACCATACCGACCAGCATTGGCATAAACCAGCTGAGGGGCTGGCGGGGGGCTGCGTTCTCCGTCATACAACGTTTCTCTAGGGAGCGATGTCTAGGCTAGATTCAAGCAATTTTGTGTCACCTGCAAGGGGAGAAAAGGCGTTTGCAATAGGGTATAGGGGGGTTGGAAAGTCATTTTTGTGTCGTTCATCACACGGGATGGATACATGCCGTTTTTTTGCAAGTTATGTGACCAATAAGAGAGTCATATGGCCTATCGAAGTGGTCGCATTCTAGCCACTTTTTCCCGTTTTTATCGTTGTCATTGTGGCTTGACTGCATTTTTTCCGTGGTTGCACGTCAAGCTGTGTCGTTATATCAATAGATACTTTTATGGGGCGGTCAGGTGTGACGCAAATGTGTCGCGGCTGCTGCGCACCGGTTAATGTGCAACGGCTCAGTGATGGTACCCCGTCAGTGTTATCATGCTGCCCCCAGTTCCGGATAAGGTCTTTTTATGTCCCGCTTGCGTCTGCTTGTCTCCGAATCTCACGATCCCCTGTTCAATCTGGCCGTTGAGGAGTGCATCTTCCGCCAGATGGACCCCGGCCAGCGGGTGCTGTTCCTCTGGCGCAATGCCAATACCGTGGTGATCGGTCGTGCCCAGAACCCGTGGAAGGAGTGCAATACCCGCCGCATGGAAGAGGACGGGGTGACCCTGGCGCGTCGCAGCAGCGGTGGCGGCGCCGTGTTCCACGACCTTGGCAACAGCTGCTTCACCTTCATGGCGGGCAAGCCGGAGTATGACAAGAGCGTCTCCACCGCCATCGTGCTGGACGGGCTCAAGCAATTGGGGATCGAGGCCTTTGCCTCCGGTCGCAACGATCTGCTGGTGGCCACCCCGGACGGAGAGCGCAAGGTATCGGGGTCGGCCTATCGGGAGACTCTGGATCGCGGGTTCCACCACGGCACCCTGCTGCTGGACGCCGATCTCGGCCGCCTTGCCAACTACCTCAACCCCGACCCCAAGAAGCTGGCGGCCAAGGGGATCACCTCGGTGCGCAGCCGGGTGGCCAATCTGTGCGAACTGCTACCGGGGATCGACCATCAACAGGTGAGCGAGGCGCTGGTCGAGGCTTTCTTCCACCATTACGGCGCGCGAGTTGAGCCCGAGCATATCTCCCCGGAGCAGATGCCGGATCTGCCGGGCTTTGCCGAGACCTTCGCCCGCCAGCGCAGCTGGGAGTGGAACTACGGCCATGCCCCGGCGTTCAGCCATCTGCTGGAGGAGCGGTTCAGCTGGGGCGGGGTGGAGCTGCACTTTGATGTGGAGAAAGGGGTCATCACCCGGGCGCAGCTCTTTAGCGATACTCTGGAGCCGGCCCCGTTTGATCTGCTGGCGGCCGAACTGGCGGGTTGCGGCTATCGACCGGAGGCGGTTTCCGCGCGCCTGCAGCCATGGCTGGCGGCCCTTCCGCAGCAGCAGAGTGAGCTGGCGGAGTTTGCCCGGTGGCTGTTGGCCTCCCTGCGTTGAGGGGGGGCACTGCACTGATGGCGGTCCGTTAGTGAGGGCGCTGTCAGCCAGGATGGGAGCAAGATCACGAAATTTAAAGAGGCGCCTCAAAGGCGCCTTTTTGCCAGCCCTTGTGATGGCTGATACATGACAAAAAGTAGGGTAGGCCATTAGATATTGTCGCTGTCTACCCCGCTGGCACAGGGGTATAACGGCCGCACATTTGCTGTACTAATGGTATAAAAATGAGTGACTTAGTTTATCTGCAAGACGAAAGCGTCAATGCCGTCCATCCCGATTTTTCCGCCCGTTTCGCCACAGTAAAAGCCAACTTTTTCTCGCGCAATCCCGATCTCTGGCCCGTTTTTCGCGAACCCGGATTTGCCACCCTCAACGAATTTCGGGCCCGTGGCCTGGCGCCGGATGCCCGTTTGAATGCCTGGCCTGATGGCCGCGCCCGGCTTGCCGATCTCTGCGAGACCATGCCGGTGCCCGCCACCATGCGCACCCCGGGCGAGCCGATGGCCGAGTTGCTGTTTGCCGCTGCTCTATCGAAGGATTGGGAGAACCCCTCCAGCGTCGAGAACGTCATCACCATGTCGGCGGACCCCGCCATTTACGGTGCCCAGCTGGGCATTCTGGCCAACCCCAATCTGGTCTACTCCGAATACGCCGGGGTCGCCGAGGAGCTGGAGCAGAAGGTGGTGCGCCAGATTGCGCTGCTGGCAGGCTATGACCCCGAGCGGGCCACCGGCATCTTTACCCAGGGGGGGACCTTCTGTAACCTCTACGGCTACCTGCTCGGCATTCGCAAAAGCCTGCCAGAAGCCAAGCACAAGGGGCTCGGCCACTATCAGGATTACCGCATCATCAACTCCCAGGGCGGTCACTACTCCAACATCACCAACCTCTCCCTGCTCGGGGTCGATATCGAGAACAAGACTATCCGCATTCAGGTGGGGGAGAACAACGACATCGATCTCGACCACCTCGAGCGCACCCTGACCGCCTGTTTTGCCCTGAAACACGTGGTGCCCACCATCATGCTCACCATGGGCACCACCGACACCTTCGGGGTGGATCAGGTGAAACCCGTGTTCGAGCTGCGCAATCGCCTCTGCGAGCAGTTCGAGGTGGCGGTCAAGCCCCATATCCACGTCGATGCCGCCATCGGCTGGTCGATGATCTTCTTCCTGGGTTACGACTTTGCCGCCAACCCGCTCGCCATCAACTGCGCCACCCTGGCGGGGATCGAGCGCAACGTGGCGCGCTTTGCCGAGCTCAAATATGCCGACTCCTTCACCGTCGACTTCCAGAAGTGGGGCTATGTGCCCTACACCTCCAGCCTGGTAATGATTAAAGAGCGGGATGACCTCAAGGCGATGGAGAATGACCCGGAGAACTTCTCCTACTTCGAGCGGGACATTCAGGGCCAGACCCACCTGCAATCCACCATCGAGTGCTCCCGCGGCGCGAGCGGCCTGTTCGGTGCCTATGCGGCCCTTAACTATATGGGGGTGGAGGGGTATCGCATCGTGCTGGCCCACTGCCTGCAAAATGCCAACTACTTCCGCTATCGCCTGAGTCAGCTGGGCAACGTCAAGCTGGTGGCGCAGGAGAATCAGGGGCCGAGCGTCGGCTTCAAGATCTACAACCCCGAGTGGGTGAGCGATCCGGAAGCCGAATTCGCCTTCGAGCTGGCCCGCTCAAGCGATCCCGCCTACAAGACGCGGTTGCAGCGCAACACTGACTATCACCGCAGCTTGTTCAAGGGGCGCGGCAAGGTGGGGCTCTACACCAACTGGGTGGAGGCGGTGGCCCACTCCGACTATGACGCCCGCGGCAAGTACTCCTATATCGCCGGAGAGAAGGCGGTCTTTATGAACCCCGCCTGCACCCGCGAGCAGATCGACACCTTTATCGACCATATTCGCGGTTGATGGCACTCTTCCTGACCACTGATAGTGGCCAGGGTGGTTAGGAACCTCGCCAACAGATAAACAGAAGGGCAAGCCGGCTGGCTTGCCCTTCTGTTTTCACGACTGAATCCGAAAGCGGTGGAAAAGGCCGTGCTCAGAGGGCCAGCAGTTGCTCATTCTCGATAATCTCGCACCCGGCGGGCAGTTTCGAGAGGGCGATCATGGCGCGGGCCACCTGCTGGGCCTCGATGGCGCGCCAACGGGCGAGTTTGCCCACCAGCAGCGGCCGAAACAGCGGATAGATAGCTTGAAAGATCTGCTCGGAGCGGCGCGGTGGCTGGCGATCCCCGAGCAGCATGGCGGGGCGCACGATGGCGAGCCGTGGCCAGGATTGGGCCAGCAGGGCCTGCTCCATCTCCCCCTTGGTACGCGGATAGAGAGCCGGGGAAGATGCGTTAGCCCCCATGCTCGAGACCACGATGAGCCGTTGACAACCGTGGCGGCGGGCCAGATCGGCAAAGGCGATCACATAGTCGAGATCGACCCGGCGAAACGCCTCGGCAGAGCCCGCCTCCTTGCGGGTGGTGCCGAGGGCACAGAAGGCGATATCCACCGGGCGGGAGAGGGTGACGCTAGCCAGATCATCAAAATTGACCGGTAGCCAGTGGTGCGCCTCCTTGCCCGGCTTGCGACAGAGCAGGGTCAGTTCATGTTCGGCAGGCAGTTGCTGCACCAGTTCGCGACCGATCAGGCCGCTGGCTCCGGCAATCAGGATCCGGCTCATGGGGATTCTCCCTGTGTCATTCGATGGTGTTGATGCCATAGTGGCTGCTCATCAGCATCAGGCAATTTGCGAGCAGCTGCAATGGTAGGAGATGACACGACATCCCCTGACAGGATAACGGGCAAGATAGATAGTGCGGAGGCTGGATAAAACAAAACCGGCGCGAGGCCGGTTTTGCGGGATATCAGAGCGGGGTATTGAAAGCTGCTGGCAGCGGGAAGTCACCCGTCACTGTGGTCAGCCTGTCGTTGGCGAAGGTGACGGTGAGCTCTTTGCGCTCCTTGTCGCCGTGGCCCGGCTGGAATTCATAGAGGTAGTACCAGGTGTTGGGGTCAAAGCCGTCACGCAGCATGGGGGTCCCCAGCACATAGCTGACCTGCTCGCGGGTCATCCCCTGGCGCAGTTTGTCGACCTGTTTTTGTTCCACATAGTTGCCCTGGGGAATATCGATACGATAGACCAGGCTGCAACCGGAGAGGGTGAGGGCGGTCAAAGCCGCGGCAATCAGGTGTTTCATCCGCATATCGAGTTCAGATCATCCATACAGTCTTTTTGGCTCGGCAAATCATACCGACTCCCTCCACGGAAGTAAAAAGCCATTGATCCATCAGCCAATAAAAAGGGCCGCACTGCGACCCTTTCTGGCAATCCGGCAGCCGTTACATCGCCGCGCGGAAGATGGCGACGATCTCTTCGTGGCTGGCCTGTTTCGGGTTGGTGAAGCCGCAGGCATCTTTCAGGGCGTTGCTGGCCAGGGTATCGAAGTCATCGGCCTTGACGCCGAGCTGCTCCAGACCGGCCGGGATCTTCACATCCAGCGCCAGCTGCTTGATGGCGGCAATGGCAGCGGCGGCGCCCTGTTCGTCGTTCATCGCACTCACGTCCACACCCATGTAGCGGGCGACATCCTTCAGACGAGCCGCGCTCACCTGGACGTTGAACGCCTGAACGTGGGGCAGCAGCACGGCGTTGCAGACACCGTGGGGCAGGTCGTAGAAACCGCCCAGCTGGTGGGCCATGGCGTGCACATAGCCCAGGCTTGCGTTGTTGAAAGCCATGCCGGCCAGGAACTGGGCGTAGGCCATCTGCTCGCGGGCATGCAGGTCATCGCCATGATGAACGGCGGTGCGCAGGTGCTTGGCAATCAGCTCGATGGCCATCACGGCGCTGGCATCGGTCACCGGGGTGGCGATGGTGGAGACATAGGCCTCGATGGCGTGGGTCAGGGCATCCATGCCGGTGGCGGCGGTGAGACCGGCCGGCTTGGCCAGCATCAGCTCGGGGTCGTTGACCGACATCAGCGGGGTAACGTGCTTGTCGATGATGGCCATTTTCACGTGGCGCGCTTCGTCGGTGATGATGCAGAAGCGGGTCATCTCGGAGGCGGTACCGGCGGTGGTGTTGATGGCGATAAGCGGCAGTTGCGGCTTGGCGGAGCGATCCACCCCTTCGTAATCCTTGATGCTGCCACCGTTGGCGGCCACCAGCGCGATGCCCTTGGCGCAGTCGTGGGGCGAGCCGCCACCCAGCGAGATGACACAGTCGCAGCCGTTGGCCTTGATCATGGTCAGACCCGCTTCGACGTTGCTGGTGGTGGGGTTGGGTTTGGTCTCATCGAAAACAGCGCTTTCAATACCATGTTCAGCCAGCAGGGTGGTGAGCTTGGTGACCACGCCGATCTGGTTGAGGATCTTGTCGGTGACGATCAGCGCCTTGCGGTAGCCGTAACCCTTGATATCGGCGGCAGCCTCTTGCAGGCAGCCGGCACCCATCAGGTTGATAGCGGGAATATAGAACTTGAATGTAGCCATGATGGACTTCCTATAGTTAGCCATTAAGTGGTAGTTGAGAGCTAGGCTACCATCTAGAAAGGGATACAAAAGCATCTTGTTTACAACTTTACGGGGTCGATCACGAGTCGTTAATTAAGCGCTGAACCAGGCTTGACCTTCCCGCATCTGACTCGATTTGCAGAAAAACGTTTGTCAATTATTTCATTGAGTTAGCAAACGTTTTGCGCAATGTTTATCACTGTCAATGCGTGGAAGTGTGAGGCGCTTCAAGGAATTGGAAAGCGCTTTCGACCATAGTTGGCGCCTCCCCGAAGAGGGGGGTAAAGGCTTGAAAGTATCATAAAGAATCATCTTAACTTGTGCCCTGACCATGCTGGCAGGGGGCAACCAGGAGTCCAATATGTCTGATGTATTTCACTTGGGTTTGAAGAAAGCGGATCTGCAAGGCGCCACCCTGGCGATCGTCCCCGGTGACCCCGAGCGCGTGAAGCGTATCGCAGAGCTGTTGGATAACCCGGTGCACCTGGCTAGCCATCGTGAATTCACTACCTGGCGCGGCGAGATGGACGGCAAGGCCGTGATCATCTGCTCTACCGGTATCGGTGGCCCGTCCACCTCCATCGCGGTAGAAGAGCTGGCCCAGCTGGGTATCCGCACCTTCCTGCGTATCGGTACCACTGGCGCCATCCAGCCGCACCTGAACGTGGGTGACGTGATCGTGACCACCGGTTCCGTGCGCCTCGACGGTGCCAGCCTGCACTTTGCTCCGATGGAGTTCCCGGCTGTTGCCGACTTCGACTGCACCACTGCGCTGGTGAACACCGCCAAAGAGATGGGCTCCAAGCTGCACATCGGTGTGACTGCCTCCTCTGACACCTTCTACCCGGGTCAGGAGCGTTACGACACCGTATCCGGCCGCGTAGTGAGCCGTTTCCAGGGTTCCATGAAAGAGTGGCAAGCCATGGGCGTGCTGAACTATGAGATGGAGTCCGCAACCCTGCTGACCATGTGCTCCAGCCAGGGCCTGCGTGCCGGTATGGTGGCTGGCGTTATCGTCAACCGTACCCAGCAGGAAATCCCGAACGCCGAGACCATGGCGAAAACCGAATCTGATGCCATCAAGATCGTACTGGGCGCTGCCCGCAAGCTGATCTGATAGCACCACAAAGAGTGGGGGGTGGGGGCCGTTGCGAAAGCACGGCCCCTATCTTTATCCGCCGTTTGTCCCTTTTCTTCTCGCGTCACGCCTTTCTCTATTCCCGCCGCACTCGCGTCTATTGCCATCTACTGACGGCCTCTACTGATTGCTCCTAAAAAGGCGCGGCACAGCGGATCTGCATCGGCTCGCCGCTCATCGGATGAGAAAAATCCAGCTCGCTGGCATGCAGCATCAGCCGCGGCGCCTGTTCGCAGCTGGCTGGCAGCAGGCCACCATAGAGATCGCAGCCGAGGATGGGGTGGCCCAGCAACTGACTGTGGATGCGCAGCTGATGGGTGCGGCCGGTCTCCGGCACCAGTCGTACCCGGGTCAAAGGCACGGTCTGCCCCTGCATCTGCAACTCCAGCCGCTCAATCACCTGATAGCGGGAGCGGGCGGGTTTGCCGCTGGCGGCGCAGATCTTCATCAGCGGAAAGAGGGCCGGATCCTTGGCGATGGGGGCGTCGATAACCCCTTCGTCGTCAATCAGATGACCGCACAGTAGGGCGCTGTAGGCTTTGCTCACCGCCCGCTGGCTGAACTGCTGGCAGAGCAGGGCATTGATGGCCTTGTTTCTGGCGACCACCATGATGCCTGAGGTGCCAAAATCCAGGCGATGCACCAAGGTGCAGCCTGAGAAATCCTGCACCAGTCGATAGTGAACAGAGTCGAGGTTCTGCGGGTTCTTGCCTGACAGACTCAGCAGGCCGCTCGGCTTGTTGATGAGCAGCAGGTGCTCATCTTCGAACAGGATCTCGATGGCGGCACTGCAGGGCGGGGCGATAAAGGTGTCGACGATAACGGACATAGGTGGCACAGGCTGGAAACGGGGTGCGATCATACCCGAACCGGCGCGGCCGGGCGAATGGGTGGTGCGCAGCCTCGGAAAATGAACGGGATGACGCCATGCAACCTATTGATAATGAGCCGCGTTGAGCGAGGCGGTGTGCCGTGTAAACCGCCCAGGTCAGCAACAAGGCCCCGTTTTGTGACCCCTTCCCGAGTTCATCCGAGGCTTGCTTGTTAAGGTATGGCTCCCTGTTATGTTGTAAGGACCCTTTCCATGGCACTGCCCGTTATTCTTGATTGTGATCCCGGCCACGACGACGCCATCGCCCTCATTCTGGCGCTGGCCAGCCCTGAACTGAAGGTGCTGGCGGTTACCACCAGCGCGGGCAACCAGACGCAGGACAAGACCCTCAACAATGCCCTGCGCATCCTCACCTTGCTGGGACGCGACGATATTCCGGTGGCGGCGGGGGCGCCGAAACCGCTGGCCCGGGAGCTTATTATCGCCGACAACGTCCATGGCGAATCGGGCCTCGATGGCCCCAAACTGCCGGATCCCGCCTTTGCGCCGCAGGGGATGACGGGGATCGAGTTGATGGCCAAATGTCTGCGCGAGAGCCCGCAGCCCGTGACTCTGGTGCCGACCGGCCCGCTGACCAATATCGCCCTGCTGCTGGCGGCACATCCCGAGCTCAAACCCAGGATTGCTCGCATCGTGCTGATGGGGGGCGCCGCAGGGGCTGGCAACTGGACGCCTGCGGCGGAATTCAATATTTATGTGGACCCGGAAGCGGCCGATATGGTGTTCAAGTCGGGCATTCCCATCACCATGTGCGGCCTTGATGTGACCCATGAGGCGCAGGTGATGGATGAGGATATCGAGCAGGTGCGCGCCATCACCAACCCGGTAGCCCAGTGTGTGGCCGGGCTGCTCGACTTTTTCATGATCTACCATCGGGATCCCAAGTGGGGATTTGCTGGTGCACCGCTCCACGACCCCTGTACCATTGCCTGGTTGCTGGCTCCCGAGCTGTTCCACGGGGTTGAGTGCCGGGTCGATATCGAGACCAGCGGGGTGCATTCCGTGGGGATGACGGTGGTGGATCGTTATGGTCTGACCGGCAAGCCAGCCAATGCGCTGGTATTGTTGGGGCTGGATCGTCCGGGCTTTATCGATCTGCTGGTGACGCGGCTGCGGGCGTTTGACTGAGCGCCGGTTCATTTTTGCAAGAAGGGGCGGGGAATGTGGAAGAGAGGCTTGGTGCTGCTGGCCGGGTTGCAACTGACAGGCTGTGCGACGCCATTCGAGCGGATGTGGCAGGGGCTGGCGACCTGTGAATTTACCGATCTCTATGTGGATGAGACGGGCAGGGCCGCCAATCTACAGCTGGCCAACTACACCCCCTACAAGGTGAGCGACGGCTTTGCCTGGTACAAGGTGCACGAGGAGCTACACGGCTTGCCGGTGGTCGGCTTTATCGTGCCCGCTTCCAGCTTCGAAGTGCATGCTCTCTTTGTCGATACTCCCATCGCCAATGCCCGCCGGTTGACCCACAACGCCTACGGCAGCGAGTTTGGTGACGAGCAGAAGCATGACGAGGGCTCAGCCCCTCTGCTTTTGCGCGATCCCAACAACCCCAAGCGCTCCATCATCGACTGCACCCGCGGCGAGTCTGACGGGGAGCTTGAGGATTCGGCCATGCCCGAGTAGGGCTGCCTGTCACGCCATCGGCCTGAAAAAAGAGGGGCCAGCCTTGTCGGCTGGCCCCTCTTTTTTATTGTTGCTTAGCGCCCTGATCAGGGATAGCTCAGCGTCTCCTTGATAAGCGGCAGTTGAGCCTTGATCCACGCTGGGTTGATGGGGCCCCAGTCGCTGATGCGGTAGTGCCCCTGCAGGTGGCGAGCCCCCTCGGTCTGCTCGAAGGCGCAGTTGATATCGAGTTCGGCCAGCGCCGTCAGGGTATCCTGCGCGGTGCGGCGCGGCATGCCGGTTGCCTCCATGATGGCGGGCACCGTATCCGTGCCTTGGCTGATCAGCCAGGCCACGTAGAGCCGCCGGTAGAAGCTGGTGCGGGTCTTGCTCGGCTCACTCATAGCTCGTCCTCAAGACGATCGAAGTAGCGCCAGGTTGCGATGGCTGCCTTGCCCATCACCAGCGCCCAGAGGCCGAACCAGAACCAGCGGAAGAAGCTCCAGGTGGAGGCGTCAGGCTCTGTGCTCTCGATCTTGGTGACGTTGGGGAACATGGAGAACATGTTCACGCGCCAGCCGTAGGAGGTGATGATGGCCAGGCGTTTCTCGAACTCCATCGACTTGGCCTTGGCCTGGACGTCGGCGGCGTTGAACTTGAAGTAGAAGGGCCAGCCCCACTCGGTATCTTCATTGCGAAACACCCGGATCTTCTCGCCGGGGCGCTCGGTGTAGATGTAGTAGACATCGGTGGTGGGGCCGTCAGCCGGGTTTTTCTGGCTGATGGGGCCATCCTTGTCGGTGCGCTTCACCTCGACCCCAGTGATTGTGGCGATGGTGTGCTCCGGCAGGTAGTAGTCGAGCCAGGCGGCGGAAATGAGGGCAATGAGCCCCAGTGCGATAAAGGCGGGTTTCTTGAATCTCAGGCTCATGGTGTGCTCACGTGAGGGGGAGTAACGTGCCTCTACCATACCGATATTTGACAGGGCAGCCCAGCCCCTTATGGCACCACAAGCCAAAAAATGGCGTTTAAAACAGAGACAAAGCCATTGCTCCATCAACAAGAAAGGCCCTTGCGGGCCTTTTTGTCTGGTTCACTTTGTGCGCTTACAGCTGGAATTGGGCCAGCTGCTTGCGTTGCTGCTCGGCGAGCTGGGAGAGCTCGTTGCTGGCACTGGCGCTCTGGCTGATGCCGGCGGAGCTCTGGCTCACGATCTCGTGAATATTGGTGATGTTGCGGTTGATGTCGGCGGTAACGCAGGACTGCTCCTCGGCGGCGGTGGCGACCTGGGCGTTGGCGTCGTTGATCTGGCGCACGGCACCGGTAATGCCGCTTAGCAGATCCTGCACCTGAGCGGACAAGCGCTGGTTATGGCTGAGGATCTCCAGAGTCTCCTGTACGCCGTTGTTGGCGGATTGGGACTGGCTCTGCAGCCGCTCGATGATGGCCTGGATCTCCTTGGTGGAGTCCTGGGTACGGGCCGCCAGCATTCTTACCTCGTCGGCCACCACCGCAAAGCCACGACCCGTTTCACCGGCACGGGCCGCTTCGATGGCGGCATTGAGCGCCAGCAGGTTGGTCTGCTCGGAGATCCCTTGGATCACTTCAATTACCTTGCCGATCTGCTCGGACTGGGATTTGAGCTGAGCCACGATGGCGGCGGCATCTTCCAGACTGCCCGCCATCCGGCTGTTGGCGGCGATGCTTTCGGTAAAGAGGGCGAGCCCCTGTTCGACCCGGCCGTTGGCATCCCGCGCCAGCTCATCGGCGATGGCGGCGTTGTGGTTGACGTTGTCAGCGGTGCTGGAGAGTTCGGTCACGGCGGAGGCGACCTGTTCGATCTCGCTGTGCTGCTGCTTTGCATTGGCCTCGGACTGGGTCATCACGGCGGCCAGCTCGGTGGCTGCGGAGGCGACGCTGTTGCTGATCCCGGTCAGGTTCTCGATGGTGTTGCCGAGCTGGGTAAGGGTGAGGTTGATATCTTTGGCCAGACGGGTCAGCTCGTTGTTGCCCTCCGCTTTGGCGCGCACGTTGAAGCGCCCTTGCGCCACGGCGTGCATCACCTCTTGCAACTGACCGATGGGGCTGACGATGCGCCCGGAGAGGACCCAGCCACAGATCAGCGCCGCCAGCAGGGTACCGGCGGTGAGCAACAGGGTACGCAGCAGGGTGGCGTCGTAGTGGGCCTGCTCTTCGGCCAGCTCTTGCTGGATCAGCTGGTTGATGTGGGCGGACATGCTGTCGATCTGCTTGATCAGCTGTTCACCCAGCTCGCGGAAATGGAGGCGAGCCGCCTCGTAGGCGACCGGATCGCCGCCACCCTGATGTTTTTGCGCCAGCAGCGGCAGCATGTTGCTGCGGGTATGGCTGAGGTAGGCCTGCAGGGCGGCAGCGACCTGACGGTTATCCTGCTCGGCACCGGGGAGCACCAGACGGCCGAGGATGGCGTTGATCTCCTGCTCGGCGCTGTTGAGGTTTGCGGGCAGAGCGGCAAACAGCTTGGCATCGTAGAGGCCATAGATGGCGCTGGTGCGCAGCCGGTAGGTGGCGTGGATCAGTTTGGCAATATCGTCCTTGTGCTGGACCACGGTCTGGGTCGTCTCATCTATGTCATTGATGGCTTCATCCAGACCCTGTTTGCTGATGGTGATCATCACCATCATCAGCAGGCTGGCCAGCAGCAAAGGTATCAAGACCTGGACACGTATTGATAGATTATTCAATGACATAAATGGCTCTAATCCGGAATTGGAGGAGCCGACATATTACACATGCACGTCAGGAGCTGTCACAGGCTTTTATTGCTGAAATGTGCTGAAGAAAAGGTTTTTTCTTGTGAAAAAGGAGCCATTTGGGGGTGGTTGGGCGCTTTATCCCCTGAATATGTGGTACAACTGGCTGGGTTGTGTCAATCCTGTCCCGTTTTCGTGATTTCCCGCTCTCGTCATATGGAGGTGTGTTGTGTCCAGCTGGATCGATCCGGCCATTCTGGCTCTGTTTATCCCGACCTTTTTCTTTGTCTCGGTGACCCCCGGCATGTGCATGACCCTGTCGATGACGCTGGGGATGAGCCTGGGGGTGCGCCGAACCCTGCATATGATGTGGGGGGAGCTGATCGGGGTCGGGCTGGTCTCGGTGTTGTCGGTGATCGGGGTGGCAGCTATCATGCTCAACTATCCGGGGATCTTCGCCGCCTTCAAATATGTGGGGGGCGCCTATCTGGTGTGGCTTGGCATCCAGATGTGGCAGGCCAAGGGGAAGATGGCCATTCCGGCGGATCTCTCGGCCGGTCAACAGACCAGCGCCATGGGGCTGGCGCTGCAGGGTTTCGTCACCGCCATCGCCAACCCCAAAGGGTGGGCCTTCATGATCTCCTTGCTGCCCCCCTTTATCTCTGCCGACAAGCCGATGGCGCCGCAGATCAGCGCGCTGGTGGCGCTGATCCTGGTCATCGAGTTCTCCTGCCTGCTGCTCTACGCCAGCGGTGGCCGCACCCTGCGCCACTTCCTCGCCAAGAGCGGCAACGTCACCCTGATGAACCGCATCGCCGGTACTCTGATGCTGGGGGTGGGAGTCTGGCTGGCGCTCGGGTAAGAGCTGTCAGTGACCCGCACCAGACAAGAAAAATGCCACCGGTCGGTGGCATTTTTAATGGGCGCCGGGTGGCGCAGGGTGGCGCTGGGTGGCTCAGCGAGGCTTGAAACGCTCGACCCAGGGGTTGGCGGTGAGGCCGTGCAGGATGACGCTCAATATGATGGTGCAGAGCACGGTGGCGATGATGGGACGCTGGCCAATCAGGGCTGGCTCGTTTTGCAGCACCATCACCGCAAAGACGATACTGGCAAGGCCCCGCGGCCCGAACCAGCCGATAAAGAGCTTGAGCTCCGGCTTGAGGCCGGTACCGATGAGGCTCAGCCAAACCGGCACCATCCGCAGCAGGGTGAGGCTGGCAATGGCATAGAGCCAGTATTGCCAGTGCAGCAGCTCCGGCAGAATGGGCATCAGGGTCGCGCCAAACACCATCCAGATCACCACGGAGAGCAGGTCGCCGTAGCCTTCGCAGCTGTCCATATAGGCGTGCTTGTGCTCGCCGAGGCGGTGGCCGATAAAGAGGCCACCGACAAAGGCGGCGATAAAGCCGCTGCCCCCCAGAGTCTGGGCCAGCGCAAAGCAGAGCAGGGCCAGCCCTGGCATGGTGAGCTGACGCCAGAGTGGCAGTTGCCAGCCATTGAGATAGGAGATTTTCAACAGCCGGATGGTGAGGTTGGTCAGCACAAAGGCGACCAGCAGGCCAATGCCGATCTCCTCCAGCATCAGGGTGATAGCCAGAGTGGCGGTGCCTGCGTGCTGCTCTGTGGGGGCGATAAGGGCCAGCAGCAGAAGCAGCACCGGTACGCAGATGCCGTCGTTGAGGCCGCTCTCCTGATTGAGCCCTTCACGCACCGGTGCAGGCACCGCGGGGTTGCTCACCACCGCTTTGCCGAGCGCCGCATCGGTGGGAGCAAGAATGGTGGAGAGGATGGCCATCTCCAGCAGTGGCAAGTCGGGGAAGATCCAGTGGCCAAACAGGGCGCCACAGAGCAGGGTGAGGGGCAGGCCAATCAGCAGCAGCCGGATGGGGAGTTGGCGGTTGGCCAGCAATACCTGCCAGTTGGTGTTGGCGGCATCGTTGAACAGCACGATGACCAGCGTCAGCTCGGCCAGCAGCTTGATGCCGGCGCTGTCGATAGAGAGGGAGAGCAGCTCAAGCCCGCCCGGCCCCAGTAGCCAGCCGGTCAGCAGAAAGAGCAGGGGGCCGTTGACCAGCTTTGATTCGAAGCGCCCCGCGATCAGGCTGTAGATCAGCAAGAAGGCGGCGATCACCGCCAGATTCTGGTAAAGCAGGTGTGCATCCATACAACCTCCTTTCTGCCCCCCGCAGGGGGGGGGGTTAGTCGGTCAGGCAGTCGGGGTCGAACACATACTCCCCGTCCAGCCAGCGCACGATTTCGTCAACGCAGGATTGGTCGCGAAACGGCAGGTAGCGCGCCTTGAGGGCGGCAATCTGCTCGAAGGTGAGCTGTGCCAGCCCCAGATCCTGAAACAGCGGCAGGTCGGCCTCGATCATCGCCGAGATCTGCGGGCCGCAGGTGGCGTTGAGGGCGGCATGCAGCGCCTTGTCGGGGTCGTACTGCTTGCCGAGCCGGTAGCTCATTGGCAGGGTGGCGAGGGGCAGGGCCGACAGCGCCGCCTGTTTCATCGGGTTGACCGCGTGGCCAGAGACCAGCTCTGCCAGCTCGGCAGGGCGATTCTCGAAGGCGCGCAGGTGCAGGTAGCTGCTCGCCTTGCTGCCATCGTTGACCGGGTAGTTGTCCCACAGGAAGGGCTTGCGGCCGAGCAGTTCGGTCACCTGCTTGAGGTGGCTCGCTGGATACTCGGTCGAGCAGACCTTGGGGCCGGTCCAGAAGATCTCGAAGCGGCGGTCGAGCTGTTCGCCAAGCTCCTCAAGATAGCGGGGAGGCATGGCGCCAAACACCTTCTCCAGTACCGGATCGGTCGAGTAGTAGCTGGGGCAGAAGATGAGGCGGCTTGCCTTGCTGTGGGCCGCTATGTCGTGGGCGATGGTGAGCTGGTGACGGGCCAGGTCCGGGGTATCCCCCTTCATATCGTCAAACAGCACCGCCAGAATATCGGGCTGGAGCATCTCGTCGATGAGGCGCACTTTCTCAAGCAGTGCCGGGCGTTTGCGATCGTAGTCGTGGTGCGCCCCCATGGGGCTCAAGCCCACTCCGAAGGCGAGTCCGTTGGCGCGGCACTGGCGCGCCAGTTCGGCGAGATCGGCCAACTGCTGCTCGGGCCAGGGGAGGGCCCAGTGCTTACGCAGATAGCCATCCTCTTTCGGTGCATAGATATAGAAGCCGTAACCATGGCGTGGCAGCCACTGGGCGTAGCGGGCGCGGGCCTGCCAGCTCCATCCCTTGCCAAAAAAGCCTTCAATGACCCCCAGATTGGCAGCGGGGGGCAGGGGGCCGGACAGCAAACTTTGATATGGCATAACTCTCTCCCTTCTTGCTGGGGACTTGATACGGGACGGTCGGTCAGACCGGGTCCTCTTCCTGAAAGCGCACCCCGATCTTGCTCGGCACGCTCTCGTCCATTTCGGCCACGGTCCAGATCAGGCCCTGCCATTCGATGTTGTCACCGACCACCAGATTATCGCCCAACTGACTGGCAATAAAATCGCCCAGTGTCTGATCCGCCACCTCGCTCACATCCAGCCCGTAAAGAGGGGCGAGATCCACCAGCCGTGCCGCCGCTTCCAGCAGGAAGTCACCGAAGAAGCGGGGGCCGAGATCTTGCTCCGGTGCCTGACTAAAGAGCTGACCGAGGGCGGGGAGGTCACGTTCGTGACCGATGACGCAGAGGATGTCATCGGCCTGAAGACAGGTACTGCCCGAGGGGTGGAGCAGCTCGCGGCCTCGAAACAGGGCGCAGATCCGGGTGCCGGCGGGCATCTGCAGATCCCGCAGTGGCGAGCCGATGCACCACTTCTCCTCCCCCAGCTGGTAGACGAAGGTCTCCCACTGGCTGTCGAGATCGATCTCGAGCCCCGAGCGGTTGATGGGGGACGGTGGTGCCGGTACCTCCACCCGCGCCAGTTTTGAGGCCATCGGCAGCGAGCTGCCCTGCAAAATCAGCGAGACCAGCACCACGAAGAAGGCGACGTTGAAGTAGAGCTGGGCGTTGGGCAGCCCCGCCATCATGGGGAACACCGCCAGAATGATGGGCACCGCGCCGCGCAGGCCAACCCAGGAGATAAACCAGCGCTCGCGGGGGGCGAAGTTCTTGAACGGCAGCAGCCCGATCCAGACCGACATCGGGCGGGCAAACAGGATCATCCACATCGCCAGCGCCAGCGCGGGCAGGGCGATGGGCAGCAGCTTGTGGGGTGAGGCGAGCAGCCCCAGCACCAGAAAC
Source organism: Aeromonas sp. Y311-2 (assembly GCF_027706025.1). NCBI lineage: Bacteria > Pseudomonadati > Pseudomonadota > Gammaproteobacteria > Aeromonadales > Aeromonadaceae > Aeromonas > Aeromonas sp. Y311-2. Next base: position 19,918 of record NZ_JAPDCL010000014.1, on the reverse strand, counting down.
ATGCCGATTTGGCTGAGCCAGGTCAGACCGTCCAGCACCGACAATGTGGTGCTGCGGCTGCGCAGGGCGAGGTTACCGAGCAACAGACCGGTGAGATAGATGGCGAGAATGCCGCTGCCACCCACCGCCGTGGTGAGGGCGAAGATCAGCAGACCGCCGCTGACGGTGAGCAGCGGATAGAGCCCCGGCGCCAGGCGGGCGGTGTTGATGAGGCGCCACAGCAGCCAGCCGCCGCCAAGGCCAATCCCGGCGCCAAGGCCAAACTGCTTGACCAGTTGCAGCAGCAGGAAGCCCCCATCCAGCCCTTGCTGGGCGGTGGCGAGCACCTCGATCAGGGTGACGGTGAGAAACACCGCCATGGGGTCGTTGCTGCCTGACTCTATCTCCAGCGTCGCGCTCACCCGCTCGTTGAGGCTGCGCCCGCCAAGCAGGGAGAAGACCGCCGCCGCATCGGTGGAGCCGACGATGGCGCCGATCAGCATCCCCTGCATCAGGTTGAGGTCAAACAGCCAGGCAGCGGCGAGCCCCGTCAGGCCGGTGGTGATAGCCACCCCGACCGTCGCCAGCGACAAGGCAGGCCAGAGCGCCACCCGGAACGAGGAGACCCGGGTGCGCATGCCGCCGTCGAGCAGAATGATGGCAAGCGCCAGGTTGCCCACCAGATAGGCGATGGAGTAGTCAGCGAAGTGGATGCCACCTGGGCCATCCTCACCGGCCAGCATGCCGACGGCGAGGAAGATAACCAGAATGGGAATACCGAGGCGGGAAGAGAGGGCGCTCAACAGTACGCTGGCTCCCACCAACAGGGCAGCGACAAAGAAGAAACTGTTGATGGTAGCGGCATCCAAGGGCGAACTCCTTCCTGGTAATGTGCAAAGTAGGCACATTATATGCAGTTAGGCCCCCCTTGTGTGGCTTATTTGTGCATCAATTTGCACTTTCTTACATTTTTCATCCCTTTTTTCAGCATGGTCGCGCCATATTCTGACTGTGACGGGGTTAACGAAAGCGGAGTCAAAGGAGCGTCGATTTCAGGATGCGCAGGGAGGAGAGGGCGGGTAAAAGTGAAACGGCACAGCAGAGGGAGAGGGGAGCACAAGGGCGCTCCCCACGGGATGGGGCGGGATTCAGTCGTCCTCGTCATCCTTCACTTCGCGGATCTTGTCCTTGTAGTTGGGCAACTGCTTCTCCAGCCGTTTCATGTCTTTGATGGCATTGAGAAACAGCCCGAGCAGGAACAGCAGCGGCAACCCTATCCACAGCCAGAGATTCATGGGATTTTCCTTTCGTCAGGACAGGTGGTGACATAACGGGCCAAAATTTCATCAAGGTTGGCCAATATGGTCGACTTGCCTTCAATATCCGCCTGTTGCAGACAAAGCGCCAGTGCCGCGGGATCGAGCCGCTGCTCATCGGACTCCAGCGAGAAGCTGATATGCCAGGGCTCGTAGGCGACCCCGCTCTCTGCCCCGACCGGCTTGGCATAAGGGAGGAAGAAGCCGAAGTCGCTCATATGATCGCTGAGCCACTCGCTGAGATCTGCAAACCAGCCCCCGGCTTCATACTCCCACGGCTCCAGTGCCAGTTTGGTATCGGCGGGCAGGCAGTCCGGGTCGTAGATATCGAGATCGGTCCCCCAGTGGTGACGGCTGGTGCCGGGCAGGGAGCTCCAGCGCAGGATGGCGTGCAGCCGCTCCACCTCGCTTAGTTGCAGGGCATCGATGGGCTGGCTGTTGGCATCGAGCAGAGGCCGTTCGCCGCGCCACTTGCCATTCCAGATGGCGAGCTGGCGCTCGAAGCTGCGCCAGCTGGAGGCCGCCTGCAGGTTGAACCCCTCATAGGCGGCCGCCACCTGCATGTCGTTGAAGGCCGCCGCGGTGGCGGCAGTTAGACGATGGGGGCCGCGCCCCACCAGAATAAGGTGGCTCTCGTCGAGCCCCAGCAGTTGTTCCTGCGTCATGCCAGCAATCTCTCGAGCACCCCTTGGTACATGTCCGCCAGCAGATCCAGATCGTCCGCCTTCACGCACTCGTTCACCTTGTGAATGGTGGCGTTGACGGGACCGAGCTCAATCACCTCGGCGCCGGTGGGGGCGATAAAGCGCCCGTCGGAGGTGCCACCAGTGGTGAGCAGGGCTGGCTGCTGGCCATTGACCGCCTCGATGGCAGAGACTGCCGCCGCCAGCAGTTTGCCTGTGTCGGTGAGGAACGGCTGGCCGGAGAGGGTCCAGCTCAGCTGATAATCGAGGCCATGTCTATCCAGCAACGCTTCGACCCGCTCGCGGATATCCATGTCGGTCAATTCGGTGCTGAAGCGGAAGTTGAACTGCACCTGCAGCTCGCCCGGAATGACGTTGGAGGCGCCGGTGCCGGCCGAGATGTTGGCGATCTGGAAGCTGGTGGGGGGGAAGTAGGCGTTGCCCTCATCCCACACGGTGGCAGCGAGTTCCGCCAGCGCTGGCGCCGCCTTGTGGATCGGGTTGTCAGCCAGATGGGGATAGGCGACATGGCCCTGCACCCCGCGTACCAGCAGATCGCCGGTGATGGAGCCGCGGCGGCCGTTTTTCACTACATCTCCGACCACGGCGGTAGAGGAGGGCTCGCCGACGATGCACCAGCGGATCTTCTCGTTGCGGGCCTCCAGGGTGTCGATCACCCGGGTGGTGCCATTGATAAAGGGCCCCTCCTCATCGGAGGTGATGAGAAAGGCGATCGACCCGGAGTGATCCGGATGCTCGGCCACGAAGCGCTCGACCGCCACCACCATGGCAGCCAGCGAGCCCTTCATGTCGGCGGCGCCACGGCCGTAGAGCACGCCATCCTTGATGGTCGGCTCGAACGGCGGGGTGTGCCATTTGTCCAGCGGCCCGGCGGGCACCACGTCGGTGTGACCGGCGAAGCAGAACAGCGGCCCCTCGCTGCCACGACGGGCCCAGAGGTTGGTGGTGTCCTCAAACACCATGGGCTCGATGACAAACCCGAGCTTGGCGAGGCGCTCCGCCATCAGGGTCTGGCACCCTTCATCGAGGGGGGTAACGGAGGGGCGGCGGATCAGATCCTTGGCCAGTGCGATGACATCCGACATCAGTTGTCCTTAGTTGTCCTTAACGGGAGAAGAGGGATTGATAGTGATCAGCCTTGAAACCCAGAGTCAGTTCGCCGTCACGGTCGAGCAGCGGGCGCTTGATCATGGCCGGGTGCTCCAGCAGCAGGGCGCGCGCCTTGGCGGTGTCGAGCCCCTGTTTGGCCTCATCCGGCAGGGCGCGGAAGGTGGTGCCGCGACTATTGAGCAGGGCTTCCCAGCCGAGTTTTGCCAACCAGCTGTCCAGATCGTCCGGGTTCAGGCCGTCGGCGCGGTGGTCGTGAAAGCGGTAGTCGATACCGGCCTCATCCAGCCACTTGCGGGTTTTCTTGATGGTGTCGCAGTTCTTGATGCCATAGAGGGTGATGGCCATGGGGAGTCCTTCTCTTGTGGGCGCTGGCCGTGGGCCGCGTCCCGAAAATCCGAATCAACAGAGTGCAAGGGCCCGATTCTGGCATTGTGGCAATCCCATGGCAACGCCGATGGTCCGGCTCGCGGGTTTTACCGGAACTGGTCACACCTGAACGGCGATTTTGAGCACAAGGTCAGAAGCAGTGGGGCTGGCATGCCCGATGGGGTTGGGTATTGCGGGAGAAGATCGACTATTGCAGGAGAAAAAGAGAAGGGGGCAAACGCCAGATAACCAAAACGCGCCAGCGGGCGCGTTTTGGTCGGCATCATCAAGCACCTCAATCAGTGCAGGGTGGTCCACTCATGGTCAAAGACCCGGGCCCGTTCCCAGGGAGCATCAGGCAGGCTGGAAGAGAGGCCAGTGTATTTGCCCACGTCGTCCACCACGATGGCGGAGAGGATCGGCAGGTTGTTTTCGGTGCAGTACATGCGGATGCGTTGCAGCAGGGTGCGCAGTTCATCCTGGCACTGCTCCAGCCCGGCCTGCTTGGCCAGTTTGGAGTAACGAATGGTAGTGCGTTCCTTTGCAGACTCGACGAGGATGTCCCACAGCTTGTAGTCGCAGGTCGAAGCACCTGCGGTGGCTTGGCTTGTCATAACTCTCTCCGGCGCGAAATGGTCGCTATATGTCGAAGCGCATCTTCGCCAGTTCGGCGCCGTCATATGTTGATCCAACGCAAAAAAGAGGGGAGTCGCGTCACACAATTCCCGGATATGGGGTGATAAAGGTTTTCCGGCAGTTGAAATAACGAAAAATTGTTACATGGCCGACATATTATGCTAATGAATCACGGTGACGGCACCTTTATTGATAGGGATCAAAGGCAAACAGTGGTCAGATCACTAGATTTCGCTCTTCGATAAATTTATCAGGAGTGAATATTGGAACTTTTATTCGTCTTGCTCGTTCTGGTGGCCGTGGTTTACGGCATTATCAAGGATTACAACCCGCAGGCGGTGCTGGCGCTGGCGGGCATGGCCATTTTTGCGGTGGCCTACTGGCTGGGGCTGCACCCCATTCTCCCCGCTGACAAGAGCACCGGCTTCGCCCTGTTCGACCTGTTCGAAGTGTTCAAGGGGATCTTCTCCTACCGCGCGGCGGGCCTCGGCCTCACCATCATGGCGGTGGCGGGTTTTGCCACTTACATGTCCCATATCGGGGCCTCCCAGGCGCTGGTGCGAGTGGCGGTCAAACCGGTGGCAGGCATCCAGTCCAGCTACCTGATGCTCTCCATCTGTTATCTGGTGGCGGTATTCGTCTCCCTGTTCGTTACCTCCGCTACCGGCCTTGGCCTGCTGTTGATGGTCACCATGTATCCGGTGATGCGCAACCTCGGCATCAGCCCGGCCTCCGCCTGTGGTGTCATCGCCACCTCCCAGGCGTTTGAAATTGGCCCGACCCAGACCAACGCCATCTTCTCCGCCGGTCAATCCGGCATGGATCCGACCAGCTATTTTGTTGACTACCAGATCTGGCTGGTGGCCCCCATGCTGCTGGTGACCATGGTGCTGCACTTCTTCTGGCAGCGTCACTGCGATCGCAAGGATGGCTGGGATCCTGCGCTCCATCGCGGCGATCATGCCGAGCTGGACGAACAGGGCACCGAGAGCGTGCAGGCGCCTACCTGGTATGCCCTGCTGCCGATCATCCCCTTCGTGCTGATGATGACCTTCTCCAAGCTGCTGGTGAGCGACATCAAGATGAGCGTGGAGGTGGCCATGCTGCTGTCGGTCTTTATCGGCATGCTGTGCGAGCTGCTGCGTAGCCGCTCGGTGCGTAACGCGTTTGCCGGGCTGTCGAGCTTCCTCGATGGCATGGGCAAGGTGTTTGGCCCCGTGGTGGCGCTCATCGTCTGTGCCGAGCTGTTTGCCGAATCTCTCAAGGCCATCGGCGCCATCGATACCCTGCTGCACTCTGCCAGCAATGCCGGTATCGGCAGCGGTCTGATGACCCTGGTGATGGTGGCGCTGATCATGGTAGCGGCGGTCATCATGGGCTCCGGCAACGCGGCGTTCCTCAGTTTCTCGACCCTGGCACCGGCGGTGGCGGCCAAGTTTGGCGTACCTGCGGTGACCATGCTGCTGCCGATGCAGCTCGCTTCCAGTATCGGCCGCACCGTCTCCCCCATCGCAGCGGTACTGATCGCCTGTGCGGGGATTGCCAAGGTATCGCCCTTTACCGTGGTCAAACGCACCAGCGTGCCGATGGCGGGGGCGCTGGTGACGGCGCTGACCCTCAACTATCTGCTGTTTATGTAGTGATGTGGGTTATGTAGTGGTGTTTGGAATTTACCGGTCGGGCGGGTGGCATGGCTGCCCGCCTTTTTCTCACTGTGTCGCTTTGTTGCAATAGACGATCGGCCATCAACGCTGATTGTTGCATGGAGAAGATAATGACAGTTGTAAAGAGCCCGTTTTCCCTCGATAACTATCTGGCCGATTTGGCCCCGCTCATCAACCTCGATTGCGGTACTCGCACCCCGGCCGGGGTAGCGAAAGTGGCCGACATCATGACCGAGAAATATGAGGCCATCGGCTGGCAGGTGACTCGCCACCAGTTTGCTGCCGAGTGCGGCCCCTGCCTCGAGATCACCAATGCGCCGGGTGCCGATCACTACGACGTGATGCTGTGCGGCCACATGGATACCGTCTTCCCCGAGGGGACGGCGGCCAAGCGCCCGCTGAAAATCGAAGGCAATCAAGCCTTTGGCCCCGGCGTCTCGGACATGAAGAGCGGCCTGCTCTCTATCTGGTATGCACTCAAAGAGATGGATCCGGCATTGCTTGCCAAGCTCAAGGTGCTGGTCTGCTACAACTGCGACGAAGAGATTGGCTCCCCCTGGTCTAAGGATTGGCTGGTGAAAAAAGCCAAACAGAGTGGCTGCGTGCTGGTGGCCGAGGCAGCCCGTCCCAATGGGGATCTCATCAGCGCCCGCAAGGGCAATGCCAAGTACCGCATCACCTTCCACGGCAAGGCCTCCCACGCCGGTTCGGCCCTGACCGAGGGGATCTCCGCCATCACCGAGCTGGCGCACTGGGTACTGGCCATCAACGAGCAGGTCAACATGACCACGGGCACCACCATGAACGTCGGCGTGGTACAGGGCGGCACCGGTGTCAACGTGGTGCCGGACTTTGCCGAGGCGATCGTGGATTTGCGCTTCTGGAGCAACGAAGAGGCTGCTGCGGTGCACGACCGGCTCACCTTTATGGCCAACAATCCCTTCCTCGCCGGTTGTCGGGTCGAGGTGGATCGCCAGACCTTCAAGCCGGCGATGCGACCGAGTGGTGACACCGAGGCGCTGATGGCGCTGGTGGAGGCGGCAGCCAAGGAGGAGGGGATCCCCTTCAACTGGCTGGAAGCCGGTGGCGGCTCGGATGCCAACTTCACAGCAGCCGCAGGTGTACCGTCCCTCGATGGCTTCGGCCCCATGGGGGGCGGTTTCCACTCGGAGGCGGAGTTCCTGCTGCTGGAGAGCATCGAGCCGCGCATCCGCCTGCTGCAGCGGGTGCTGGGCAAGCTGGCGAAATAAGCCGGTTTATCCCTTGTTCGGGTCGCCATGGCCCGCTCAAAACTGGTCCGCTCAAATCCAAACGGGAGGCTGTTGCCTCCCGTTTTTTTATCTCGATTTTTCGCGCGCTGAGTGAGCGGGCCAGATGGCTTGCGGCCGTTACCCCTGCGGTTCGGCCAGATAGGCCAGGTGATCCTGCCGCGCCACCAGCCAGCCATCAAGGCGCAGCGGGGCGGCAAAGCCCGGGCCGTCAGTCACCATGGTGTGGTACTCCCCCTGCTCGCCGCTGGCATCGAAGCCTTCGCGCTCGGCCAGTTGTTGCAACTCAGCGAGGGTGGCGGCATCGAGGGGGCGTCCAGTCCACTCGGGAGCCAGCACCCGGGTATCGACGCAGGAGAGGTGGGCGACGATGCCGCGTGTCAGCAGATCCGCCAGCAAGGCTTGACGAGATTGCTGCCAGAGCGGGGTGTGGACGGTGAGCCCCAGCGGCTGGCAGCGTTCGCGGATCCAGTTAGGCGCACCGCCCACGCTGTCGATATCGCCGGTCACCACCCCGTCGAGGTTCCACTCCTGCTGCAAGCGGCTCAGCGCCGTCTCATAGCTCTGCTCGAACGGCGCTTCTATGGTGACCAGCAAATGGGGCAGCCCGAGGGCTTCCGCCTGACGGCGCACCAGCGGCAAGGGGTGAGCCAGAAATCGGGGCTCTGGCGGCGCAAAGGTGGCCAGTGCCACCAGCTGATGGCCCGCTTGGCGGGCATGACAGAGGGCCAGCATGGCATCTTTGCCACCGCTCCAGAGCAGGATGACGCGAGACATGGATGAGATTCCAGTGGTGAACGAGGGGGCATGCTACCCAGCGGCGGGGGCAGAGGTAAAGGCATAGTGTCCGGAAATGGCGGCGGGGAAGTGGTTGAGGTAACTGAGCGGGGAAAAAAGCAGGCCCCCGAAGCGGGGGCCTGTATTGCAATAGCGTGGTAAACGCCGCTGCGATTAGAGCAGGATGCTGGTGAGGATAAAGCCCAGCGAGCAGGAGGTCACCACCCCGATCAGCCCCGGAATGATGAAGCTGTGGTTGATGATGAACTTACCGATGCGGGTGGTGCCGGAGCGGTCGAAACCGATACAGGCCAGATCGCTCGGGTAGGTCGGCAGCACGAAGTAGCCGTAGCTGGCCGGCAGGAAGGCGATCAGCAGTTTCGGCTCGACACCCAGCGCCAGACCCATGGGGGCGATGGCGGTGAGGGCGGCGGCCTGGCTGTTTACCAGCTTGGAGATGAGGAACAGCACCAGGGCGTAGGTCCAGGGCTGGGCCTGTACCACATGGGCCAGGGTCTCTTTGAGCAGCGGCATGTGGGCCTGGAAGAAGGTCTCACTCATCCAGGCAACCCCGAATACGGAGAAGATGGCGACCATGCCTGCCTTGAAGACGGCACCGTTGGCGATCTCGCCCGGCTTGACCTTGCAGCGCATCAGGATGATGGCACCGGCGATCAGCATCATCATCTGGATCACCAGGTTCATGGAGAGCGGGCCGGTCTTGTCCTTGATGGTGAACACCGGACGCAGACCTTCGTTAGCGCCGAGCAATACCACGGCAGCGATGGCTGCGAAGAAGATCCAGGTTGACCAGTAGGCCTCTTTCGGGAACTTGGTGTTAAGCAGGGTTTCGCCACCACCGTAGATGAAGGCGCGCTGCTCCGGGTCTTTTATCTTGGCCTGGAACTCTTCGTCCTTGTCCAGATCCTTGCCGCGACGCAGGCTCCACAGGGCAGCCACGATGACACCGGTCAGGGAGGAGGGGATGGCGATCATCAGGATGTCGAGCAGGCCGTAAGCCTGACCGATACCGTGACCGGCCGCCAGAATGGAGACCATGGAGACCACGGCAACGGAGACCGGGGAGGCGCAGATGGCCATCTGGGAGGCAACGGAGGCGACAGCCATCGGGCGCTCGGGACGGATGTTCTTCTGCAGCGCGATGTCAGCGATGATGGGGAACATTGTGTAGACCACGTGGCCGGTACCGCACAGGAAGGTGAGGGTCCAGGTGGTGAGCGGCGCCAGGATAGTGATGTATTGCGGGTGACGGCGCAGCAGACGCTCGGCCACTTGCATCATCAGGTTGAGGCCACCGGCAGTCTGCAGGGTGGCGGCACAGCCGATCACCGCCAGAATGGTCAGCATTACCTGAACAGGCGGTTCGCCCGGCACCAGGCCGAAGACGAAGGTCAGCAGGAAGAGACCGATACCACTGATGAGACCGAGTCCCATGCCCCCAAAGCGGGTACCCAGCAGCAAGCAGCCGAGTACCACTAAAAATTCCATCAAGATCATTCCGTTACCTCGTGTGATTCAACCCATATTGCCGCGGGTAGCCTGAACCATGAATTGTCATTGTCTGTTTTATTTAGCCCAAAAGGGTTAGTTGCTATTCTGCTCCCCTGAAAAAGTGAAAAAATTGAGTTACTTCAATAACTCGATGAATTTTTGATTAAACCACTTAAAAACCACGTACTAACAAAAACATTATTTTTGTCACCGAGTGGTATCACTCGGGGCCAAGCCATCCGGTGGTCATGGTGGCAGCACAGTGCGGCAACAGGGCTACAGGGGAGGGGCATAAAAAGGGCTCGATTGCGGCAGAAGAGGATGAAAAAGCAAGCGCTCAGGCTATTTTTGCCAGCAAGGGCTGACTTCGGCGGGTTGGCTCACTTGGCCGCAGGTGCTTGCTGCAGATAGCGGCGCTGATAATCTTCGCTCAGCTTGGCAATATCCAATCTGACAATGGCCTGCGCCACCCGTTGCTGCAACGCCTGCTGATCGGGACGAAACATGATGTGCAGGCTCTTGTGTTCGAGGATCTTCGGGTGAAATTGCAATCCGGCGCTGCTCAGCTTGCGATCATGGTTGATGAGCCAGTGAAAGACATCCCGGTCGATCACCGCCAGATCGAGCCGGTCGCGCTGCAATTTGCGCAGGTTGAGCAGGTCTGCATCGACGGCGGCAGTGTTGAGGCGCTTGCTGGCCATCAGGGCATCGAATTCACGGGTGTTGACGTATCCCTCCACCACGCCGATCCGGTAGGGGGCGAGATCCGTGAGCTGCTGCCAGGGGATGGGGGGGCCTGAACGCTGCGCCATGCCCAGCACGCTGTCGCCCACGCTGGGGGAGCTGCGCCACAGGGTCGGCAGGGTGTCGGAGAGGTACTCGGGAAAATAGCCGCTATAAGGCTGGGTCGGGTCGGCCGCCAGCCGCACCGCCCGCTGCCAGGGATAGAAGTCGAACGTCACTTCCAGTCCCGCTTCGGCAAAGGCGCGTTTGACGATATGACCGGTGAGGCCGCCATCGGGCAGGCTCTGGCTAGTGTAGGGTGGCCACTCCAGGGTGGTCAGACGAACGGGCTCGGCCCACAGTTGAACAGGTATGCAGGACAGCAATAGCGAGAGCAGCAGGCGGTATCCCATAGGCGACGAGTTCCTTGTGCCGGTTGATCCTGAGTATCACCCATAACGGTGACAATAAAAAAGCCGACCCACAGGTCGGCTTTTGTAGTGCAGTGGCAAGATGCCGCTGATCAGAACTCGGCGGTACGCGGAGTACGCGGGAACGGGATCACGTCGCGGACGTTGCCCATGCCGGTCACGTAGACCACCAGACGCTCGAAGCCCAGACCGAAGCCGGAGTGCGGCACGGTACCGAAGCGACGCAGGTCGCGATACCACCAGTAATCTTCCTTGTTCAGGCCCATCTCGGCCAGGCGGGCATCCAGCACGTCCAGACGCTCTTCACGCTGGGAACCACCGATGATCTCGCCGATGCCTGGTGCCAGTACGTCCATCGCGGCAACGGTCTTGCCGTCGTCGTTGAGGCGCATGTAGAAGGCTTTGATATCTTTCGGGTAGTTCTTCACCACCACCGGAGACTTGAAGTGCTCCTCGGCCAGATAGCGCTCATGCTCGGAGGAGAGATCGATACCCCAGGAGACCGGGAACTCGAACTTCTTGCCGCATTTTTGCAGCACTTCGATGGCGTCGGTGTAGTCGATCTGGGCGAAGTCGGAGGAGACGAAACGCTCCAGACGGCCGATGGCATCCTTGTCCACGTGCTGGGCGAAGAACTCCAGATCGTCGCGACGCTCGGTCAGTACGGCGTTGAAGACATACTTCAGCATGGCTTCGGCCAGTGCGGCGTTATCTTCCAGATCGTTGAAGGCCACTTCCGGCTCAACCATCCAGAACTCGGCCAGGTGGCGGCTGGTGTTGGAGTTTTCAGCGCGGAAGGTCGGGCCGAAGGTGTAGACCTTGGAGAGCGCGCAGGCATAGGTTTCGGCGTTCAGCTGGCCGGATACGGTCAGGAAAGCCTCTTTGCCGAAGAAATCTTCGTTGTAGTCCACCTTGCCGGCGTCGGTGCGCGGCAGGTTTTCCATGTCCAGGGTGGAGACGCGGAACATCTCGCCGGCACCTTCGGTGTCAGAGGCGGTGATGAGCGGGGTCGCAACCCAGAGGAAACCCTCTTCGTGGAAGAAGCGGTGGATGGCTTGCGCCAGGCAGTGACGAACGCGGGTCACGGCGCCAACGATGTTGGTGCGCGGGCGCAGGTGGGCCTGTTCACGCAGGTATTCGATGCTGTGGCGCTTGGCGGCCATCGGGTAGGTGTCCGGATCTTCGACCCAGCCGACTACTTTCACCTCGGTCGCCTGCAGTTCGAAAGCCTGGCCGCTGCCCTGAGAGGCGGCAACCACGCCAGTCACTTCCACGGAGCAGGCAGTGGTCAGACGCAGCACTTCATTCTCGTAATTGGCCAGGGTATTGGGGACAACTGCCTGTACCGGATGGAAACAGGAGCCATCGGAAATGGCCAAAAATGAGATCCCCGCCTTGGAATCACGGCGAGTCCGGATCCACCCTTTGACAGTTTGGGTGGTGCCGACCGGATACTTACCGGCCAGCACATCTACTACGGATGCGTGCGTCATCGAAATATTGTCTCCAGCTTGTTCTTGCAGCGCTATTTGCAACACTAGGGAGTCTGGCCCGGGCACAGATGGCCCACCATGGCAGACTAAGCCGTTAATCTTACCCGCGCGGGTTTGATAAACAAGCAAAAATGTCGGACTCTGGTGGGGTTTTCGGCATGGTTCACTCAACAAGAGTGTCACGGGCGCAGGAGAGGTGGGTGAAAGATCGGCGGCATGGGCCAGATTGGCTGACACGGGTGTTGCAGGGGCTGGTGATGCTCTGCTGGGGCGGCTTTATCGTGCTGCTCTCCCTTTACCACTATGCCCGGCCCGAAATTGCCTACGGTTTTCTGGTCTATGGCGGGATCGAGGTGCGCGATTATTGGGACCCGGCCCTTACCCCCTGGCTGGTCTACGGGCTCTGGAGCTGCTGCGCCCTGACGCTGGCGGTGTTGCTGCTGGAGCGCAAGCGCAGCCGCCGTCAGGATGACTCCCGGCATGTCAATCTGGCCATCCTGCTATTGGTGCTGATCGCCAGTCTGCTTTTCTACTACGTCGGTTAAGCGCCCGCCTCAGCGGGGCTGATCCGGCTCCTGCCTGCTGGCCTTGGTGCGCTTGCCGAGCTGGCGCTCCACGCTGTCGAGCATCTGGTTGTAGGCCACCGCCACCCGGCCAATCTCGTCGCCGTCATCCCCCTCCAGCCGGTGACCGAAGTCGTGCAGGTCGGTGGCCTCTTCCATGGAGCGGGTCAACTGGTTGAGAGGGCGCACGATCCAGGTGCGGATGACCCAGAGGGTCAGCAGCAGTCCCATCCCGAAGATGCCGGTGAGGATCAGCGCCGAGGTGAGGATATTCTGCTCGACCCGGGTAAACAGCGAATCGAGGGAGTAGTCAAAGCGTACCGCACCAAGCACGGTGTTCTCCGGCACCAGATGACAGCTGGTGCAGTCGGTGCCGCGAAAATCCTTCTTGGCCAGCAGCGGTCGGGTGACCACCAGACGGCTGTGCATGCCGTTGTGCACCACCTCCAGACTCCCTTTGCCCACCAGAGCCAGCTCATCAAACTCATCCTTTACCTGTTCGGTCTCCCGTCCCGGCCCGAACTGTTTGCTCACCGCGTCGCCACGGACGATGCGGGCATCCTCCACATGGGCATGGTCGAGAAATTTGCCGCGCAGGGTATCGCGGGCATCCATCTTGCCGGTCAGCATCAGCATGTTGAGGCCGTCGAAATAGGCTTCGGTCTGCTCGCGGCTCTGCTCCTTGATGAGGGTCAGGATGAGATCGCGCTCGCGCACCGCCTGATAGGCTGCGGAGAAGACCAGTACCATGGAGAAGATGAAGAGCAGGAAAAAGTTGATTTTGGCAGCAATGGAGAGGCGCATGAGCAGTCTTTCTTGATGGTAAAACCGCAGCAGTTTACCCCTCTTGGGGCCTCAGGTCTGGTGTTTTGCTCACATTACGGCAAGTGAAACTGCACTGAAGTGGATAAAGTTGCCCTCTTTATATATCAAATGCGGGTAGTCAAACGGGCGGCTGCGATGGCCGCCCGCTGCATGCCTTAAAACTCGCCTTCGGTAATGGCCTGACGGATGGCGCCGGTCAATACCCGCAGCTCTTCAGGGGTGATGACGAACGGGGGCATCAGGTAGATCAGCTTGCCAAAGGGGCGGATCCAGGCGCCCAGTTCGACAAACTTGCGCTGGATGCGCGCTACATCCACCCGCTCTTTCATCTCCACCACCCCGATGGCGCCGAGCACTCGCACATCCGCGACCGCCGGGTGCAGGGTCAGCTCTACCAGTTCGGTACGCAGCTGATGCTCGATGGTGCGCACTCGCTCCTGCCACGGTGAGGCGAGCAGCAGATCGATAGAGGCGTTGGCCACCGCGCAGGCGAGCGGGTTGCCCATAAAGGTGGGGCCGTGCATAAAGACCCCCGCCTTGCCGTCACAGATGGTGCGGGCAACATGCTCGGTGGTCAGGGTCGCCGAGAGGGTGAGGTAGCCGCCAGTGAGCGCCTTGCCCAGACACATGATGTCGGGGCTGATCCCCGCCCAGTCGCAAGCAAACAGCTGGCCGGTGCGGCCAAAGCCGGTGGCGATCTCGTCGGCAATCAGCAGCACACCGAACTCGTCGCACAGGGCGCGCACCCACTGCAGGTAGCGGGGGTGATAGAAGCGCATGCCGCCAGCGCCCTGCACTATGGGCTCAAGCACGATGGCGGCGATCTCTTCGTGATGATCGGCCATGAGTGTCGCCAGCTCCACCACGCACTGTTCATCCCACTCGGCGTGGAAGCGACAGCTGGGCGCATCGACAAAATAGTGTTCCGGCAGGAATCCCTTGTAGAGCTCATGCATACCGCCATCGGGATCGCAGACGCTCATGGCGCCAAAGGTGTCGCCGTGATAGCCGCTGCGCAGGGCGACAAATTTGGCTCTTGGCGTTCCCTTGGCGTGCCAGTACTGCTGGGCCATCTTCAGCGCCACTTCCACTGCCACCGAGCCGGAATCGGCCAGAAAGACCCGATCAAGCCCCTTTGGAGTGATCTCCACCAGCTTGCGGCAGAGCTCGACCGCCGGGGCGTGGGTGAGGCCGCCAAACATCACGTGGGACATCTTGCCGAGCTGGGAGGTGGCGGCAGCGTCCAACTCCGGCACCTGATAGCCGTGCACGCAAGCCCACCAGGAGCTCATGCCATCCACCAGTTCACGGCCGTCGCTGAGAGTGATCTTCACCCCTTTGGCGCTGACCACTTCATAGCAGGGTAGGGGGTGAGTGAGGGAGGTATAGGGGTGCCAGATGTGGTGCAGGTCGAATTCTTGATTGGTCATTTGTTGTTCTGTTGTCAATTGGTTTGATCTGGTCGGTGTTGACAGTCTACGCGTGCTCTCTACACTAGCCAACAATTTCAGCCACTTGGCACTGCGCATCACCCTGAGCGCGCAGGCCCGGCGGCGGGTTTTGTGGCCGTCCATCCCAAGATGGCGGGCGCAGGATCCCACTAATAACAACCGGAAGCCATGTATGAATGCTCTCACCGCGGGCGGTCACGCCCTTCGTCATGACTGGACCCTCGCCGAGGTTCAGGCCCTGTTTGCCCTGCCGTTCAACGATCTGCTGTTTCAGGCCCAGACCGTCCACCGCGCCCACTTTGACCCGAATGAAGTGCAGGTGAGTACTTTGCTCTCCATCAAGACCGGCGCCTGCCCGGAAGATTGCAAATACTGCCCCCAGAGCGCCCGTTACCACACCGGTCTTGAGGCCGAGCGGCTGATGGAGGTGGAGAAGGTGCTGGAGCGGGCCCGCGAAGCCAAGGCCAACGGCTCGTCACGCTTTTGCATGGGGGCCGCCTGGCGCAACCCCAAAGAGAAGGACATGCCCTACATCATCCGGATGATTGAGGAGGTGCGCGGGCTCGGTATGGAGACCTGCATGACGCTAGGGATGCTGACCGCCGATCAGGCCGCCCGTCTTGGCGCTGCGGGGCTCGATTACTACAACCACAACCTCGACACCTCGCCGGAGTTCTACGGCGAGATCATCTCCACCCGCACCTATCAGGATCGGCTCGATACGCTGGAGCATGTGCGCAGCGCCGGCATGAAGGTCTGCTCTGGCGGCATCGTCGGCATGGGCGAGCAGGCCAAAGACCGTGCGGGCCTCTTGATGGCGCTCGCCAACTTGCCGCGCCACCCGGAGAGTGTGCCCATCAACATGCTGGTCAAGGTGAAGGGAACGCCGCTGGAGAACGAGGAGAACCTCGATCCGTTCGAATTTATCCGCACCATCGCCGTGGCGCGGATCATGATGCCCGCCTCCCATGTGCGCCTCTCTGCCGGGCGGGAGAAGATGAACGAGCAGATGCAGGCCATGTGTTTTATGGCCGGGGCCAACTCCATCTTCTACGGCTGCAAACTGCTGACCACCCCCAACCCGGACGAGAACAGCGACATGCAGCTGTTCAAGCGGCTCGGCATTCGTCCCGCCCAACGGGTCCAGAAGCCTGATCAGGTTCAAGAAGAGGAGCTGCTGGCCGAGGTGAGTCGCCAGAGCGAACCTGCCGAAATGTTTTATGACGCCACCCGCCCCCGTGCAGGGGCTGCGCGGTCATGAACGGCCCTGCAGTAACGGGCCCCTTTGGGTTGGGCGCGGCGCTGGCCGAGCGCGAGCAGGTGGGTCTGCTGCGCAACCGCATCGCGACCGACGGGGCGAGTGGCGGGCGGCTCAGGGTTGCAGGGCGCGAATACCTCAATTTTTCCGCCAACGACTATCTGGGACTGGCAGATCACGGCGCCATCAAGGCTGCCTTCAACGCGGGGATTGAGCGTTATGGCACGGGCTCCGGCGCCTCACCGCTGGTGACCGGTTACAGCCGTGCCCACCAAGAGCTTGAGGAGACCCTGGCCGAGTGGCTCGGGGTGGAAGCGGTACTGCTGTTCAACTGCGGCTTTTCGGCCAATCAGGCGGTGCTCAAAGCCCTGCTTGGCAAGGAACACCTGCTGTGGCAGGACAAACTCAACCACGCCTCTTTGCAGGAGATGGGCAGCCAGCTCCCTTGCAAGATGAAGCGTTTTGCCCACAACGATATGGCGGCCCTTGAACGGCAGCTTGAGCCCAATCGTGGACTGATTGTCTCGGAAGGGGTGTTCAGCATGGACGGGGATCAGGCCCCTTGGCGCGAGCTCGCAACCCTCGCAGCCCAGAGCGGCAACTGGTTGATGATCGACGATGCCCACGGTCTTGGTGTGCTGGGGCCTGAGGGGCGCGGCACCCTGGCGGCGCAGGGAGTAAATCCTGCCAACGTGCATATCCAGATGGGCACCTTTGGCAAGGCGCTTGGCGTCGCTGGCGCCTTTGTCGGCGGCAGCCGCGAGCTGGTGGAGTATCTGGTCAACTTCGCTCGCCACTATGTCTACAGCACCCATATGCCCGCCGCGCAGGCTTGCGCGGTGAGCAAGAGCATCGAACTGGTGCGCGCGGCTGATGAGTCCCGCGCCCATCTTGGCCAGCTGATCGCTCGCTTCCGGCAAGGGGCAAAGGATCAGGGTTGGCAGCTTGGCGCGAGCGATACCCCGATCCAGCCGCTGCTGGTGGGGGAGAGCAGTGTTGCCCTGCAACTGGCAGAACGGCTGCGGGAACGCGGCGTCTGGGTGAGCGCCATCCGCCCGCCAACGGTGCCAGTCGGTACGGCCCGGCTGCGCATTACCCTGAGCGCGGCTCACCGCGAGCAGGATGTGGAGCGCCTGCTCGATGCCTTGGGGGTCTGCCCTGCAGTTACAACGCTTGGGGAGGCTCACTATGGCTGAGCGTTTTCAAACGGTCGACAAGGCGCAGCTTGCTCGCCGTTTTGGCGCCGCCGCTCGTCATTACGATGCCCACGCCCGCTTTCAACAGGAGGTGGGTCAGGCGCTGTTGGAATGGATGCCAGACAGGCTGGTTGGCACTGATCTGACGGTGAGCGGGCTGGATCTGGGCTGCGGCACCGGCTTTTTCTTGCCCCAGCTGGCGAACCGTTGTCACCAGCTGGTGGGGCTGGATCTCGCCCCCGGCATGCTGGCGCAGGCCGCCTTGCGTGGCAGCGGCGCCCGCCTGCTCTGCGGTGATGCGGAGCAGCTTCCTTTCGCCGACAGCGCGTTCGACTGGGTTTTCTCCAGTCTGGCGTTGCAGTGGTGCGAGCGTCCGGCCCAGGCTTTTGGCGAGTTGCTGCGGGTGGTCAAACCGGGCGGCCAGATCTTTTTCTCGACCCTGCTCGATGAGTCGCTCTGGCAGTTGCGAGCCGCTTGGCAGCAGCTTGATGGTCGCGCCCATGTCAATCGCTTCCTCAGCCTGCCACAATTGGAGCAGGCGCTGGCTAGCGCCGGGGTATCTGCTCCCGAGCTGCGTTGTATCACCTGGGATCTCGCCTATCTTGAATTGCCGCAGTTGTTGCGCGATCTCAAGGGGATTGGGGCCAATCAGATCAATGACAATCAGGGGAGTGCCGCCCCGGCCGGTCTGAGTGGTCGCGCCAGATTGCAGCAGCTGGCGCAGGCGTATGAGGTGTTTCGCCAGCCCGATGGCAGGCTGGTCGCCAGTTATCGGGTGTGCCTCGGCCGCCTCAGCAAGCCTCGCTGAGCGCCGGGAATCGCATTGTGTGCAGGGTAGTCAACGGGCCCTGCCAAGGAGAGAACCGTATGAAATCATTCTTTATCACCGGCACCGATACCGATGTGGGCAAGACGCTGGTGGCGCGCACCCTGCTGCGCGAATTCAGCGCACAGGGAATCAAGTGCGCGGGTTACAAGCCGGTCTCGGCCGGATGTGCTCGCACTCCGGACGGGCTGCGCAACCTGGATGCCGTTCTGTTGCAGGAGGCGGCGAGTCTGCCGCTGCCCTATGAGGTGGTCAATCCGTTCGCCTATGAGCCGCCGATTGCGCCCCACATCGCCGCCAGCGAGGCGCGCCAGCCTATCACCATGCAGGGGTTGAGCGAGGGGCTACGCAAGATTGAACAGGCTGGGGCCGAACTGGCGGTAGTGGAAGGGGCGGGGGGCTGGTATTTGCCGCTCGATCGCAAGCATCTGCTGTCGGACTGGGTCAAGCAGGAGAACATGGCGGTGATCATGGTAGTGGGGGCCAAGCTGGGTTGCCTCAACCATGCGTTGCTCACCTTTGCCGCCATTCGCAATGATCAGCTGCCGGTGGCGGGGTGGGTAATTAATCGGCTCCATGGTTCCATGAGCCATTATCAGGAAAATCTGGACACCCTGAGGGGCTTGCTGCCAGCTCCCTTCCTCGGCGAAATTCCGTTTATAAACAATCCACTTGAAGCCGATTTGCAGGGGCGTCTCGATATCTCGCCGCTACTTTGACGGCATATTCAGCGAACATTCATCGAATCTCCCTAGAATGTCGACATTAACATGATCAGGTGGGGATCCCGAGTGATCCCCGGTCATGTCCCTTATCTTCACAAGGAGTCTATATGAAGCGAATTATGCTATTCCTGGTGACCAACCTGGCCGTCATGCTGGTGCTGGGGGTGGTACTCAATATCCTGTTCTCGGTTCTGGGGATCAACAAGTCCAGCATTTCCGGGCTGTTGGTGTTCTGTGCCGTGTTCGGTTTTGGGGGTTCCTTTATCTCCTTGCTGATGTCCAAGTGGATGGCCAAGCGCAGCTATGGCGTCCAGGTCATCGAGCAACCCCGTAACGAGACCGAGCACTGGCTGGTGAGCACTGTGGCCCGTCAGGCCCGCGAAGCGGGTATCAAGATGCCGGAAGTGGGGATCTACGACTCTCCCGAGATGAACGCCTTTGCAACCGGCGCCCGCCGCGATGATTCGCTGGTGGCGGTCTCCTCCGGCCTGCTCTACAGCATGAGCCGTGACGAGGCGGAAGCGGTACTGGCCCACGAGGTGAGCCACGTGGCCAATGGCGACATGGTGACCCTGACCCTGATCCAGGGGGTAGTGAACACCTTCGTGATGTTCTTCGCCCGGATCGTGGCTGGCGTCATCAGCAACTTCTTCAGCTCCAACAACGAGGAAGAGAGCAGCAGTACCGGCGGTTTTGCCTACATGATCACCGTGTTCGTGCTGGAGATGCTGTTCGGCATTCTGGCCTCCATCATCGTCATGTGGTTCAGCCGTCAGCGTGAGTTCCGTGCCGATGCCGGTGCCGCCAAGCTGGCCGGTCGCGACAAGATGATTGCCGCCCTTGAGCGCCTCTCCCGCGGTGCCGAGCCGCAGCTGGAAGGCTCCATGATGGCCTTTGGTATCAACGGCAAGCGCTCCATGAGCGAGCTGTTCATGAGCCACCCGCCCATCGAGCAGCGCATCGCCGCCCTGCGTGGTTGATAGATGCTGAATGACGGGGGATAACCCCGCATAAAAAAGGCTCTGTCCCAATTACGTGTTGAAAGGCTAATCTTGAAGTAGGCCATCACCTTGAGGTCAACCATCATGGATACCC